>JBJMII010000182.1:0-18857 GCA_045806925.1 Mycobacteriales bacterium
TCGTCCGGGCGCTTGTCGTCCGGGGGCATCTCGTCCGGACGCTTGTCGTCCGGACGCTTGTCGTCCGGACGCTTGTCGTCCGGACGCTTGTCGTCCGGACGCTTGTCGCCGTACCCGGACCCGCCGCGGGAATCCGGCCGGGACCGCCAGCCGTCGCCCGGGGGCGGCTCCGGAAGGCTCCGCCGGACCGCCTCCTGCGCGGCGCCGGGCAGGGTGTGCAGCATCTGCCGGACCCGCGCCTGCCGGCGGTCGGCCGCCTGCCGGTGCGGTACCCCCTCCGAGGGCTCGAGCTGCGGCGGCACCCCGCCGTCGGTCGCGCCCTTCGACCCGGGCGTCCCGTCCGGCGGCCCGCCGTTCCCGTCCAGCTCCGCGAGCTCGCGCTCGACCTGCGCGGCGTCCTTCTCCTCGGCCATCCCGATCGGCCCCTCGCGCCGGCCGTTGAGGAACTGCTCCACCACCGGCTCGGTCGAGGTGAGCAGCTGCTCCCGCGGGCCGAACATCACCAGCTCCCGGCGGAACAGCAGCCCGAGGTTGTCCGGCACCGTCCGGGCGGTGCCGATGTCATGGGTCACGATCAGGAAAGTCGCGTCGGTGCGCGCGTTGAGGTCGACGATCAGCTGGTTGAGGTACGCCACCCGCACCGGGTCGAGACCCGAGTCCGGCTCGTCGAAGAGGATGATCTCCGGCTGCAGCACCAGCGCGCGGGCCAGCCCGGCCCGCTTTCGCATCCCGCCGGAGATCTCGCCGGGGAGCTTCTGCTCCTCGCCGGCGAGCCCGACCATCTCCATCTTCTCCGTGACGATGTCGCGGATCTCCCGCTCCGGCTTGCGGGTGTGCTCCCGCAGCGGGAAGGCGATGTTGTCGTAGAGCGACATCGACCCGAACAGCGCGCCGTCCTGGAACAGGACCCCGTACAGCTTGCGGATCTCGTACAGCTGCTTGTCGCTGCAGCTGACGAGGTCGACGTCTCGCACGACGATGCTGCCGTGCTCGGGCGTGAGCAGGCCCACCAGGGACTTGAGGAAGACCGACTTGCCGGTGCCGGACGGGCCCAGCAGGACCGAGATCTCGCCGGGCGGCAGGGTCAGGGTGACGTCCTCCCAGATGACCTGGCGGCCGAAGGACTTGGTGAGCCCCTCGACGCGGACCTCCTCTCCCACACCCTGGTGACGGCACAGCCGGACGGATATGACGCTCTTCGTCACGGTCAGCGGAAGTGGGTGTCGTCGAGGCGGCGCGCGGAGCCGGCCGGGAGCGGCCGCCGGAGACGACTCACTGGCGCCCCGGGACCTCTCCCGGGGCGCCTGACAGCTAGACCGGAGCGACCTCCTCGGCGAGCAGGTTGCGGGTCTGGTTCGGGTCGACCGGGATGCCCGGGCCCATCGTGGTGGCGAACGTGACCTTCTTCAGGTACTTGCCCTTGGCGGCGGCCGGCTTGGCCCGCTGCACCTCGTCCAGGGCGGCCGCGTAGTTTTCCACCAGCCGCTCGACCGGGAAGCTCGCCTTGCCGATCACCAGGTGCAGGTTGGACTGCTTGTCCACCTTGAAGGTGATCTTGCCGCCCTTGATGTCCGCCACCGCCTTCGCGACGTCCATGGTCACGGTGCCGGTCTTCGGGTTGGGCATCAGGCCGCGCGGGCCGAGGATGCGGGCGATCCGGCCGACCTTGCTCATCTGGTCCGGCGTCGCGATGGCCGCGTCGAAGTCCAGGAAGCCCTCCTGGATCCGGGCGATGAGGTCCTCGGCGCCGACCACGTCCGCGCCGGCCGCCTCGGCCTCGGCGGCCTTGTCGCCGGACGCGAAGACGATCACCTTGGCGGTCTTGCCGGTGCCGTGCGGCAGGTTGACCGTGCCGCGGACCATCTGGTCGGCCTTGCGGGGGTCGACGCCGAGCCGCATCGCGACCTCGACGGTCGCGTCGTACTTGGTCGTCGAGGTCTGCTTGGCCAGCCGGGCCGCCTCGAGCGGGGAGTGCAGGCGGGTCCGGTCGACCTGCTCGGCCGCGGCCCGGTACGCCTTGCTGCGCTTCACTGTGGTTCCTCCTGTGGTCATGGCGGGCCGGCGGGCGCCGACCCTCCCACGGGTGTGCCGGAGGCCCGGTCGGGCCTCCGCGGTGCCGTCCCGGCGGGCTCGGACGAGCCGGCCCGGCGCGGCGGTGGCGGCCGCTCGCGACCGCCGGCGACCCTCGACGCTCAGTCGCGGACGGTGATGCCCATCGACCGGGCGGTGCCGGCGATGATCCGCTCGGCGTGGTCGAGGTCGGTCGCGTTGAGGTCCGGCAGCTTGGTCTGCGCGATCTCCCGGACCTGGTCCCGGCTGACCGTGGCGACCTTCGTCTTGTGCGGCTCGCCGCTGCCCTTCTCCACGCCGGCCGCGGCCAGCAGCAGCCGGGCCGCCGGCGGGGTCTTGGTGACGAAGGTGAACGAGCGGTCCTCGTACACCGAGATCTCGACCGGCACGACCTGGCCGCGCTGCGACTCGGTGGCCGCGTTGTACTGCTTGCAGAACTCCATGATGTTCACGCCGTGCTGGCCGAGCGCGGGGCCGACCGGCGGGGCGGGCGTCGCGACACCGGCCTTGATCTGCAGCTTGATGACCGCGGCGAGCTTCCTCTTGGGGGGCACTGACTCTTCTCTTCTCTGTGGCTCTCAGATCTTGGAAACCTGGTTGAACGACAGCTCGACGGGCGTCTCGCGGCCGAAGATGGAGACCAGCACCTTGACCTTCTGCGCGTCCGGGCTGATCTCCGAGATGGTGGCGGGCAGGGTGGCGAACGGGCCGTCCATGACGGTCACCGACTCGCCCACCTCGAAGTCCACGACCTTGACCTGCGGCCGCTCCGCCTTCTTCTGGGTGGCCGGGGCGAGGATCTTGACCACCTCGTCCAGCGACAGCGGCGACGGCCGGGAGGTCGCGCCGACGAAGCCGGTCACCCCCGGGGTGTTGCGCACGGCGCCCCACGACTCGTCGTTGAGGTCCATCCGGACCAGGATGTAGCCGGGGAAGACCTTGCGCTGCACCTGCAGGCGCTTGCCGTTCTTGACCTCGGTGACCTCCTCGGTCGGCACCTCGACCTGGAAGATGTAGTCCTCCATGTCCAGGGAGGCGATCCGGCTCTCCAGGTTGGTCTTCACCTTGTTCTCGTAGCCGGCGTAGGAGTGCACGACGTACCAGTCGCCCGGGGCGACCTGCAGCGCCCGGCGCAGCTCGGCGGCCGGGTCCTCCTCGACCTCGGGCTCGGTCGCGGCGGTCGCGTCGAGGGCGCCGCCGGGGTCGCCGGCCGGCGCCTCGCCGGTGGCGTCGAGCCGCTCGCCCTGCACCGGGCGGCCGGTCTCGTCGAGCTGGGACACGGGGGAACTCTCTTCCGTCGGAGCGGGCCGGCGCCGAGCGCTGGCCGCTGTTGTCAGGTGCTGGCCGGTGCTCGCGGCTGCTGGCGGGTCAGTCAGGCGAAGACCCAGGTGACCAGCTTCGCGAACGCGATGTCCAGGCCGGTCACCAGCGCCACCATGACCGAGACGAACACGATGACCACGGACGTGTAGGTCACCAGCTCCTTGCGGGTCGGCCAGATGACCTTGCTCAGCTCCGCGATGACCTCGCGCAGGAACCGCGACAGGCGGGCGAACGGGCCGCCACGGGTCCGGGCGGCCGCCTTGGCCGGCTTCGCCGGCGAAGCGTCGGGCCGGGTCTGGGTCACGAGGGTCTCCTCGGTCGATCGTGCGTGCGGGCCGGCGGCACGGGTGGCGCCGCGAGCGCAGGGGCGACAGGACTCGAACCTGCAACAACCGGTTTTGGAGACCGGGACTCTGCCAATTGAGCTACGCCCCTCCGGACCGGCTGGTCCTGCCCATGCTGGCGCAGGGGCCTGCCACCCCAGAACGGACAGTGTAGTGCACGCTCACGGATGGTCCGAACCGCTGTCTGAAAGGATGGCCGCATGGGAGCACGCGTGTCCGACCGCATCGCGGCCATCGCCGAGTCGGCGACCCTCGCCGTCGACGCCAAGGCCAAGGCGCTGAAGGCGGCCGGGCGGCCGGTCATCGGCTTCGGCGCCGGCGAGCCCGATTTCCCGACGCCGTCCGCGATCGTCGAGGCGGCCGCCGCGGCCTGCGCCGACCCGCGCAACCACCGCTACACGCCGAGCGCCGGGCTGCCGGAGCTGCGCGAGGCGGTCGCCGCGAAGACCGCCCGCGACTCGGGACTGACCGTCCCGGCGAGCCGGGTGCTGGTCACCAACGGCGGCAAGCAGGCCGTCTACCAGGCCTTCGCCACCCTGCTCGACCCGGGCGACGAAGTGCTGCTGCCCGCGCCGTACTGGACGACCTACCCGGAGGCGATCGCGCTGGCCGGCGGCGTTCCGGTGCCGGTGCCGACCGACGAGTCCACCGGCTACCAGGTCGGCGTCGAGCAGCTGGCGGCGGCCCGCACGCCGCGGACCAAGGTGCTGCTGTTCTGCTCGCCGTCCAACCCGACCGGCGCGGTCCACCCGCCGGACCGGGTCGAGGCGATCGGCCGGTGGGCCGCCGGCGCCGGGATCTGGGTGGTCACCGACGAGATCTACGAGCACCTGACGTACGGCGACGCCCGGCACGTCTCGATGCCGGTCGCCGTCCCGGAGCTGGCCGACCGGTGCGTGGTGGTGAACGGGGTCGCGAAGACGTACGCGATGACCGGCTGGCGGGTCGGCTGGCTGATCGGCCCGGCGGACGTGGTCGAGGCCGCGACCAACCTGCAGTCGCACCTGACCAGCAACGTGGCGAACGTGTCGCAGCGGGCCGCGCTGGCGGCGGTGACCGGCGACCTGACCGCGGTGCACGAGATGCGGGCCGCCTTCGACCGGCGCCGGCGCACGATCGTGCGGATGCTGCGCGAGGTGCCCGGGCTGAACTGCCCGGAGCCGCTGGGCGCGTTCTACGCCTACCCCTCGGTGCGCGGGTTGCTCGGCCGGGAGCTGCGCGGCCGCACCCCGGCGACCAGCGCCGAGCTGGCCGAGCTGATCCTGGACGAGGCCGAGGTGGCGGTGGTGCCGGGTGAGGCCTTCGGCACCCCGGGCTACCTGCGGTTGTCGTACGCGCTGGGCGACGAGGACCTGGTGGAGGGCGTCACCCGGCTGCAGAAGCTGGCCGCCGAAGCCCGCTGAGCCGCTCGGCCGGGCCACCGTGCCCGGGCCGGCCGGGGACCTCCGAGCTCGCCGGAGGCGCTGGGATGTCACAGTGCGCCGGCCTCGCGAAGCACCGCGATCGCGGCCGGCAGGCCGGTCAGCGCCCGCTGCAGGTCGGCCGGCCGGGCGATCCGCCACGCGTTCGCGTTGACGTAGCAGCGCACCGCCGCGTCGAAGCGCTGCGCGCCGGCGGCCTGCCGGGCGGCGGTGAGCGCGGCGGCGCCCTTGGCGTAGACGGTCGCGTAGTAGCTACGCTCGTCGTTCCCGTACGAGGTCGTCGAGTCGCCGACCTGGCCGGGCAGCCTGAGCGCGTCGACCGTGGCCCTGCCGTCCACCAGCTCCTCCGCCCAGCTGGCGAACGCCTCGTCCAGCCACGGGTCGCGAGCCTGGGAGTTGCCGACCATCGCGTAGAACCACTGGTGGGCGACCTCGTGCACGGTCACCAGCCGGCTGTCGTCGAGCATCAGGATCGAGCCCGGGTACTCGATGCCGCCGCCGCCGACCGGCAGCCGGACCAGGTTGATCACCGGGAACGGCGGTGGCCCGAAGCGGCGGGACAGCTCCCGGACCGCGCGCTCCGCCTCGGCCAGCAGCGCCGCCGGCGGGCTGCCCTCCGGGGTGCCGGCGACCACCTTGGCCCCGTTCACGGACCGCTGGGCCACCGTGAACGGGCCGACCGCGACGCTGACGTCCCGGGCCCGGTCGGCCACCGCGTGCCAGCGGCGCCGGCCGTTCCCGGCGGTCGCGGGCGGGTCCTGGGTGCCGCTGCTGAGCACCGTGTACTGCGCCGGCGCGGTCACCGTCAGGTCCACCGCGGCCGCCTCGCTGGTGGCGCTCTCCGCGGTGAACCGCAGCATCGGCTCGGAGTGCCAGCCGACCCCGCGCTCCCAGGCGAGCAGCGGCTGCCCGCTTCCCCACCACGCGTACGACCGGAGCGTGCCGAAGCGGTCGAAGGCCTGCCGGCCGAGCGTGAGCGTGAAGCCGACGGTGGCGCTGACCTGCCGGCCGGCCGGGACCTCGCGGGCCAGCGGGACGACCAGCAGGCCGCCCTGGGTCTCGGGGGCGGCCCCGGCGGGTTGCACCCGGAAGGCCGCGCCGGCCGGGTCGGCGGTGGCGGCGGTGACCTGGACGCGGTTGCCCTCCTGGACCGACGGCGGGGTGTTCGCGGTGAGCCGGAAGACCAGCTCGCGGACCGGCAGGTCCGGGGTGAAGGTCACCTTCTCGGTGCCGCGCACCGTGGCCAGGTCGTCGGCAAGGTCGAAGGCGAGCGTGATCCGCGGCCGCCGCGGGTCCGGCTGGGCGTAGCCGGCCGGGCAGGGAGGGGCGGCACCGGACGCCGGCGGCCGGGTTGCCGTCGGGGTCCCGGGCCCGGCTGTGGCGCGGGCGTCGAGGAAGGTGCCCGCACCGCCCGAGCAGCCGGCCGCGAGCACGGCGGCCAGCGCGACCGCGGCCAGCCGGCGCGGGCGTGCGCAGCTGGCCGGGCCGCGACCCGCGGAAGGTGACGGCGCGGAAGGTGAGGGCATCGTGCAGCGAACGAGCGGGCTCTCGTCCAGGTGCCCGCGCAGCCGGGATCGGCCGGCCGCCGGGCCGGCGAGGCGTCGCCCCGGCTCAGCGGCGCAGCACCGGGGCGATCTCAGCCGAGCCGGACCACGGCCCGGGCCCGGGCCAGCACGGTCTCGCCACCCGAGCGGGCGCTCAGCTCCACCGAGACCCGGTTGTCCGCCAGCTTGCCCGTCACCCGGCCGCTCACCTCGAGGGTGGCCCCGGTGTCGTCGTCCGGCACCACCACCGGCCGGGTGAACCGCACCCCGTACTCCTCGATCGCGCCCGGGTCGCCCACCCAGTCGGTCAGCACCCGGGCGGCCTCCGCCATGGTGAACATGCCGTGCGCGATCACGTCCGGAAGCCCGACCGCCTTGGCGAAGCGCTCGTTCCAGTGGATGGGATTGAAGTCGCCGGAGGCGCCCGCGTACATGACCAGGTTGACCCGCTGCACGGGGAAGGTCTGCGCGGGCAGCTCGCTGCCGACCTCGACCTCGTCGTACCGGACCGCCACCGTCAGCCTCCCGCCGTGCCGCGCGCCACCAGGGTCGAGTACGCCGTCAGGACCGGCTCACCGTCCACCGTGGCGACGTCGCCCCGGGTGGTGAGCAGGTCGTTGCCGGCCGCCGAGCGGATGCTCTCCACCGAAACCGTGACCGTCAGCCGGTCGCCGGCCCGCACCGGCCGGGTGTAGACGAAGCGCTGCTCGCCGTGCACCACGCGGCTGTAGTCCAGCCCCAGCTCCGGGTCGAAGACCACCTGCGTGCCCGCGCGCATGGACAGCAGGATCGGGAAGGTCGGCGGCGCGATCACGTCCGGGTGGCCGAGCGCGCGGGCCGCCTCGGGGTCCCGGTACGCCGGGTTGGGGTCACCGATCGCGTCCGCGAACTCCCGGATCTTCTCCCGGCCCACCTCGTACGGCGGGGTCGGCGGGTACTTCCGGCCCACGAAGGACTCGTCCAGCGCCACCTACATCACTCCCAGCTGTCCACCGGTGACCGGGATGGTCACCCCGGTCACGAAGTCGCTGTCCGGGCCGGCCAGGAAGGCGTGCACCGCGGCGACGTCCTCCGGCCGGCCGGCGCGGCCGAGCGCGGTGATCGCGACGGCCATCTGCCGCATCTGCTCCGGCACGCCCAGCTCGTCGCCCTCCGCCTTGGGCGCGGTCAGCCGGGTCTCGATGAAGCCCGGCGCGACCGCGTTGACGGTGATGCCGAACGGGCCCAGCTCCCGGGCCAGCGTCCGGGTGAGCGAGATGATCGCGCCCTTCGCGGCGGTGTAGTTGGCCTGGCCCGGGTTGCCGGTGAAGGCGACCGAGCTGCTGGTGTTGACGATCTTCCGCACGTACGCCACCCGGCCGGTCGCCTTGAGCTCGGCCTTGGCGACCTCGCGCATGTGCGGCATCGCGGCCTGGGCGGCGTGCACCGCGGTCTTCAGGTTCACGTCCAGGACGAGGTCGAAGAGCTCGTCGTCCAGGTTGTGGAACATCTTGTCCCGGGTGATCCCGGCGTTGTTGATCAGGATGTCCAGCGCGCCGTGCTCGGCGACCGTGCTGTCCGCCAGCTCGCGGGCGGCCGCGAGGTCCACCGTGTCGGCCAGGCTGACGCTCGCCGCGCCGCCGGCCTGCTTGACCAGGTCCGCGGTCTCATGCGCCGGCTGCGCGTCGACGTCGTTGACCACCACGGTGGCGCCGTCCGCGGCCAGCCGGAGCGCGGTGGCCCGACCGATGCCGCGGCCCGCGCCGGTGACGATCGCAACCTTGCCGTCGAGCCTGCCCATCCGCGTCCCTCCCGGTGCACCGTCGCTCCCCGGAGCCTACCGGCGGGTAGGGCAGGCCACGCCGGGTGTCCGCCCCTCCACCGAGATCCCCGGGACACGCCCTAACGGGTCTCGCGGTGCTCGGTGTGGTGCCCGCAGTTGGGGCAGAACTTCTTCAGCTGCAGCCGGTCCGGATCGTTCCGCCGGTTCTTCCGGGTGATGTAGTTGCGGTGCTTGCAGACCTGGCAGGCCATGGTGATCTTCGGGCGGATGTCGGTGGCGGCCACTTCGGCGGTGCCTCTCTGAGTGCTGCGGGACTGAGTGCTGCGGGACTGGGTCGGGTGGTAGCGGGGGCCGGACTTGAACCGGCGACACAGCGATTATGAGCCGCTTGCTCTGCCTGACTGAGCTACCCCGCCCCGGCGGCGGTCGGTGTGCCACCGCGCGGAGCCCCCTTACGGAATCGAACCGTAGACCTTCTCCTTACCATGGAGACGCTCTGCCGACTGAGCTAAGGGGGCGAGCGGAGGCCAGGGTACACGGTGTCACTCCGGGGACGGCCCCGGACCCCGGGCGAGCGCTCGGCGGGCTGGTCCCGTTGATCACGGGCCCACCCAACGAGCCCCGCCGGGGCCGGGACCCCCGGGCCTGGCAACGCGAGCCGCGTCCCGGACCCGGCCCGGACCCCGGGCGAGCTCCGCTCAGGCGGTGAGCAGGTGCAGCCGACGGCCGCGCACCCCGGGCTGCCCGGGCCGGATCGCGGTCCGCGCGGACAGCCAGGCGTCCAGCCGGTCCGGGTCCAGCGCACGGCTGACCAGGTAGCCCTGGACGACGTCGCAGTCGTTGCCGGCCAGCAGGTCGCGGGCCAGCTCGTCCTCGACGCCCTCCGCCACCACCCGCAGGCCCAGGCTGTGACCCAGCTCGATGATGGCCCGGACGATGGCCAGGTCGCCGAGGTCCGTGCCCATGCTGAAGACGAACTCCTTGTCGATCTTCACCTCGTCCACCGGCAGCCGGCGCAGCTGGGACAGCGACGAGTAGCCGGTGCCGAAGTCGTCGATGGACAGCCCGGTGCCCAGCTCGTGCAGCCGCTGCAGCACCGGCTTCATCCGGTCCGGGTCGGTCATCACGCTGCTCTCGGTGAGCTCGAAGCTCACCATCTCCGCCGGCACCTCGTGCTCGGCCAGCAGCGCGGCCACCCGGTCCGGGAACTCGGCGTCCAGCAGCGTCCGGGCGGACAGGTTCACCGCCACCGGGATGCGCAGGTCGCGGTCGAGCCAGGCCCGGCACTGCTGCAGCGAGATCCGCAGCACGTGGTCGGTGAGCACCCCGATCAGCCCGGTGACCTCGGCGAGCGGGACGAACCGGTCCGGCACCACCTCGCCGAACTCCGGGTGGTTCCACCGGACCAGCGCCTCGACGCCGACCAGCTCGCGGGAGCGCAGGTTGACCTTCGGCTGGTAGCGGACCACCACCTGGCCGGACGCGAGCGCGGCCCGCAGCTCGGTGACCAGCCGGAGCCGCTGCAGGCTCTCCTGCTCCATGGACGGGTCGTAGACGGTGACGTGCCGGCCCACGTTCTTGGCGTTCGACAGCGCCACGTCGACCCGGCGCATCAGGGTGGGGCCGTCGTCGCCGTGGTCCGGCGCCAGCGCGACGCCGACCGTGGCGCCGGCGTCGATCTTCAGCCCGGCCAGCGGGTACGAGGTGGACACCGCGGCCCGCAGCGTACGGCCCAGCTCGGCCGCGGCGGCGGCGTCCGGCACCCGGCTGCACACCGCGAACTCGTCCGCGCCGACCCGGGCGACCATCGCGTCCGCCGGCGAGGAGGCCTGCAGCCGGCCGCCGACCAGCACCAGCAGCTCGTCGCCCCAGGTGTGCCCGAGCGAGTCGTTGACCTCCTTGAACCGGTCCAGGTCGAGCTGGACCAGCGCCACCACCCCGTTGCCGCCGTCCTCGATCACGTCGTCGATGTGCTGGCTCAGCTTGCTGCGGGTGGGCAGGTCGGTCAGCTGGTCGTGGTACGCCGCGTGCCGCAGCCGGGCGACCAGCTCCTGGTTCTCCAGGGCCGCGGTCAACCGGGTGGCCAGGTTGTCCGCGACCTGGACGTCCTCGCTGGTGAACGGTGCCAGCTTGTTCTGCCGGTCCTGGAACTCCAGCTGGCCGAGCGCGTCCGGCCCGGACCGCAGCGGGACGGCGATCACCTCACGCGCCGCGCGGGCCTCCAGCGCGGCCCGGAACGCGTCCGAGCGGCGGCCGGCGACCAGGAAGCCGGACCGGCTCATCGCGGTCCGGGCGGCCAGCGGGTCGCCCTGGTCGAGCGGCGGTGGCACGGTGACCCGGCCGTCCCCGTCCACCGTCAACGAGGTGCCGGGCTCGTCGTTGAGCCGGAGCGTCACCCGGCTCGCGTTCAGCACGTCGCGGGCCTCGTTGAGCGCGGCCTCGAGCGGCGCGTCCATCGACCGGACCCGCTCCAGCAGCCGGCTGAACGCGTAGACCCGCTTGAGGCTGGCGTGCTGCCGGTACGACCGGGCGTAGCCCCGGTAGGCGAGCAGCAGCACGACGCAGAGGACGAGGAGCACCAGGCCCGCGCGGGGGTCGACCCGGAGCACGAGCAGGATCATCAGGGCGACCGCACCGTTGAACGTCACGATCAGGGACGACAGCAGGAAGGTGGTCGTCACCCTGGCGAGCGTCTGCCGCCCGTCGGTGAGCCAGATGACGGTCTGCAGGGTGCCGATCGTCAGGACGTCCACCGCGAGGACGGCGAGCAGGACGGCGAGCCAGGACCGCGGGTCGGCGATGTCGAAGACGCCGACCAGGTGGAAGACGGCCGCCGCGACCGTCACCTCGGCG
Organism: Mycobacteriales bacterium; assembly: GCA_045806925.1. Taxonomy (GTDB): domain Bacteria; phylum Actinomycetota; class Actinomycetes; order Mycobacteriales; family CADCTP01; genus CADCTP01. The sequence goes on from JBJMII010000182.1 coordinate 11,318, forward strand.
GCGAAGAGCGCCAGGTTGAACAGCGCCTTCACCATCGACCGCCGCTGCCAGGCGAAGACCGCCACCGCGGCGGCGAGCCGCACCCCGAGCAGGGTGAGCGGGCCGACCAGGAACAGCCCGAGGACGAGCGGGACCTCGGACAGCGAGATCGACGTGTTCTGCCGGCGGAACTCGACGTGGACCTGGGTCGCCTCGGCGACGAGGAACGCCACGAACAACGCCAGCGGCGTCCAGACCGGAGACGGCTGCGTCCGCGCCGACCCGAGGTCGGTTGCCAGGTAGACCGCCGCCGCAGCCACGGCGAGCAGTCCGGCGATCAGTCGCGGGGCGATCCTCGAACGGACGGCGCTCCACCGCCGGTCTCGGAACGCGGACTGCACCATGGCCTCTCCGGAGCTCGCCGACAACCCGATCAGGATGCCACGTCCGAGCGCCCGGTTGGGGCCTAACTTTGGCGCTCCGGACCGGACCTAGTCCGGCCCGCGCCCGAGTTAAGGATCAGGTCCAGCTGCCACCGTCGGCGAACGTCCAGCTGCCACCATCCGCGAAGGTCCAGCTGCCACCGTCGGCGAACGTCCAGCTGCCACCGTCCGCGAAGGTCCAGCTGCCACCGTCGGCGAACGTCCAGCTGCCACCGTCGAGGGTCCGAGCAGACGACATGGTTATCTCCTTTAGGTCGCGGGGAGGGACCGAACTTCTCGACCCGCCGCCGGTCCCCGCGAGCGAGTGAATGTGCAGAGAGTAGCCGCCGCAGGCCCAGGAAGGGAATTACGGGGTCACTTCGGACACTCTCTGCAACGAAAGTGGCTGACACAGTGAGGAGGTGCCGACCCGTCCGGCGACCTCTAGCGTCTTCTCCGACCCATCCGGACAGATTCCTGGCAGAGGAGAGCACCGACGATGGACCTCCACGACGAGCTCGGCGACGGCGGCCGGGAAGGCACGTCGGAGCCGCCGGACCCGGCGCCGGACCCCGAGCCGGACCAGGCCGGCGGCAGCAGCGAGCCGGGCGGGCCCGGGACCATGATCGTCGAGGTCGGCGGCGAGCGCCGGGAGCTGCCGGCCGAGCGGGACTACACCGGCGACGGCCGGCCGGACGCCGCCGCCGAGACGCCGGACGGCCGGGTGATCGTCTTCGCCGACACCGAGGACAACGAGACCGGCGCCGCCGGGCCGGACGGCCGGGCCGACGAGGCGTACGTGGTGGACAAGCGGACCGGCCGGGTGGTGGGCGCCGCGCACGTGGACCCGCGGACCGGCGAGTGGGTCGAGGGCGCCGGCACCGGCGACGCGCCGGCGGCCCCGTCCGGGCCCGGCGGCGAGGTGGACAGCTGACCGGGGCCGACTCCCGGGACGAGCTGGTCGGTGCGGCTGCCGACGAGCTGTACGGGCTGCCGCCGGAGGACTTCACCGCGGCCCGGGACGAGCGGGTCCGGGCGGCCCGGGCGGCCGGCGACCGCCGGCTGGCCGCGGCGCTGGGCCGACTGCGCCGCCCCACCGTCAGCGCCTGGGTGCTCAACCTGCTGGTCCGCGACCAGCCGGAGGTCGGCGAGCAGCTGGTCGAGCTCGGCGGCGAGCTGCGCCGGGCCCAGGAGCAGCTCAGCGGCGCGGCACTGCGCGAGCTGGCCACCCAGCGGCAGCGGCTGGTGTCCGCGCTGGTGCGCTCCGCCCGCAGGCTCGCCGCCGAGGCCGGCCACCCGGTCAGCGCGGCCACCGCCTTCGAGCTGGAGCAGACGCTGCACGCGGCGCTGGCCGACCCGGACGTCGCTGCCGAAGTCGGCTCCGGGCGGCTGGCCAGGCCGGCCAGCCGGACCGGCTTCGAGGCGCAGGCCCCGGCGCCGGCGCCGGCCGGGGAGGCGCCGGTCCGCCGGCTGCGCGCGGTCCGCGACGACGAGCGGGCCGAGGACCCGGCGGTGGTCCGGGAGCGGCGCCGGCGGGAGCTGGAGCGGGAGCGGCTGCGGGCCGAGTACGACGCGGCCGAGCAGGCCCGGGTCGAGCAGGACGAGGCGCTCGCGGCGGCGGACGAGCGGCTCGTCGAGGCGGAGCGGCGCCGATCCGCGGCCGAGGTGACCGCCGAGGACCTGCGGACCCGGCTGGCCGAGGCGGAGGACGCGGAGCGGGACGCGCTGCGCGAGGAGCGGGACGCCCAGCGCACCCGGGACGGCACTGCCCGGCGCCGGGACGCCGCCACCCGGAGGGCCGCGGACCTCGCCGCCCGGCTGGCCGACCTCGACGGCTAAGCGTGTCTCCGGCATGCGGAGCCAGACCTCCGGCGCGCGGGGTACGACCGGCCGGCCCGGCGTGGCTCAGCGTGACTCGACGCCGAGGTCGGCGGCGAGCCTGGCCGGGTCCGTGAACTGCAGCGCCCGCATGCCGACGGCGGCCGCACCGGCCACGTTCGCGGGCCGGTCGTCCACGAAGGTCACCTCGGCCGGGTCCGCGCCCAGCTCGGCCAGCACCCCGCCGTACGCGGCCGGGTCCGGCTTGGTGGCCCGCAGCCGGCAGCTGTAGAACCGGCGCGGCACCACCTGCATCCAGCGCAGCCTGTCGACGGCGTCGGCCAGGCTGGCCGGGGCGTTGGACAGCAGCGCGAGCTCGACGCCGTCGTCGGCCAGCGCCTCGGCCACGGCCAGGCTGGCCGGCTGCGGGTGGCACCAGCCGGCGACGTCGGCGCGGTCGAGCGCGGCCACCTCGGCCGTGCCGGGGGTCCGCTCCAGCACCCGGGCCCAGTACGCCGCCGGTTCCAGCTCGGCCCGGTCGTACGGTCCCCGGTCCCGCCAGTAGCCGTCCCAGAAGCGCCGCACGGCCAGCCGGTCCGCCGGGTCGATCCCGGCCGCCGCCACCAGCGCCCGCCGGTCCTGCGCCGGCTGCTCGGTGCAGAGCACCGCGCCGTAGTCGAACAGCACCCACCCCACCACCCCCGCATCCTGCCAGCCGGCACCGGCCGCGGCCCGCCGCGGCTCCTGCTGCGGCACGCCCGCCACCGGCCCGCCGCCCAACTACGGTGTCCGGGTGCGCCTCGCGACCTGGAACGTGAACTCGGCGAAGGTGCGGCTGCCGCGCCTGCTCGACTGGCTGGACCGGCGCCGGCCGGACGTGGTGACCCTGCAGGAGACCAAGCTGCCGGACGCGGAGTTCGACGCGGTCTTCGGTGCCGAGCTGGCCGCCCGCGACTACGCGTACGCGCACGCCGGCGAGGGCCGCTGGAACGGGGTGGCGGTGCTGTCCCGGGTCGGCCTGGCCGACGTCGCGGTCGGCTTCCCCGGCCAGCCCGGCTTCCCGGACCCGGCCGGCCCGCAGGAGACCAGGGCCATCGCCGCCACCTGCGCCGGCATCCGGGTCTGGTCCCTCTACGTCCCGAACGGGCGCACCCCGGACGACCCGCACTTCGCCTACAAGCTCGCCTGGCTCAAGGCGCTCGCCGCGGTGCTGCCGGCGGTCGACGTGGCCAGCACGGTGCTCACCGGCGACATGAACATCGCACCCACCGACGCGGACGTCTGGGACCCGGGCAAGTTCGGCAACTCCACTCACGTCACACCGCAGGAGCGGGCCGCGCTGGCCGAGCTGGAAGCCACCGGGCTCACCGACGTGCTGCGCCGGCGGTGGCCGACCGAGCGCGTCTTCACCTACTGGGACTACCGGGCCGGCGCCTTCCACCAGGACCTCGGCATGCGGATCGACCTGGTGCTGGCCGGCGGCGCGGTCACCGAGCGGGTGGCGGCGGTCTGGGTGGACCGGCAGGCCCGCAAGGGCAGCGGGCCGAGCGACCACGCGCCGGTGATGGTGGACCTCGACGAGGCACCCGACGGGGACATCGGCCCGGTGGTGCCGCCACCGTCGAACCCGGGCGGCGAGCTCAAGCCGGGCCGCGGGGCCACCCGGCGCCGCCGCTAGGACCGCCGCCGGGACTTCGGCGGCGTCCGGTCCTCCCGCACCTGCAGGCAGTCTGCCCGGCTCAGCGGGGCGAGCACCGGGCGGTAGCGTGGCAGCGTGCGCCGGCTGCTCGCCCCGAGGTGGCTGGCCTGGCACGCGCTGACCGTCGTGGTCGCGGTCGTCTTCGTCCGGCTCGGCCTGTGGCAGTGGCACCGGGCGGTGGCCACCGGCTCCCCGCAGAACATGGGGTACGCGCTGCAGTGGCCGGCCTTCGCGCTCTTCGCGGTCGCCGTCTGGTGGCGGGTCTCCCGGGACGCGATCCACCCGCCCGAGCGGGCCGGGGCCGACCAGGCCAAGCCCACGAAGCCGGCCCGCCGCCCCGCCCCGGAGCCGGCGCCGGCCGTCCCGGTCACCGACGAGGAGGACCCGGAGTTGGCCGCGTACAACCGCTGGCTGGCCCAGCTCGACGAGACGGGCCGGGGCCGGTGAGCGAGACGCGGACGGTGCACGGCGCGCTGACCCGCTACCGGGTGATGGCGTACGTCGTGGGCGTCTGGCTGATCCTGCTGGTGCTGGTCGCGGTGCCGCTGAAGTACCTGGCCGACTCCCCGACCATGGTGCAGGTCGTCGGCCCGATCCACGGCTTCCTCTACCTGGCGTACCTGGTGACCGCGCTCGACCTCGGCTTCCGGGCGCGCTGGTCAGCGGTCCGGACGGTGCTGGTGATGCTGGCCGGCACCGTTCCGTTCCTGTCGTTCGTCGCCGAGCGCAGGGTGAGCCGGGACCTGGCGGCCACCCCGCCGGCCCCGGCTCACTAGGTGGCGAGCAGCCCGAGCAGCCAGGCGCCGAACATCAGCACCCCCGCGGTCAGCTCGACGAGCAGCCCGACCCCGATCGCCAGCAGCGCGGCGCGGGTGGACACCCAGGCCCGGCCGCCGTGCCGGAGCCGCAGGTACTCGGCCAGGTAGATGCCGGCGACGCCGCCGACGAGCAGGCCGATCACCGGGATCACGAAGAAGCCGACCACCGCGCCGGCGGCTCCGGCGGCCAGCGTGGTCAGCGGCGCGCCGCGGGCCGCGGCCGAGCGGGCGGGCAGCACGTACTTGGTCACCGTACCGGCGACGAGCAGCGCGGTGAGCACGGCCAGCACGGTCCACCGCACCGGGCCGCCGCCGTCCGCGATCGTCCACCAGAGCCCCGCGGCCCAGATCAGCAGCAGGCCGGGGAGCACCGGCAACAGCACCCCGACCAGGCCGGCCACCATCGCCGCTCCGACCAGCAGCTGCTCGGAGTCGGTCATCATGTCCCTGGTCCGCCTCCGGGCTCGCTCTACTCCTCGGGTGGGTGAGCCGCCGTGCGCTGCTCACCCACCCGGAGACTCACGCTCACTCCCCCTCGACCTGGTCCTGCCCGCTGCCCCGCCCGGACGGGCGGGGTGGCGATCAGCGGCGGCGAGCGCCGACCCGAGGACGGTACGCGGCGCCGACACCGGCCAGATGCAGCGAGAGCAGCAGCAGGCCGAGCATCAGCAGCGTCATCGTGGTGAAGGCGTCGCCGAGGTTGGCGTCGGCCCAGTCCAGGATCAGCGCCAGACCGAAGACCACGGCGGCGGCGAAAGCGAGCATCGTAGGCACCCCTTGAGGAGGAGGACCCCCCGTGTTGATGCGGGGGTCCTACCACCACTCCTTGATCGGTCAAACGCACCGCGGTCAGATCGCGGGCGATCTTGTCGGGCGGTCAGATCGCGGGACGGTCTTGTCCGGCGGTCAGGTCCAGGCGGTCACGTCGACGGGGCCTCGATGACACTGCCGATGAGCTTGAAGTCCTCCCCCTCGAACCGGCTCATCTGCATGGCCTCGATCGGGTAGGGGTCGGACTCGCCGCCGGTCTTCACCGTGATGCCCGGCAGCAGCAGGGCCGGGGCGATGTCGAGGTTGCGGGCGGCGTCCAGCATCGCCTGCCGGGTCGGCGCGGTCATCTTCTTCAGCGTCTCCACCAGCGTCCCGCCGACCAGCCAGCCGTAGACGCTGTACGTGTCGAGCGGGTTGGCGTCCGGCGCGTACTTCGCGACGTCGGCCTTGTACGCCTGCATCGCCTCGTCGTTCGCCCACTGCGGGTCCTCCGGCGTCTTGAAGTACGCGGCGGTCAGGATGCCCTGCGCGTACTTGTAGCCGACCGGCTTGATGACCTGCTCCTTCGAGGAGGCGACGTTGTTGAGGATGTGCAGCGGCTTCCACCCGCTCTGGGCGACCGCCGCGATCGCCTGCGCGCCCGCCTTCGGAGTGCTGATGTCGAGGAAGACGTCGGCACCGGACGCCGCCAGTTTCTTCACCTGGGGTCCGACCGTCGGGTCCGTCGGCTCGTAGGACTCCCGGGCGACGATGGTGACCCCGCTGCCCGCGACCCCCTCGGTGAACGCGCCGAGCAGGTCCTTGCCGAAGCCGTCGTTCTGGTAGAGCACGGCCACCTTGGCGGTCGGCTTCTCCGCCTTGAGGTACTTCGCGTACACCTTCGACTCGGTCCGGTAGGTGGGCTGGAAGCCGCTGGTGAACGGGTACTTCGCCTGCTCGGCGCCGAAGACGGTGGCCCCGGTGGCGACGAAGAGCTGCGGCACCTTGCGCTGGTTGAGGTAGTCCCGCATGGCCAGGTTGTTCGCGGTGCCGAGCGGGTTGAACAGCGCGAAGACCTTGTCCTGCTCGACCAGCTTGCGGGCGTTGGTCAGGGCCCGCTGCGGCTCGTAGCCGTCGTCGTACGTGACGAACTCGATCTTCCGGCCGTTGACACCGCCGGCCTCGTTGACCTTCTTGAAGTAGCCGGTCAGCGCCTTCGGGATCGAGCTGTACGCGGACGCCGGCCCGCTGAACGGGTAGCTGCTGCCGATCTTGATGCTGGTGTCGGTGATGCCGGGGTCGGCGGCGGTGCCGCCGCCCCCGCCGCCCGCCTCGTCACGGCCGCACGCTGCTGCCAGCAGCATCAGTGCGGCCAGCAGGGGAACCACTCGTCGGGACCGCATCGGGGCCTCCTCGCTCAGGGTCGGACAGGTGGGGGGTGTCGGACTGGAGGGTCGCCGGGGGCTCGACCACCTCGACGAGCAGCCGGCGGAGCCGGTGCAGCAGGGCCGCCGCGCCGCCGGGCAGCAGGTACATGACGGCGATCAGGGTGCCGCCGTAGATCACCCCGGTGAGCGCCTGGTTGACCTCGCCGGCGTACTGCGGGACGAAGACGACGAACAGCGAGCCGAGCACGGCCCCGGCGACGGAGCCCAGCCCGCCGACGACGATCGCGCCGAGGAAGGTGAACGACAGCGCGAGGGTGAAGGACTCCGGCGCGACGAAGCCCAGCGCGTACGCGAAGAGCGCGCCGCCGACCCCGGCGAAGGCGGCGCTCCAGGCGAACAGCTGCGCCTTGACCCGGGCGGCGTCCACCCCGTACGTGCGGGCGGCCCGCTCGCCGTCCCGGATCGCCACCAGGGTGCGGCCGAGGCTGCCCCGGGTGAGGTTCGCGGCGAGCAGCAGCATCACCCCGGTCACGGCGAGGCAGAGCAGATACAGCCACTGGTCCGCGTCCAACGAGAGGCGGCCGGCGGCGAGCCAGGACGGCACCGGCGGCTGCGGCACGGCCAGCCCGGAGACGCCGCCGGTGAGCGGCTCGGCCCGCTTGATCA
>JBJMII010000183.1:0-15743 GCA_045806925.1 Mycobacteriales bacterium
GGGCCGCGCCGAGCCCGCCGTCCCGGCCTGGCGCCGCGGCCCGCTCCCGGCCGTGCTGCTCGCGGTCACCCTGCTGCTCACCGGCGTGCTGCTCGGCGGCTGGCTCACCCGGGGCGACCCGCCCGCTCCGGGTCCGCAGCCGACCGCCGGCGGCCCGCCGCCGAGGGAGCCCCCGCCGCCGCCGTCCGGCGCGTCGCGGCGAGCGACCGGCCTGCCGACGGTCGACGTCAACCAGCCGCACGGGGACGGCGACACCACCTTCGTGGTGTACGGGCGGGGGTGGGCGCCGGGCATACCGGTCACGGTCACGCTGATCGGCCACCCCAGCTCGCCCGACCGGCCGGTGGTCGACCGGGCCGGGGCCTTCAACTACACGGTCAACCAGCGGCACGAGTTCTTTCCCGGCAGGCTGCCGGTCGCGACGCACACGGTGGTGGTGACCGCGCCCGGCGGCCGGACGGAGCAGGTCAGCTTCCAGGTCGACCATTAGGGCGCCCGGGTCACGGCCGCCGGGTCCACCACAGGTCCTCCTGCCGGGAGCACCAGGCCGCGTCGTCCAGCCGGGCCAGGTCCGCCGGCGTGATGATCGCGTGCTCGAGCAGCACCTCCACGACGACCTCGTCGGACAGCCGGACACCGGCGCGGACCAGCCCCCGCTCCGCGATCTTGTGCCGGAGCACCTTGAGGTGCTCGCCGACCCGGGCCGACAGCCGGTCCCGGAAGGCCGGGTCGGTGTCGAAGCGGTCGAGCTCGTAGTGGGCGTCGGTCACCTCGAGGGCGGCCCGGGCGATCTCCGGGGTCCGCGGCAGCGGCGTGGTCCTGGTCAGGTCCAGCAGCCATGGGCGGCACCACATCAGCGCCACCAGGAAGAGCTTGGTGTGCGGGTCGAGGTGCAGCGGGAGCAGCGTGGCGTCGGCGTCCGGTCGGACCGGCCGGTCGCCGGCGGCGTCGAGCAGGACGCCGGCGTCCGGCGGCGGCGCGACCACGACCCGCAGCGGCTGCCCGTCGTCGAGCATGCCCCGGGAGCCGACCTGCACAGCACCGGTGCGCACGAACCAGCCGCCCCGCGGGTCGCCGCGGTCCTCCATCCGGGGCAGCCGGATCCGGTAGCCGTCGGTGACTGCGTACAGCGCGTGGGTGCGGCTGATGTTCGCCACCCAGACGCCGTCCGGCAGCGCCGCGATCACGCCGGCCCGCCGGGACAGCCCCCGGTCGCCCGGCAGCTCCAGGTCGACCTCCGGTCCCCGCCCGAACACCAGCCGGCCGCCGTCCGGGACGCCGACGACCTGGCCGAACGCCGTACTGACCCGCGCCGCCGTCGATCCCACCGCCCTCGCCGCCGTACCGCCCGCCCTACCGGGTGACGCCCGTGTGACGGTGCCAGTGTCCACCAGGCGCGGCAGCCGGGCGGTCCGAACGCCCCCCGTGCGCGCTCGGCCGCCGCCGACACCTCCTCGGATTGTCCGTACCTGGGCGGATGCCTGCCCACCCCCGGATTCGGGGGTGGCGGCCGGGACCGCCCCGGGGTTGGCTGGGTGCCGGCGCGGGGATGGGGGATCCGTGCCGGAGCGAGCGGCGGGCGGCCGGAACCGGGGAACGGGCGTCCGCCGCTCCCGCCCGTGCGGACCGGGTGCCCGGCGGGCGCTCACCCCGCGGGCGCTCAGCGGGCGAGGCGGGCCCGGACCTCGGGGCGGCGCAGTGGCGGGACGGTCGCCGGCGGCTGGCGGCGGGCCGGCAGCGTGTCCAGCAGCCGGTGCACGACCGCGGTGACCTCGGCGATCGCCGACTCGTACGCGGTCTCGGCGGCGGGCGGCGGCTGCCGCAGGCCGCTGACCTTGCGGATGAACTGGCGGGCCGCCGCCTCGACCTCATCGTCGGTGGCCGGGGGCTCGAGGCCGCGCAGCTCGGTGATGTTCCGACACATGCCCTGCACGCTATGCCATCCCCGGCGGGGACTCCCGGCGTGCCGGCGGCGCCGAGTCGTCCACCGGACCTGCCAGACCCGGCTCGCTCCGGTCGAGCTGCTCGCGCAGGTCGCGGATCTCGCCCTCCAGGTCCGCGATCCGGCGCGCGGCGGTGATCGCCGTGCCGTCCGCGACGAGGGCCAGCACCCGCTGGGCGAGCAGCAGCTGGCGCCGGCTGTAACGGCGTTGCCGGCCGGTTGACCGGCCGGGCCGCAGCGCCCCGGCGTCGTCCAGTCGGCGCAGCGCGGCGACCGGCACGCCGAGCAGCTCGGCGGCCTGGCCGATCGTGTAGACCTCGGCGTCGACGTCGTCGAGCGCGGCCAGCCCCGGCTGCGCCTGGATCGGGCGGAGGACCCCGGCGCGCGGGCCGGGGTCCTCCGCATCCGGCCGCCGGGGCTGCTCGCTCATCGTCCGTCCCCTCTGTGCTGGTGCCCGCCCGGACGGGCCGGCTGAGCCTGCCGGGAAGCGGGGATGCGACGGCGACCTGCCACACCACCGGCCTCAGCTGGTGCCGCTGCGGACCGCCGCGTGCTGCTGCTCGCCCTCGATCACCTTCGGCCCGCCGCCGCTCGAGGTCACCGCGATCTTGCGCGGCTTGGCGGTCTCCGCCACCGGGATCGTCACGGTCAGCACGCCGGTGTCGTAAGTCGCGGCGATGCCGCCCAGGTCCAGTCCGTTGCCGAGGACCAGCTGCCGGCTGAACTCGCCGGTGGGCCGCTCGGCCACCAGGAACTCCACCCCCTCGTCGGTGCCGGCCGGCCGGGAGGCCCGGACGGTCAGCACGTTGTCCTCGACGGACAGGTCGACCGTCCCCGGGTCGATGCCCGGCACGTCGAAGCGCAGCACGTAGTGCTCACCGGACCGGTAGACGTCCATCGGCATCGGGCGAGCGGTCCGGCCGTCGCCGAGCAGCTGCTCGGTCAGGCGGTCGAAGTCACGGAACGGGTCGAACCGAAGGAGCATTGTCAACACCTCTCTCGGAGCGTCTCGGTGCCTCGTGGGCACCTCAACTATACCACTGCGAACGACGAAGTAACCTCCTTCGGTTGGATGAAGTTTTATCCGGTGGCAACCGTACGGAGAACGGGGCCGATCCTCTACGTGTGCTGACGCCGACCATCCGCCGCTGCGCGGTCGTCCTGGCCGCGGGTGCGGCCGTCCTCGCCGGTCTCGCCGGACCCGCCGCGGCTCACGTCGAGGTCGAGGCCCAGCCGGCCCGGGCGCTCGCGACCGGGGCCGTGGTCACCATGACCGCGGAGGCGGAGTCGTCCACCGCCGGCATCGCCGGGGTCCGGATCCAGCTGCCGGACGGCCTGGTGCCGGCCGACTTCACGCTGACCTCCGGGCCGGCCGGATGGCGGGCGTCGGGAGCGCGGCAGGTGCTCCAGGTGCAGGGACCGGCGTTGCCGGTCGGCCGCAGCCTGCGGCTCTCGCTCCGGGTACGGCAGCTGCCGGCCGCCCGGCAGGTGGTGCTCAAGACGATCCAGAGCTACAGCGACGGGCGGCAGGACTCCTGGATCGAGGTGCCGCAGGCCGGGGCGCCGGAGCCGGACTCTCCGGCGCCGGTGCTGCGGCTGGCCGCGGCGGCGCCGGGGGCGACGCCATTGCCGCGGGAGATGCCGAGCACGCCGGCCCCGACCGGCACCGCGCCCACGACCGCCACCTCACCGACGAGCACGGCCAGCGCCGCCGGGGCGGCCGGCGAGGGCAGCGGCGGGTCCAACGCGGTCTGGATCTTCGTCGGTGCCGGGATCGGCGCGGCGCTGCTCGGCGGTGTGGTGCTGGTGGCCCGGCACGCCGGTCCGCGTCCGGGCTGACCGGCGACCAGGCTGACCTGTTCCGGGCCACGGCTGGTCGATCGCTCCGGCCCTGCGGCCGCCGGTCCACCGGCCCGGCCCGCGGTTCGGCGGGGTCGGCCGTGGGCGGTCGACCGGCCGGCCGGCAAGGGTCGGGTGCCGCAGGCGGGCCGATGGGCGGACGGGCCGGACTCCGTTGCGGAGTCCGGCCCGTCCTGTGCGGGAGGGGAGGCGTCAGCCGGCCGGCGGCGCCGGGGGCATCGGGCTGTTGCCGCCGCCCGCGGGAACCGGGGCCGGCGGGATCGGCGCCGGCACCGGGACCTGGCCCTCGGACGGCATCAGGATCCACAGCACCGGGTAGATGAGCAGCTGGCTGCCGGGGATCACCATCAGCAGCAGCACGAACAGCAGCCGGGCGGGCCACGGGTCGATGCCGAAGCGGCGGCCCAGTCCGGCGACCACCCCTGCCAGCACGCGACCGTCGCGCGGCCGGACCAAGCCCTGGGCGGCGAAGGTGGCGTGGATCTCGTTCACTGTCTTCCTTCCCTCTTTCGGTGGGGTCGTTCTCTCGACACCGACAGCGTGCGCCGGGCGGCACCCCCGGCGCATCGGGGACGGACCCTGGTCGGTCCCGGAGCCGGAGCGGGCAGAGTCTCAGGGTCGCTCGTGCAGCCGGCGCAGCTCCCCGGCGCGGCGGAGGTCCTTCGGCCGGCCGTGTCAGCGGGTGTCCCGCCGGGCGACCGATTTTGTCGGTGCCGCCGGGCAGGATGCGGGCCATGGCGCGATGGGCGGATGTGCAGCGGGCGGTGCCCGACCTCGCCGAGCGGGTCCGGCGGCTGCTGGAGGCGCACAAGCACAAGACGATGGCCACGCTGCGGCGGGACGGCTCGCCCCGGATCAGCGGCACGGAGACGAGCTTCGCCGGCGGCGACCTCTGGATCGGCTCGATGCCGGGTGCGGTCAAGGCCCGCGACCTGCAGCGGGACCCACGGGTCGCGCTGCACAGCGGCTCGATGGACGCGGACGAGTCCGACCCGGCGGCGTGGCCGGGCGACGCGAAGCTGGCCGGGCGGGCGGTGGAGGTCACCGACCCGGCGGAGCGGGCCGCGTTCTGGCGCGGCTATCCGGGGCCGCGGCCGCCCGGGGTGGACGAGTCACACCTCTTCCGGATCGAGCCGGCGGAGGTGGTGCTGACCCGGGTCGAGCCGGCCGAGGGGCTCGTCATCGAGTCCTGGCACGAGGGGACCGGCTATCGCCGCCGCACCCGCGCCTGACCGGCCGGGACGGGGCGGGGGAGGCGGTCGGCGAGGGCGATGGCGTCGAAGGGCGCCCGCACCTTGACGTCGTTGTCGAAGTAGACGAAGACGTCCCGGGGCTGCGGCGGCGCGGGCGGCGCCAGCGTGCGCCCGTCGGTCGGGGTGCCGCCGGTCCGCCAGGTCTGGATCTTCGCGGCCCACCGGTCCAGCGCCGGCGGGTCGTAGCCGCTGACGTAGAGCTCCTCCGCTCCGTGCAGCCGGACGTAGACGAAGTCGGAGCTGACGTCATCGAGCTTCGGCCACTTGCCGGCAGCGTCCGCCACGACGAGCGCGACGTCGTGGGCGCGGAGCAGATCGACGAAGGCAGCCGTCTCGAAGCTGCGGTGGCGGACCTCCAGCGCGTGCCGCAGCGGCCGGTCCGCGTCGGTGCTGAGCAGGCTGCGGCCGTCCATCCGCTCGTCGTGCCGTTCGGCCAGCGATGCGGCGGCGGCCGTGCTGCGCGGGAGCAGCGCGAAGAAGCGCTCCAGCCGGCCCGGGTCGAAGCCGAGCCCGGGCGGCAGCTGCCAGAGCAGCGGCCCGAGTTTCGGGCCGAGGGCGAGCACGCCGGAGGCGAAGAAGTTGGCCAGCGGCGCCTCCACGCCGGCCAGCTTCTTCATGTGGGTGACGAAGCGCGGGCCCTTGACCGCGAAGACGAAGTCGTCCGGCGTCTCCGCCGTCCACCGCCGGTACGACCCGGGTCGCTGCAGCGAGTAGAACGAGCCGTTGATCTCCACCGAGGTCAGCCGCCGCGATGCGTACTCCAGCTCCCGCCGCTGGGCGAGGCCGGGCGGGTAGAAGACGCCGCGCCAGGGCGGGTAGCGCCAGCCGGAGATGCCGACGCGGACGTCGCCGGCCACCCGGGCGTCGGCCATGATCCCCTCCTCGGCGGCGGCATACCCGCCCGGGGGGCGGTCAGCCCTGCCGCCGGGCGGGGCCCTATCCCGCCCGCTCGACCGGTCAAGCGCCGACCGCGGCGTAGCGCCGGGGCGGCAGCGGGTGCCGGGCGTGCGGCCGCGGCACCAGGTCGAAGCCGAAGCCGTCGATCACGTCGCGGACCCGCTCGGCGGTCAGCGAGCCGTGCCGCTCCAGCACCAGCCGGGGCCGCCGGCCGGTCGCCGGCACGGTCGGCAGGGTGAGCACCGTCGGCGCCACCGGCGCGTACGCCGGGTAGCGTGCCTGCGCGTCCCGCTCGTCCCGGTGCTCCAGCAGCAGGAAGCGCGGGTCGTCGCCGAAGTCCGTCCGCAGCCCCGCGGCCCGCCGGTGGGCCGGCTGCTCGCCGGCGACCGGCAGCTGCCGGGACCGGCCGGCGACGGTGACCGCGAGCAGCTCGGTCCCGGCGGCGTGCAGCGCGCGGGCGAGGAAGTCGGTGGACGGGCAGGCGAGCCCCGGCGAGAGCACCCGCACGGTGCGCACACCGCCGTCGACCTGGGTGACGTGCCCGGGGACGCCCGCGGCGGCCGGCCCGCGGACGCCGATCGGCCCGAGCCCGAGCAGCGCGTCCAGCAGCCCGAGCACCGCGTGGCCGGCGAGTGGCAGCCGGGACCGGTCGAGCAGCAGCGGCAGCCGCATCGGGGTGGTGGTGACGCTGCCCACCTGCCGGGGCGGCCGGCCGGCCAGCAGGTTGACCGACCGGACCGTGGCGGCGTCCGGCCGGCTGGTCAGCGCGTAGACGTTCGCGAAGGGGTGGCCGACCACGGCGCCGGCGCGCAGCGCGGCGGCCGCGGCGGCAAGGTCGCCCGGGTCGTCGACCAGCCGGCGTCCTGGAGCCGGCGCAGGGTCGGCGACCCGGGCTGCTGCGCGGTCGCGGGACGCCGGAAGGTGGATCATCAGGTCCGCCGGCTCGGTACCGTCCACGATCACCCCCGCATGACCCGCGCGGGGCCGGTCCCCGCACCTCCTCGGAGCCGGCGACCGGGCGGCCTGATACGCGACCGGTGCCCGTGCGGGCGGCCGGTGGGCTGGGCGGCGAGAGCTCAGCCGGGGATGTGGCCCACCGCGAGCAGGTGCGAGCTGGCCCCGAGCAGCGACGGCTCGGCCTCCACCCGGCGGATCGTCCGCAGCAGCCACTCCCGCCGCGGCGGGTCGTCCAGCCAGTCGTCGACGTCGTCCAGCCAGCTGGCCGGTCCCTCCACCGCGACCAGCGCGGCGAGCTCGAAGCCGGCGGCCGTCACCTCGGCGGCCAGCTCCTCCGGCCGGGCGAAGTGCGCGGTGGTGAAGCGGCCCGGCTGCGCGTGCGGGTTGCGGTGGGTGCCGGTGTGCAGCCCGCTCTCCACGATCCCCGGGTGGGCGGCCGCCCAGCCGTGCCGGAGCCCGTCGTGCAGGCTGGCGAACCGGCTGATCGCGACGGCGACCAGTACCCCACCGGGCCGCAGCGCCCGGCGCGCCTCGGCCAGCGCCGCGGCCCGCTCCGCGGCTTCGAGCAGGTGGTAGAGCGGGCCGAGCAGCAGCACCGCGTCCGCCGACCCGTCCGCCGCGGCGAGCGACCGCGCGTCCCCGACCGCCGCGGACGCCAGCGGTGCGCAGGCGACGTCCGCGGCCCGCCGGGCCTGCTCGACGTGCAGCGGCATCGCATCCACCAGGTGCACCTCGTACCCGGCCAGCGCCAGCGGCACCGCGTACGCCCCCGGCCCGCCGCCGACGTCGAGCAGCACGGCCGGGGGCGGCGGCAGGTAGCGCTCCAGCAGCTCCCAGGTCCGGACCCACTCCAGCCGGCCGCCGCCGGCGGACAGTCGGGTGCCCTCGTCTCCGCGCTCGTAGTAGGCGCGCACCTCCCGGCTGAGCACCCGGAGACGGTAGCCCGGCGGCGGACCGATTTCCCCGGCTTCCCGCGGCATCAGGCGGGGTAGGGCTGGTCCATGGTCATGCCACCGATCGACCCCGAGCCGCCGACACCGCGGCCCGACCCGGTCCCGCCCAACCCGACGGACCCGGTTCCGCCGAGGCCGACTCCGGACCCGCTGCCGCAGCCCACCCCGGACCCGGTGCCGCCCACCCCGACGCCCAACCCGGCCCCGCCGGTCCCCGGCCCCGACATCTGATCCGGCCGACCTGGTCCCGGCCGGTCTGGTCCCGCCCAACCCGGCCCCGCCGGTCCCCGGCCCCGACATCTGATCCGGCCCACCTGGTCCCGGCCGGTCTGGTCCCGGCCGGTCTGGTCCCCGGCCGATCTGGTCCCCGGACCGCCGATTCCGGGCAGCTGATCGGGGGCGGCGGGAAGACCAGCGGTCCGCCGGGCCGTTGCGATCGGAGTCGGGCGCAGCAGGTCCGGCTTCCGCAGCAGGACCCGACGGGACAGGTGCATGACGCAGCCCGACACAGCCCCGGTCGACCGCCCGACGATGACCCACCGCGAGATCCTCGCGGTGCTGTCCGGCCTGATGCTCGGCATGTTCCTGGCCGCGCTCGACCAGAGCATCGTGGGCACGGCGCTGAAGACCATCGTCACCGACCTCGGCGGCGCCGACCACGTCAGCTGGGTGGTCGCGGCGTACCTGATCACCTCGACGGTGTCGACCCCGCTCTACGGCAAGCTGTCCGACCTGTACGGCCGGAAGCCGGTCTACCAGGTCGCGATCGGCGTCTTCCTGCTCGGCTCGGTGGTGGCCGGCTTCAGCCAGAACATGGTGATGCTCATCCTCGGCCGGGCCATCCAGGGCCTCGGCGGCGGCGGCCTGCTGTCACTGGCCTTCACCATCATCGGCGACCTGGTCAGCCCGCGGGAGCGCGGGAGGTACCAGGGCTACTTCGGCGCCGTCTTCGGGTTGTCCAGCGTGGCCGGACCGCTGCTCGGCGGCCTGTTCACCGACACCATCGGCTGGCACTGGATCTTCTTCGTCAACGTCCCGGTCGGCGTGCTCGCCTGGCTGGTCGTCCGCGCCCGGCTCAACCTGCCGTTCCACCGGCGCGAGCACCACATCGACTACCTCGGCGCGGTCACCCTGGTCGCCGGCGTCAGCGCGGCGCTGCTGGTCACCCAGTGGGGCGGCCAGCAGTACGCGTGGACGTCCGCCCCGATCGTCGGGCTGAGCGCCGTCTCGGTGCTGCTGCTGGCCGCGTTCCTGCTGGTCGAGCAGCGCTCGCCGGAGCCGATCCTGCCGCTGCGGCTGTTCCGCAACCGGACCTTCTCGCTGGTCAACGGCGCCCAGTTCATCATCGCGCTGGGCATGTTCGGCGCGATCATCTACGTCCCGTTCTACCTGCAGCTGGTCCGCGGCCACACCGCGACCGAGGCCGGCCTGCTGATGATCCCGATCATGGCCGGGATCCTGGTCAGCTCGATCAGCAGCGGCCAGGCCATCTCCCGGATCGGGCGGTGGAAGCCGTTCCCGGTCGCCGGGACACTGATCTTCACCGTCGGCATGGCGCTGATGAGCACGATCACGACGACCACCCCCATCGTCGTGCTGTCGGCGTACCTGGTGGTGATCGGGGCCGGGCTCGGCCTGACCATGCAGACGCTGGTGCTCGCGGTGCAGAACGACAGCGACCCGGCCGAGCTCGGCGTGGCCACCTCGTCGGTCGCCTTCTCCCGCAGCCTCGGCGGCGCCATCGGCACCGCGATCTTCGGCGCCATCGTCACCGCCGGCACCACGATCACCGTCTCGCCCGGCGGCAAGCCGCAGCTGGACCTCACCTCGTACACCGAAGCGGTAGCCCGCGGCTTCCTGGTCGCGGTTCCGCTCGGACTGGCCGCCTTCGTGCTGGTCTCGCTGCTGCGCAGCACCCGGCTGCGCGGCAGCTCCGGTCTGATGGCGCAGGCCGAGGCCAGGGCCGCCGCGGCGGCGGAGGCCGCCGCCGTTCAGCCCTGACCGGTGTCCGGGGAGCCGGCGTGCAGCACCTCGTCGGCCTCCTCCGCCTCCTTCAGCCGCCGCCGGGACAGCTCGATCTCCTCCTCGGCGGCGGTCCGGCCGGCCCAGGTCGCGCCCTCCACCGACTTGCCGGGCTCGAGCTCCTTGTAGACGCCGAAGAAGTGCTGGATCTCCAGCCGCTCGAACTCCGGCAGGTGGTGGATGTCCCGCAGGTGCTCCATCCGCGGGTCCGCGGCCGGCACGCACAGCACCTTGTCGTCGCCGCCGGCCTCGTCGCGCATCCGGTACATGCCGATCGCCCGGCAGCGGATCAGGCAGCCGGGGAAGGTCGGCACCTGCAGCAGCACCATCGCGTCCAGCGGGTCGCCGTCGTCGCCGAGGGTGCCCTCGATGAAGCCGTAGTCGGCCGGGTACTGCGTCGCGGTGAACAGCGTCCGGTCCAGCCGGATCCGGCCGCTGTGGTGGTCGAACTCGTACTTGTTCCGCTCACCCTTGGGGATCTCGATCGTGACGTCGAACTCCATGGGTCCTCCTCGACTCCGGCAGGGCGGCGACGCAGGCCGTCAGTAGTCTCCCGCACTGTGAGCTGGCTGCGCCGTGGCACCGCGGGGATCGCCTGGGTGGCGCTGGTCGCGCTGGCCGGCGGCAGCACGGTCGACCGGGTGCACCGGGCGCCGGGGGTCGCCGGGCCGGCCATCTCGACGCCGGCGGTGTCCCCGGAGCCGCCCGGCCGGCCGCCGCCGGTGCTCGCCGCGGCCGTCGACGGCCCGGAGCAGACCCCCGCCGGGGTGGCCCGGATGCTGGCCGGCGCGCTCGCCGATCGCCGGCTCGGCGGCCGGCTGGCCGCGACCGTCCTGGACGCGGAGACCGGCGAGGTGCTGCTGGACCGGTCCGCCGGCGCGTACGTCCTGCCGGCGTCGACGGCCAAGCTGGTCACCGCCGTCGCCGTGCTCGCCAGCGGCGCGCCGGACCGGCGGCTGACCACCACGCTGGTCGCCGGCAGCCGCCCCGGTGAGGTGGTGCTCGTCGGTGCCGGGGACGGGACGCTGGCCGCTGCCGCCGGCGGCGCGGCGACGGCGTACGAGGGGGCGCCGCGGCTGGCCACGCTCGCCACCGCGGCCCGCCGGGCCGGGGTGCGCAATGTGACCCGGGTGCTGGTGGACGGATCGCTCTTCACCGGGCCGAGGCTGGCGCCGGGCTGGGACCCGGTGGACATCGGCGGCGGGTACGTCGCGCCGGTCACCGCCGTGATGGTGGACGGCGGCCGGCAGGGGCCTGGTGTCCGGGCCCGGTCCGCCGAGCCGGACCTGGCCGCCGGCCGGGCGCTGGCCGGCCTGCTCGGCGCGCCGACCGCGCCGGTGCTGCGGGGCAGGGCACCTGTCGGCGCGCGGCTGCTCGGCAGCGTGCAGTCCCAGCCGGTGGCCCGGCTGGTGGAGCAGATGCTGCTCGCCTCGGACAACGTGCTCGCCGACCTGCTGGCCCGGCAGGTGGCGATCGCCGAGGGCGAGCCGGCCAGCTTCGCCGGCGCGGCGGCGGCGTCCCGGGCGGTGCTCACCAGGCTCGGGCTGCCGGCCGGCGGCGACCGGCTGGTCGACGGCAGCGGGCTGTCGCTGACCGACCGGGTCACCCCGGCGCTGCTGGCCGCGCTGCTGCGGGCGGCCACCGCGGCGGACCGGCCGGAGCTGCACGCGCTGGTGGCCGGCCTGCCGGTGTCCGGCTACGACGGCACGCTGGACGACCGCTTCCGCGGGCCGGCGGCGGCCCCGGCGGCCGGCCAGGTCCGGGCCAAGACCGGCACGCTGACCGGGGTCAGCGCGCTGGCCGGGCTGGTGCGCGCCGCCGGCGGCCGGCTGCTCGCCTTCGCGGTGGTCGCCGACCGGGTCCCGCCGACCGGGACGCTCCGCGCGGAGGCCGCCCTCGACACGGTCGCCGCCCGGCTCGCGACGTGCGGCTGCCCTTAGCGCCCCGCGGGGACGGCGCACCGACGCCGAGTCGCGTACGGGTGCGCGGCGTACCGTGACCGCATGAGCGAGGAGCGCCAGTGAGCAGCCAGCCCGGGATGGTCGACTGGGACCTCGCCGTCTCCACCGCGACCAGACTGCTGTCCTCCGGTCCGGAGGTGACCCGCAGCGAGGCCGAGGCCGCGGTGGAGTCGCTGCACCGGCAGGTGGACGTCGCGGCCGGGCACGTCGAGCGGATCACCGGTCTGCGGGCCGCCGCGCCGACCCCGGCCACCCGGGTGCTGGACCGGCCCGGCTGGGTCCGGGTCAACGCGGCCGGCATGGCGCACCTGCTCACCCCGCTGGTGGCCCGGCTGGAGGAGCGCCGGCCCCGGCCGCCTGGCCGGATCGGCCATGCCATCGGGTCCCGGGCCACCGGGTTGCAGGCCGGCGCGGTGCTGGCCTTCCTGTCCGGCAAGGTGCTCGGCCAGTTCGAGTTCTTCGCCGCGCCGGACGGCCAGTTGCTGCTGGTCGCGCCGAACGTGGTGGAGGCGGAGCGGACGCTCGGCGTCTCGCCGGCCGACTTCCGGCTCTGGGTGGCGCTGCACGAGGTGACCCACCGGCTGCAGTTCACCGCGGTGCCGTGGCTGCGCGGTCACCTGACCGGCGAGATCGACGCGCTGGTGGACGCGACCGACCTGGACCCGGACGCGCTGCGGGAGCGGATCGCCGCGGCCACCCAGCAGCTCGGCCGGATCGTCCGGGGCGACCGCGACCAGGCCGGCCAGGGCCTGCTCGGCCTGGTGCAGAGCCCGGCCCAGCGGGCGGTGATCGACCGGCTGACGGCGTTCATGTCCCTGGTCGAGGGCCACGCCGAGTACGTGATGAACGCGGTGGGGGCGGATGTCGTCCCGTCGATCGCGGTGATCCGGGAGCGCTTCGGCCGGCGCCGGCAGGGCACCGGTCCGCTGGACCGCTTCCTGCGCCGGGCGCTCGGGTTGGACGTCAAGCTCCGGCAGTACGCGGACGGCAGCCGGTTCGTCGCCGCGGTCGTCGACGCGGTCGGCATCGACGGGTTCAACGCGGTATGGAGCTCGGCGGAGACGCTGCCGCGGCGGGCGGAGCTGGGCGCGCCGCTGGACTGGGTGCAGCGGGTGCACGGCTTCCGACCGGCCGCGTCCGCCTGAGCCGCCGCGATCACGTTCACCAAGCGGGGGACGACGGTGCGTTCGCTTTGTCCGTTCCGGCTGGTCGGCTGGTTGGTGAACCTGATCGTCGGGTCGGTGGCGCGGCTAGCGTTGCGGGAATGACCAGCGACCGCGGGCCGGCGCCGGCCGTCGCCGCGGTACGCGTCGCCGTGCGCCGGCTGCTGGTCGCGACGCAGCCCGCCGGAGTGCTGGTCGCGTGCAGCGGGGGAGCGGACTCGGTGGCGCTGGCCGCGGCGACCGCCGTCGAGGCGCCGAAGCTCGACGTCCCGGCCGGCCTGGTGACCGTCGAGCACGGGTTGCAGGCCGGCTCGGCCGAGCAGGCCGCCGCGGTCGCCGGGCTGGGCCGCCGGCTCGGCCTCGACCCGGTCCGGGTGTGCGCGGCCGAGGTGGGCACCGCCGGCGGTCCGGAGGCCGCCGCCCGCACCGCCCGCTACGCCGCGCTCAGCGCCGTGCTCGAGTCGGTGGGGGACGGCGCCGCGTCCCCGCGTACCGGGTGGGCGGTGCTGCTCGGGCACACCCTGGACGACCAGGCCGAGACCGTGCTGCTCGGCCTGGGCCGCGGCTCCGGGCCGCGGTCGGTCGCGGGGATGCGCCCGGTCGACGGCTGCTGGCTGCGGCCGCTGCTCGGCGTGCGCCGCGAGCAGACCCGGGACGCCTGCGCGGCCGAGGGCCTGCCGGTGTGGGACGACCCGCACAACGCCGACCCGCGCTTCACCCGTGCCCGGCTGCGCGCGGAGGTCCTGCCGCTGCTGGAGGACGTGCTGGCCGGCGGCGCCGCCGAGGCGCTGGCCCGGACCGCGGAGCTGCTCCGCGACGACCTGGACGCGCTGGACGCGCTCGCGGCCACGGTGGCCGGCGCCATGATCGACCGGCGGACCGTGGACGCGGTGGCGCTGGCCGCGCACCCGCGCGCGGTACGGACCAGGGTCCTCCGGGACTGGATCAGGGCCGCCGGGGTCGCGGCGCCGACGTCCGCCCAGCTGCGGGCGCTCGACGCGCTGGTCACGGACTGGCACGGCCAGGGCCCGGTGGCGCTGCCCTCCGGGTTGGCCGCCCGGAGGGCGTCTGGCAGGCTGCACCTGGATCGATCGACGGCCGGGTCGGCGCGCTGAGAACGGGGTGCGGTGCACACCTACGACGGTGACATCGACGAGATCCTGATCCCCGAGGACCGGATCGCCAGCCGGATCAAGGAGCTGGCCGACCAGATCTCCGCCGACTACGCCGAGCGCGAGCTGGTGCTGGTCGGGGTGCTCAAGGGCGCGGCGATCCTGATGTCGGACCTGGCCCGGGCGCTGAGCCGGCCGGTGACGATGGAGTA
The DNA here is from genome assembly GCA_045806925.1 of Mycobacteriales bacterium. Taxonomy (GTDB): domain Bacteria; phylum Actinomycetota; class Actinomycetes; order Mycobacteriales; family CADCTP01; genus CADCTP01. Next base: position 14,333 of record JBJMII010000183.1, read on the forward strand.
CATGGCGGTGTCGTCGTACGGGTCGTCCACGTCCTCGTCCGGGATCGTGCGGATCCTCAAGGACCTGGACCGGGACATCTCCGGGCAGCACGTGCTGGTGGTCGAGGACATCGTGGACTCCGGCCTGACGCTGTCCTGGCTGCTGCGCAACCTGCAGTCCCGGCAGCCGGCCTCGCTGTCGGTGATGGCGCTGCTGCGCAAGCCGGACGCGGTGAAGGTCGAGGTGCCGGTGGCGTACCTCGGCTTCGACATCTCGAACGAGTTCGTCGTCGGGTACGGGCTGGACTACGCCGAGCGGTACCGGGACCTGCCGTACATCGCCCGGCTGCGGCCCGAGGTCTACAGCCGCTGACCGGCAGCCGGTCCCGACGGAGCCGGAACCTCGACCCGACCCGGGCCGTTGTCACAGCAGGCCACCGGTGAGCGGTGGCCTGCGTCGCCGAGGCGCCCGGTGTACCTTTCCTCCTAGGGAAATGATCGCCGTGCGCGCCGGTGGCGCCCACCAGGTGGAGCGGGAGGGACGGAGTCCGCCAGCACGGCGCCTCCGCTGAGCGTATGGATCGACGTCGCATAGTCAGGTCGCCGTGGTTCTGGATCGTCCTCGGCCTCCTCATCGTGCTCGCGGTGCCGTCGTTGTTCCGGGGCAACGGCGGCTTCGAGAAGGTCCCGACGTCGACCGCGCTGGCCCAGCTGGAGAGCGGCAACTATTCGAGGGCCGTGGTCAACGACCGTGAGCAGACGGTCGACATCACGCTCAGCAAGCCGGTGGACGGGCACGACAAGATCACCGCGGCGTACCCGACCGGGCTGATCGACCGGGTCGGCGCCCTGCTCGACCAGCGCGACCAGACCTTCGAGACCAAGATCTCCCAGCAGAACGTCTTCGTCAGCCTGCTGGTCAGCCTGGTGCCGATCCTGCTGGTGGTCTTCCTGCTGTTCTTCATCATGAACTCGGTGCAGGGCGGCGGCAGCCGGGTGATGAACTTCGGCAAGTCCAAGGCCAAGCTGGTCAGCAAGGACACCCCGAAGACGACGTTCGCCGACGTGGCCGGCACGGACGAGGCCATCGAGGAGCTCCAGGAGATCAAGGAGTTCCTGGAGAACCCGGCCAAGTTCCAGGCCATCGGCGCCAAGATCCCCAAGGGCGTCCTGCTGTACGGGCCGCCCGGCACCGGCAAGACGCTGCTCGCCCGGGCGGTGGCCGGCGAGGCCGGGGTGCCGTTCTACTCGATCTCCGGCTCCGACTTCGTGGAGATGTTCGTCGGCGTCGGCGCCTCCCGGGTGCGCGACCTGTTCGAGCAGGCGAAGTCCAACGCGCCGGCGATCATCTTCGTGGACGAGATCGACGCGGTCGGCCGGCACCGCGGCGCCGGCCTGGGCGGCGGCCACGACGAGCGGGAGCAGACGCTCA
>JBJMII010000184.1:0-15421 GCA_045806925.1 Mycobacteriales bacterium
GACCGGCGTGTCGTACACGCACAACGCGGTCTTCGACCACAAGCCGGAGACGGACATCTTCTGGACCGCGGCCGACATCGGCTGGGTCACCGGCCACTCGTACATCGTGTACGGGCCGCTCGCCAACGGTGCGACCAGCGTGATGTACGAGGGGCTGCCGGACACCCCGCACCGGGGACGCTGGTGGGAGATCGTCGAGAAGTACGGCGTGACGGTCCTCTACTGCGCGCCCACCGCGATCCGGACCTTCATGAAGTGGGGTGAGGAGCACCCGCGGAAGCACGACCTGTCCACGCTGCGGCTGCTCGGCAGCGTCGGCGAGCCGATCAACCCCGAGGCCTGGATGTGGTACCGGAAGAACATCGGCGGTGACCGGATCCCGGTGGTGGACACCTGGTGGCAGACGGAGACCGGCTCGATCATGATCAGTCCGCTGCCGGGTGTGACCGTGGCCAAGCCAGGGGCCGCGATGCGACCGATCCCCGGGGTCAGCGCCGAGGTGGTCGACGACACCGGCAAGCCGGTGCCGAACGGCGGCGGTGGCTACCTGGTGCTCACCGAGCCCTGGCCGGCGATGCTGCGTGGCATCTGGGGCGACGACGAGCGGTACAAGGACACCTACTGGTCCCGCTTCGACGGGGTCTACTTCGCCGGCGACGGCGCGAAGAAGGACGAGGACGGCGACATCTGGCTGCTCGGCCGGGTCGACGACGTGATGAACGTGTCCGGCCACCGGATCTCGACCACCGAGGTGGAGTCGGCGCTGGTCTCCCACCCGGCGGTGGCCGAGGCGGCCGTGGTCGGCGCGACCGACCCGACGACCGGGCAGGGCATCGTCGCCTTCGTGATCGTGCGCGGGTCGGTGGCCGAGGACGAGGCGGCCGGTGAGGCGCTGATCAAGGAGTTGCGCCAGCACGTGTCGAAGGAGATCGGCCCGATCGCGAAGCCCCGGCAGATCATGGTCGTGCCGGAGCTGCCGAAGACCCGGTCCGGCAAGATCATGCGCCGGCTGCTCCGCGACGTCGCGGAAAACCGGCAGCTCGGCGACGTGACGACGCTGACCGACTCGTCGGTGATGGACCTGATCTCGGACAAGCTGCCGAGCGCCAGCTCGGAGGAGTGATCACGGTCGGGCCGCGGTAGGCCCCGGGGGTGGACTTCCTCCCCCCGGATCCCGAATGCCCGCCGGGCGGCGGGAGCACGCGCGGCGAGGACGAGCGGTGTCCGTACCGGAACGGGTTCCGGTACGGGTACGAGCCGGCTGCGGCCAATCCACCCTCCGAGGAGGCGGCCGGGCCCGGGAGGCAGCCGGCGGGCGACGGGGGATGGCCGGGCGACGGCGAGGTGCTGGAATCCGGGCCTGAGCGGCCGCCGGCTGAGGGCGGCCTGGACCGGCTGGCGAAGGATGCGCGCCGGCGGTGGCGAGGCGCCGGTGCGTCGGCGCCGTGGCGACGGCGGGCCGCGGCAGTTGCGGCGGCCCTCGCCGCGACTGCCGCGCTCGTCGCCCTGCGGGCCGGCGCGCCGACCGTGCCGCTCGAGCAGGAGCAGGCGGCAGCCGCCGACATCACCAGCGCTCCGGTGATCGTCTACGCCCGCCCCGGGCTGCAGCCCCCGCCCTTCGACCGGCTGCCCGGCCGGACCCCGATCCCGCAGCCGTCCCCGATCGGCCGCCCGGCCGAAGCAGTCCGCGGCGCCCTGCCGGCCACCGGCCCGGCTCCCGCCGAGCAGGCCGCCCGGGACGCGGCCCGGCTGGTGCTCGGCCGCTACTGCCGCTACCCGCAGGCGTACCTGGTCGTACTCGAGTCGAGCCGGGGCTGGCGCGAGGTCACCGCGATGGCGCTCCTCCACACGTACCTGGAGGAGCGCCGGCTCGCCACCTTGCAGCTGCGCTGGACTGGCCAGGCCTACAGCTGGCAGGGCTGGCCGAGGGAGCTCGCCCGCTGCGCCTGAGCCGGCGACCTGGCCACCGGCACGGCGAGAGGCCGGCCAGGCCCGCCTCACTCTTCCGCTCCGCCGCCTCGTCGCCACCGAGGTCGGCTCGCACGACGATCCCGGCGGGATAGGCTCCCCCGTACAGGAGTGCCGGGAAGCCTGGTCGGCGGGTCCCAGTAGCCGCGCGTCCGGAGGTGGCCAGGTGCTTCCCCCCGAGATCGTCGACCCGGTCGGCCGTCTGCCGGGGCAAGGGCCCGGATGACCGCCGTCCTGCTCGGCGGGTAGCCGTGGCGGACGGTCCGGGGGAGGTGGGGCCGGGGTGGGCGACACCTGGGTGTTCGGTCTGATCCTGCTCGCCGTCGGCCTGGCGGCCACCGCAGCCGTGCTGTCCAACCGGCTCGGCGCCGCGGTACGGGTGCCGGCGCCGGCCCTGTTCCTGGTCGGTGCGGCGCTCGCCTCCGACCTGGTTCCGGCGCTCAACTCGCTGTCGATCACCACCGTCGAGCGGGTGGTGACCGTGGCGCTGGCGACCATCCTGCTGGACGGCGGCATCCACATCGGCCGGCGCCGCTTCATGGCAGTCGCCGGGCCGGTGGTGTGGCTGGGAGTGGCGGGCACCCTGGTCACCGCGGTCAGCCTCGCCGCTCTCGCGCACCTGCTCTTCGGTTTCGGCTGGCTGCCGTCGCTGCTCCTCGGAACCGCCCTCGCACCGACCGATCCCGCAGTCGTCTTCTCCGTGCTGGGCCAGCGCGAGGTCACCGGACGCGCCGGCACGCTGCTGGAGGGCGAGTCCGGCGCGAACGACCCGGTCGGCATCGCGTTGATGGCTGCCCTGCTCGCGGCCCAGGGCAGCGGAGCGGCCGCATTGGGGGCGGGGCTGCTCGTCTTCGCCCTGCAGATGCTGGTCGGGGCCGCCGTCGGGGTCGCCGGCGGATGGATGCTGCTGACCGTCATGCGCCGCCTGCCGCTGCCGAGCGAGGGCCTCTACCCGCTGCGCGTGCTCGCGCTGGCGCTCGTCGTCTACGGGCTCGCCGCCGCGGCGCACGGCTCGGGTTTCCTCGCCGTCTTCGTGGCCGGCATCGTGATCGGCGACCAGAGCGCGCCGTACAAGCGGGAGATCACCCGCTTCATCGGGGCGCTGTCCAGCCTCGCCGAGATCGTGGCGTTCGTGGTCCTCGGGCTCACCGTCCGGCTGGCCACGCTGCCGGACGGCGGCGCCTGGCTGATCGGGCTGGTCCTCGCCGTGGCCCTGGCCTTCGTGGTCCGGCCGGTGCTGGTCGGACTCGTGCTGCTGCCGGTCCGGCTGACCCGCGGGGAACGGGTCTTCGTGCTCTGGTCCGGGTTGAAGGGTGCGGTGCCGATCCTGCTCGGCACCTTCATCCTGGGCGCCCACGGCGTCGGCGACACTCTCCGGCTCTACGACGTGATCTTCGTCGTGGTGCTCTTCTCGGTCGTCGTGCAGGGCGGCCTCGTGCCGTGGGTGGCCGCCCGGTGCGGCGTGCCGATGCGCCAGGTCCGGCTCGAGCCGTGGGCGCTCGGGGTGCGGCTGCGGGACGAGCCCGCCGGGGTCCGGCAGTACCTGGTGGTGGCCGGCTCGGCGGCGGACGGCACCGCGGTCGCCGAGCTGGCGCCGGACCAGGGGCTGTGGATCGCGATGGCGGTGCGGGACGGCATGCTGTTGCAGGTCCACGGCGACCTGGTCCTGCGGGCCGGCGACGAGGTCGTCGTGCTGGCCCCGGACGACGGGTGGGACCCGGCGACGCTGTTCGCCCACGGCAGCAAGCCGCCCGGTCGCTGGACCGGAGACCCGCCCACCCGGGATGATCTCGACCAGGACGACGAGGAGGCGCCGAGTGAGCACGGTCAGACCCCCGGATGAGCAGCCGTCGGTCGGCGAGCTGGTCCGCCAGGCCTCGGAGCACGTCTCCACGCTGGTCCGCGCCGAGATCGAGCTGGCGAAGGCGGAGCTGACCGTCTCGGCCAAGCGGGCCGGCATCGGCGGTGGGCTGCTCACGGCGGCCGCGGTCGTGGTCCTCGTCTCCTTGCCGTTCCTCTTCATCCTGCTCGCCGAGGTGCTCGTCGCATTCGGGCTCTGGCGCTGGCTGGCGTACCTGATCGTCTGGGTGTTCTTCCTGCTCGTCGCCGGCGTGCTGGCGCTGGCGGGGCGCCGCCAGCTGAGGAAGGTGCAGAAGCCGCAGCGGACCCTGGAGACGGTGAAGGACACCACCGCGTGGGCGCGACACCCCACGTCCCCGGAGGCCGGGTGACGGACAGCTCCGCGGTCCTGGTCGACGGCCCCTGGACACACCGGGACGTCAGCGCCAACGGTGTCCGGCTGCACGTCGCCGAAGCCGGCACCGGTCCGCTGGTGCTGCTGCTGCACGGCTTCCCGGAGTTCTGGTGGAGCTGGCGGCACCAGCTGGTCGGGCTGGCGGACGCCGGGTTCCGGGTGGCCGCGCCGGACCTGCGCGGCTACGGGGCGAGCGACAAGCCACCACGCGGCTACGACGCGGTGACGCTGGCGGCGGACGTGGCCGGGCTGGTGCGGGCGCTCGGCGAGCGGGACGCGATGATCGTCGGGCACGACTGGGGCGGCGTGCTGGCCTGGACGGTCGGCACCCTGCACCCGCGGGTGGTGCGCCGGCTGGCGGTGCTCGACGCGCCGCACCCGCTGCGGCTGCGCAGCGCGCTGGTCGCCGACCCGCGGGGCCAGCTGCGCGCGAGCCGGTACATGTTCGGCTTCCAGGCCCCGCGACTGGCCGAGTCGCTGCTGACCCGCGAGGACGGCGCGTACGTCGGGAAGCTGTTCGAGCGGTGGTCCGGGCCGGCGTGGCGGCGCACCGCGGACTACGCCGAGGCGGTCCGGCGCTGCCGGGCGGCCGTCGGCATCCCGAAGACCGCGCACTGCGCCCTGGAGTACTACCGGTGGGCGCTGCGCTCGGTGCCCCGACCCGACGGCCTGCGGTACGCGAAGTCGCTGTCCGAGCCGGTCACCGCACCGACCCTGCAACTGCACGGCAGCCTGGACAGCTGCCTGCTGCCGCGCACGGCGCAGGGCTCCGGGCGGTACGTCGCCGCCGCGTACGAGTGGCGGCTGCTGGACGGCATCGGCCACTTCGCGCACCAGGAGGCGCCGGAGCGGGTGACCGGCGAGCTGCTGCGCTGGGCGAAGGACTGAGTTGTCGTCGGGGGCGGCCCCCGTAACCCCCGGACGTCCAGTCGACCTGGCCGGGGACGATGATCAGCGGACTCGCCCATCGAGCCCCGCCGGGGGCGGAGGACCCCGACGGCTCTCGGACCCGCCGCGCAACACGGTGCCGGGCGCTCGCCCGCACTCGGGGCTATGCACAGTCGCCGGTGGGGACCGCTCGGGTGGCCGCCCGGCCGGCGCTCGCGTCGTCCGCGACCTCGGCCGCGGTGAGCACGAAGCCGGTCCGCTGCTGGTCGACCGCGGCGGCGAAGACCACCCCGTAGACGCTGCCGTTCGGGGCGAGCAGCGGGCCGCCGGAGTTGCCGCTGCGGACGTCGCCGTAGATCGAGTAGACCTCGCGGGTGACCGTGCGGTCGTCATAGATGTCCGGGCCGCGGATCCGCAGCCGGTCCCGGATCCGGGCCGCGCCGACGAAGAACGGCCCGTTCTCCGGGTAGCCGACCACGATCGCGTCGTCGTTGGTGTCGGCCTTCTCGGTGGCGAACGGCAGCGCCGGCAGCCCGAGCCCCGGCACCCGCAGCACCGCCACGTCCCGGGCCGAGTCGTAGAGCACCACGGTCGCCGGCCGCTGCGCACCGCCGACCTCCACCTGGGGACGGGCGACCCCGGCGACCACGTGCGCGTTCGTCATCACCCGGTCCCGCGCGTACACGAAGCCCGAGCCCTCCACCCGCCGCGCGCAGGACCCGGCGACGCCGGTGATCTTGACCACGGACGGCCGCGCCCGGCGGACCACGGCACTGCCGGCCAGCCGCTGGTCCGGTGCCGGCACGTCCCGTACCCGGGTCGGCACCAGCGGGCCGAACACCTCCGGGAAGTCGTAGCCGCGGACCGCGTCCCGCAGCGACCCGTACAGGGTCCGGACCGGGCGCGGGACCAGCACGTCGATGGCCCGGACCAGCTCGCTGTCCCGGACCGCCGAGGACAGCCGCGGGTACGGCGCGGCGGCCAGCGGGATGGCGACCATCCAGGCCACCAGCAGCACGGCCACGGCGGAGACCAGCGCGCCGAGGACCGCGTCGACCCGCTGCGCCGGCCGCCAGGTCAGCCGGCTGCGCAGCTCGCGGCCCAGCCACACCGCGGCCACCTGGCCGCCGAGTGCGAACGCCAGCACCACCGCGACCGCGGCGGCCACCCGCCAGGACGAGTCCGTCCCGAACCGGGACGCCACCGGGTCCGCCGCCTGCGCCCCGAGCACGGCGCCACCGAAGAAGCCCAGGAAGGACAGCGCCGCAGTCAGGAAGCCCTGCCGGAAGCCGCTGACCGCGAAGGCCGCGGCGAGCACCAGGACGAGGACGTCCAGCCAGCTCACGGCGCCGCCCGGACGACGAGCCGGCCGACCGAACCCTGCGCTTCGTGGATGGTGCAGACGAAGCGGTAGTCGCCGGGGCGCCCGATCCGGAACCGTACGGTCCGGCTCTCCCCGCCCCGGACCAGCGGGACCCGCCCGCCGGGCAGGTCGCGGGCGGTCCAGTTGTGCGGGGCGCCCTTGCCGACGTGGTGCAGGGTGAGCTGCACCGGCCCCGGCCGCGCCTCGATCAGCGACGGGTGGAACCGGTTGGCGTCGTCCGCGTCCACGTCGACCACCTGCACGCCGTCCGGCCCGGGAGCGACCGTGACCTGGTCCGGCCGGCTCGACTCGGCGATCCGTGGAGCCGCCGGCCCGCCGCCGCAGCCGGCCAGCAGCACGCATCCGGCGGCCGCCGCCAGGACCGCCGCGGATCTCACCGGTCGACCGTACCCGGCAGCTCTCGGTGGTCGTCCCGAGGCCGGCAGGCGTCGCTGGGGATCACGTCGTCGGCCGCCGGCCCGTCATCCTCTGGAAAGCCCGTGCCGGGCGCCCGGAAGCCCGCCGGCAACCCGCGGGCAGCCAGGTCGAGCGCGCGTTGCGGCAGGTCGCGGATGTCGTCGAGGTCCCATGGCCGGGCCCAGCCGGCCAGCTCCAGCAGCCGGTCCAGCACGGCGCCGGTGAAGCCCCAGACGATCATGCCGCGGACGGTGAAGGCGGGGCCGACGTAGCCGGAGGGGTGCCGCACCCGGCACCGGTTCGCCGGGTCGGCGAGCTCGGCGATCGGCACCCGGTCGACCCGGGCGACCTCCGCCGGGTCCACCACCCCGACCTCGTGCGGGGTGTGCCACCAGGCCAGCACCGGGGTGACCGCGAAGCCGGTCGGCGCCAGGTAGAGCTCCGGCAGCAGCGCGACCACCCGGACCCCGGCCGGGTCCAGCCCGACCTCCTCGGCCGCCTCGCGGAGCGCCGTGTCCTCCGGCCCGCGGTCGTCCGGATCGGCTGCGCCGCCGGGGAAGGCCGGCTGCCCGGCGTGCTCGCGCAGCTGCTCGGCGCGCTGGATCAGCAGCACCTCCGGCCCGTCCGGGCCGCCGGCCAGCAGGATCAGCACGGCGGACCGGCGGCCGCCGGTGACCGGCGCGCCCGGTCCGTACCGGAGGAAGTCCGCGGCGGCGACCGTCGTCGCCGCCCGGACCAGCGGCTGCAGCCAGCCGGGCAGCGGAGGTGGTCGAGCCGGCTCAGTCGACATCGACGCCCAGCTTCTCCAGGACCAGCCGGCGCAACGTCGCGTCGGTCAGCGGCGGCCCCTGGTAGACCCCGGCCATCGCACCGTCCGCGGCGACGAACACCGTGACCGGCAGGCCGCGCCGCCGCAGCGCCCGGAACAGCCGGCCGTCCGGGTCCTCCAGCGAGTCGAACGGCAGCTGCCCGTCCGCCGCGTACGACAGTGCGGCGCCGGTCCGGTCCTCGGTGGCCACCCCGACGACCCGAACCTTGCCGGCGGCCGCGCGGTGCAGCCGGGCGAGCGCGGGCAGCTCCTGCCGGCAGGGGGCGCACCAGCTCGCCCAGAGGTTGAGCACCGTCGGGCGGCCGGTCAGCCGGCGCAGCGGCAGCGCCGGCGCCGACCCGCCGCCGCCCAGGCAGCGCAGCTCGAGGTCGGGCAGCGCGGTGGCCGCGGCGGACCGGGGACCGGGCGCCGGGCAGCCCTGGCCGACCACCGCCCCGACCTGGCCGGGGCCGGTCCGGGACGGCGCCGGGTCGTGCGCACCGCAGCCGGCCACGGCGAGGGCGGCCAGCAGCGCGCCGGCGCGCCGGCCAGCAGGCCGGCGGCTCACCGCGAGTCCGCGACTTGCGACCCGGTCTTGACCAGCTTGGCGGCCTCGGCCGGGTCGACCGGACCGGTCCCGTACGCGGGGCAGTCCCGGGCCAGCGAGCAGGCACCGCAGGCCGGCTTCCGGGCGTGGCAGATCCGCCGGCCGTGCCAGATGGTCCGCTGCGAGAGGTCGGTCCACTCCCGCCTGGGGATCATCGCGGCGACCGCGAACTCGACCTTGACCGGGTCGGTCTCCGTGGTCCACTGCCAGCGCCGGACCAGCCGGCCGAAGTGCGTGTCCACGGTGATCCCGGGCACGCCGAAGGCGTTGCCGAGGATGACGTTGGCCGTCTTGCGGCCGACCCCGGGCAGCGTGACCAGGTCCTCCAGCCGGCCCGGCAGCTCCCCGCCGTACCGGTCGACGAGAGCCTGGCCGAGCCCGATCAGCGCGGACGTCTTGTTCCGGAAGAAGCCGGTGGACTTGATCATCTGCTCCAGCTCGGCCCGGTCCGCGGCGGCGTAGTCGGCCGCGGTCGGGAACTTCGCGAAGAGCGCCGGGGTGACCGTGTTGACCATCCGGTCGGTCGACTGGGCCGACAGGATGGTGGCGACGGCCAGCTCCAGCGGGGTGCTGAAGTCCAGCTCGCAGACCGCGTCCGGCCACCGCTCGGCCAGCTCGCGGGTCATCCGGCGGGCCCGCCTGGTCCGGCCGAGCGCGGTCTCGTCGGCGAAGCGCCGGGCGCGGGCCGCGGAGGTCACGGCGGCCAGCGTACGTCCCTGCTCCGCCGGCCGGACGAGCAAGTGCCCGAGTCGTGATGCTCACGCGAACACGGTGAACACGGGTGTTCCCGGCCCGACCGGGCGTGCCCGGCGTGTGACACCCGGGGCCATGGGGCAGGATGTGGGCACTATGGCTGGCCTGCTCGTGGTGTTCTTTCCGTTCGTCCTGCTCGCTTTCATGATCCTCATGGAACGGGTGGAGAGCCCGTTGCGGGCCGTCGCGGTGGAGCGCAGGGTGGAGGAGTTCCTCGAGGACGCCCGGCCGGCGGAGATGGACACCTTCGTCCGGGAGGGTTTCCCGTCCGCGGTCACCCAGCTGGGTCGCCGAAGGAAGCTGTCCCGGCTGCTGCCCCGCCGACCGATCCGCAGGGGACGGCACGCGGCCTGACGACTCGGTCGGGAGCGCCTGCGGAGCGTGACTCATAGACTGCGGCAGGAGGCTCCGTGCGATGATCCTCCGGCGGAGCGCGGCGCCTCAGCGGCAGGAGGATGCGCATGGACGAGGTGCTGGCGAAGGCCGGCTTGTTCCAGGGAGTGTCCGCCGAGGACGCGGAGGTCATCGCCGAGCAGTTCGACCTCCTCGAGGTGCCCCGCGGCGCCGTCGTCTTCCACGAGGGTGAGCCGGGGGACAGCCTCTACATCGTGCTCGCCGGCAAGATCAAGCTCGGCCGGCGCACCCCGGACGGCCGGGAGAACCTGGTCGCCGTGATGGGGCCGTCCGACCAGTTCGGCGAGCTGTCCCTGTTCGACCCGGGGCCGCGGACCTCCACCGCGGTCGCGGTCACCGACGCCCGGCTGGCCCGGATGTCCAAGCAGGCGCTGCGGTCCTGGATCAGCGAGCGGCCGCAGATCGCCGAGCAGCTGCTGCGGGTGGTGGCCCGCCGGCTGCGCCGTACCAACGCGATGCTCGGCGACCTCATCTTCACCGACGTCCCCGGTCGGGTGGCCAAGCAGCTGCTGCAGCTGTCCCAGCGCTTCGGCACGATCGAGAACGGTCAGCTCCGCGTCACCCACGACCTGACCCAGGAGGAGCTCGCCCAGCTGGTCGGAGCCTCCCGGGAGACCGTGAACAAGGCGCTGGCCGACTTCGCCCACCGCGGCTGGGTCCGTCTGGAGGGCAAGACCGTCGTGATCCTGGACCGCGAGCGCCTCGCCCGCCGCGCCCGCTAGCGCCGGACGTCGGGACTTCAGGCCGTCGAGGACCTCAGGTAGTCGAGCTGGGCCCGCACGGACCACTCGGCGGCCGGCCAGAGGGCGCGGTCGACGTCGGCGTAGACGACCGGGACCACGTCCGCGGCGGTCGCCTCCGGGCCGAGCGTGTCCAGGGCGGCGCGGACCTGCTCCAGCCGCTCCTCACGATGCCGCAGGTAGGCCTCCGCCGCCGCGCCGAGGTCCGGCAGCTCCGGTCCGTGCCCGGGCAGCACGCTCCGGACCGCCCCGCTCTCGTGGGCCCAGTCGCGGAGCTTCCGCAGTGAGTCGAGGTAGTCGGCCAGCCGCCCGTCCGGGTACGCCACCACGGTGCTGCCCCGGCCGAGCACGGTGTCCCCGGTCAGCACCGCGTCCCCGACCGCGAAGCAGAGCGAGTCGGAGGTGTGCCCCGGCGTCGCCAGCACCCTCACCTCGACACCGGCGCCGGCCACGACGTCGCCCTCCCCGAGTCCTGAGCCGCCGAGCCGGTACGCCGGGTCCAGCGCCCGCACCGGCGCCCCGGTCCGCTCCCGCAGCGCGGCGGCGCCGTCCGCGTGGTCCGGGTGCCCGTGGGTCAGCAGGATCTCGGCCACCGGGCCGGCCGCCGCCACCGCGTCCAGGTGCGCCGGTTCGTCCGGCCCGGGGTCCACGACCAGGCAGGACTCGAAGTCCGCGGCCCGCAGCAGCCAGGTGTTCGTCCCGTCCAGCGTCATCGGGGACGGGTTGCGGGCCAGCAGGACCGCCGCGTACGGAGTGACCGGCCGCAGCTGCCCGTACGCGGGGTGGGTCACCGGATCGACCCGAGCCGGAGCACCCGACCGTCCGGCAGGGTGGCGGTCACCTCGCCGCCCTGCACCGCGACGGCCGGCTGTATGGGGTCCAGCACCCGCCGCTCGCCCGCGGCCAGCACCTCGGCCACGCTCCGGTACGCGGCGATCTCCTCCAGCGTGACCAGCGTCGGCGGCAGCACCTTCCGCTCCCCCCGCCGCACCTGGGCCAGCGCGTCGGCCGGCCGCACCCACTCGACCAGGTCGGCCTCGCTGGTGACGTCCCGGGTGGACTGTCCATCCGGGAGCGCCGCGACCAGGAAGCGGGTGTCGTAGCGGCGGGGCTCCTGCGGTGGGGTGATCCAGTGCGCCCAAGGCCGGAGCAGGTCGGCGCGCAGCACCAGCCCGCGCCGGGTGAGCAGCTCGGCCAGCGACTCCGCCCGGGTCTCCAGCGCGACCCGGTCCGCCTCCCACCGCGGCCCGCCGGTCCCGCAGACCGCGTCCGCGGACGGCCCGGCGAGCAGCACGCCGGACTCCTCGAAGGTCTCCCGCACCGCGGCGCACAGCAGTGCCCGGGCGAGCGGCTCGTCCGCGGCGAGCGAGGCGGCCCACTGCGCCGGGGGCGGCCCGACCCAGCCGACCGCGGTCTCGGCGTCCCGCGGGTCCACCGCGCCGCCGGGGAAGACGGTCATGCCGGCGGCGAAGGCCATGTCACGGACCCGCCGCAGCAGGTAGACCTCCGGGCCGCCCGGGCCGTCGCGCAGCAGCACGACGGTGGCGGCGTTCTTGGGCGTGACGGCCTCGCTCACCGGACCTCGACGATGATCTCCACCTCGACCGGCACCCCGCCGGGCAGCTCGGCCACGCCGACCGCGGATCGCGCGTGCGCGCCCGCCTCGCCGAAGACCTCGCCAAGCAGGTCGCTGGCGCCGTTGATGACGCCCGGCTGCCCGGTGAACCCGGGCGCGCTGGCCACGAAGCCGACCACCTTGACCACCCGGACGACGGAGTCCAGCCCGACCAGCGCGTCCACCGCGGCGAGCGCCTGCAGCGCGCACAACCGGGCCGCCGCGCTCGCGTCCTCGGCGGACACCTCGGCACCGACCTTGCCCAGCGCGGCATCCCTCGGCACCTGGCCGGAGGTGTAGACCAGCGAGCCGGTCCGTACCGCCGGCACGTACGACCCCACCGGCGTCGCGACCGGCGGCAACGAGATCCCCAGCTCGGCGAGCCGCGCGGTAGCGCTCACGACAGTGCCTCCGGTGCCATTCGCGGGCTCACGACAGTGCCTCCGGTGCCGTTCGCGGGCTCACGACAGTGGCCGCTTGAGGTAGGCGACCAGCTGCTCGGGGTTGGGCCCCGGGATCACGGCGACCAGCTCCCAGCCGTCCTGCCCCCAGTTGTCGAGGATCTGCTTGGTCGCGTGCACCAGCAGCGGCACGGTCGCGTACTCCCACTTCTGCATGCGCGAACCGTACCCTTGCGCCCGGCGCCGCTCAGCGCCCGCGCCTCGTCCCGCCGAGCGGGCGCCGCAACCCCGACCTACCCTGGGTGCAGTGAACGCGAGTCCTTGGCCGGAAGCCCGGCTGCACGTGCTGACCGGCAAGGGCGGCACCGGCAAGACGACGGTCGCGGCCGCGCTGGCCCTGGCACTCGCCGCCGGCGGCCGGCGCACGCTGCTGGTCGAGGTGGAGGGCAGGCAGGGCATCGCGCAGCTCTTCGACACGCCGCCGCTGCCGTACGCGGAGCGCCGGATCGCCTCGGCGGCCGGCGGCGGCGAGCTGCGCGCGCTGGCCGTCGACGTCGAGGAGGCGCTCCTGGAGTACCTGGAGCTCTTCTACAACCTGCGCCGCGCCGGCCGCGCGCTGAACAAGGTGGGGGCGATCGACTTCGCCACCACGATCGCGCCGGGCATGCGGGACGTGCTGCTCACCGGCAAGGTCAAGGAAGCGGTGACGCGTGCCGACAAGGGCCACCGGGTATACGACGCGGTGGTGCTGGACGCGCCGCCGACCGGCCGGATCACCCGCTTCCTCAACGTCACCGCGGAGGTGGCCGGGCTGGCCAGGGTCGGCCCGATCAAGTCCCAGAGCGACGGCGTGATGGCGGTGCTGCGCTCGCCCCTGACCGCGGTGCACGTGGTCACCCTGCTGGAGGAGATGCCGGTGCAGGAAACCGTCGACGCGGTCCGCGACCTGCGCGGGGCCGGCCTGCCGGTGGGTGCGGTGATCGTGAACATGACCCGCCCGCCGCTGCTGGCCCAGCCCGCGCTGGCGGCCGCCGCGGCCGGCCGGGTCGGGCTGGCCGAGCTCCGGGCCGGGCTGGCCGCGGCCGGCCTGGACCGGACGCTCGCCCCGGCGCTCGCCAGGGAGGCGGTGGAGCACGCCGAGCGGTGGCTGCTGGAGGACCGCAACCGGGCCACCGTCGCCGGCCTCGGCCTGCCGACGTACGAGCTGCCCTTCCTGCCGGACACCATCGACCTGGGCGGGCTCTACGAGCTGGCCGAGCGGCTCGGCGACGCCGGGATCGGCGCGCCATGAGCGACCGCAAGGCGGCGCGGCTCGACCTGGACACGGTGGTGCTCGACCCGGCCACCCGGATCGTGGTCTGCTGCGGCAGCGGCGGCGTCGGCAAGACCACTACCGCGGCCGCGATCGGGCTGCGCGCCGCGGAGCGGGGCCGCAAGGTGGTCGTGCTGACCATCGACCCGGCCCGCCGGCTGGCCCAGTCCATGGGACTGTCCGAACTGGACAACACCCCGCGCGCGGTGTCCGGAGTGGACACCGCCAAGGGCGGCGAGCTGCACGCGATGATGCTGGACATGAAGCGGACCTTCGACGAGATCGTGTCCGCGCACTCGACGCCGGAGCGCGCCGGGCAGATCTTCGCGAACCCCTTCTACCAGTCCCTGTCGTCCTCCTTCGCGGGGACCCAGGAGTACATGGCGATGGAGAAGCTCAGCCAGCTGCGCGCGAGGGACGAGTGGGAGCTGATCGTCGTCGACACCCCGCCGTCCCGCTCGGCGCTGGACTTCCTGGACGCGCCGCAGCGGCTGGGCCGCTTCCTGGACGGGCGGATGCTGCGGCTGCTGCTGGCGCCCGCCCGGGCCGGTGGCCGGGCCTACCTGAAGGTGGTCAGCGCGTCCTTCTCGCTGTTCACCCGGGTGCTCACCAGGATCATCGGTACCGACGTGCTGCGTGACCTGTCCGCCTTCGTCGGTGCGCTGGAGACCATGTTCGGCGGCTTCCGGGAGCGCGCCCAGAAGACGTACGAGCTGCTCAAGACGCCCGGCACCGGCTTCGTGGTGGTCGCAGCGCCGGAGCCGGACGCGCTCCGGGAGGCGTCCTACTTCGTGGACCGGCTGTCCGCCGAGGACATGCCGCTGGCCGGGCTCGTGCTCAACCGGGTCCGGACCAGCGCCGTGCCGCGGCTGTCCGCCGAGCGGGCCGACGTCGCCGCCGACGTGCTCGCCGAGAACGGCGAGCACGAGCTGGCCGAGGCCGTGCTCCGCGTGCACGCGGAGCGGGCCCGGCTGGCCGTGCGCGACCGCCGGATGCGGGACCGCTTCACCAGCGCCCATCCGGAGGTGCCGCTCGTCGAGGTGCCGGCGCTGGCCACGGACGTGCACGACCTGGACGGGCTCCGCCAGGTCGCCAGCCGGCTCGGCGGCTCCGACTGACCCATGCGGCCCCCCGCGATCGGGCGTCGGGCCGGCCGGTGCCGGTGGCGGATGCCAGCCGGGCCGGGCGAATGCCGGCCGGACCGGGCGGTCGAGCTGATCGACAGCAAGGGCCCGCTGCCGCGGACGACCGGCACCCCCCGGTGCGGGTCGTCCGCGGCGGCGGCGTCAGCCGGCGGCCTGCAGCTGCAGGTGCTCCCGGCGCGCGGTCTCCAGCAGGGTCCGCCACGACGTCACCCCGGAGCGGCGCTTGAGCAGCGCGCGCCGCTCCCGCTCGGTCATGCCGCCCCACACCCCGAACTCCACCCGGTTGTCCAACGCATCGGCCAGGCACTCGGTGCGCACGGGACATCCCATGCACACGGCCTTGGCCCGGTTCTGCGCGGCCCCCTGCACGAACAGCTCGTCCGGGTCGCTCCCCCGGCACCGCGCGTTCTTCGACCAGTCCACTGCCCACTCAGCGATCATTCCGCCCGTCCCCCAGGTCCGGCGCCCCCCACCAGAACGCCGCGACACACATTAGGAAACTGGACACAGCGTCCGACAGACCCCGATCGGATCATTGGGAGTGGCCCGCTCTGACTAAGCCTTGCGACCGCTCGACTACGGATCGGGGTTACTCCGTCTTAGACCGTTCGGCGTAGTGGATTGCTGAGCCGGTCCTGGATGACGAATCTGTCAGGATCTCCCCGTACCCTGCACCCATGCCTGGCTCCGTCCGACGCAAGTTCCTCGGTGTGGCGCAGCTGCTGGCCGCGATCCC
>JBJMII010000185.1:0-7152 GCA_045806925.1 Mycobacteriales bacterium
CAGGGCCGTACCGAGCGGCCTCGACGGCCGGCCGCCGCCGGACCGCACGGCGAGCACGATCGCCGGCACCACCGCCGGCTTCGTCACCCACCGCGCCCACCGCGCCCGCGTCCCGGCGGCGGCCAGCGCGCTGTCGACGGCGGCGATCGCGGCAGCCGCGCCCCATGCCGCCCGGCGGCTCATGCCAGGCAGAGCTCGTTGCCCTCCGGGTCGGTCATCGTCACCCACGAGAAGGGCCCCTGCCGCCCGCGGTGCAGGATCGTCGCGCCCTTGGCGACCAGCCGGCGGACCTCGGCCTCCCGGTCCTCCACGTCGGGCCGCAGGTCGAGGTGCACCCTGTTCTTCACCGTCATGGGCTCCGGCACCTGCTGGAAGAGGATCCGCGGCCGGCCGCTGGCTCGCCCACCGGGATGGTTGATCGCCGCCCCCTCCTTCCACACCAGGACGCCGTTGTGCGTCGTCGTGTCGTCGTCGGACGCGTAGCCCTCGGAGATCATCTTGCGGATGAAGTCCTCGTCGCTCGGCTCGACCTGCCAGCCGAGCGCGTCCGCCCACCAGTCGGCCAGCGCGTGCGGGTCGGCGGAGTCGATCACCACCTGAACGTCGTATGCCATGCCGGCACCCTAGGAGCAGGCACCGACGAAAACCGGTCTGGCGCTCACGCGGGGCTGACTGGCCGCGGCGCACGATGGGCGGGTGCTGTCCTCGCTGCCGCCGGTCCGGCGCCGGCTGCTGCTCGGCCTGGTCGCGGTGCTGCTGGCCGGAGTGCTGGTCGCGGTGCTGGTCGCCGTCACCGGCCGGGACAGCGCCGGTCGGCCGGCGGGGCCGGTGCCGCAGGACCGGCCCGGGCCGGTGCTGCTGGTCCCCGGCTACGGCGGGTCGACGGCGTCGCTGCAGGTGCTGGCCCGGCGGCTGCGGGCGGCCGGGCGGGATGCCCGGGTGGTGCCGATGCCCGGTGACGGCACCGGTGACCTGGTGCAGCAGGCCGCCACGCTGGAGCGCGCGGCGGAGGCGGAGATCGACCGCGGAGCGCCGTCGGTCGACGTGGTCGGCTACTCCGCCGGTGGGGTCGTCGCCCGGCTCTGGGCGGCCGACGACGGCGGCCGGTCCCTGGCCCGCCGGGTGGTCACGCTCGGCGCTCCGCACCACGGCAGCGAGGTCGCGGCGCTGGCCGGCTCGCTGCTGCCAGGGCAGTGCCCGCCGGCGTGCCGGCAGCTCGTCCCGGGCAGCGAGCTGCTGACCCGGCTCAACGCCGACGAGACGCCGGCGGGGCCGGCCTGGGTGTCGGTGTGGACGACGCAGGACCAGATCGTCACGCCGCCGGACTCGGCCCGGCTGGACGGCGCGGTCAACATCCCGGTCCAGGGCGTCTGCGCCGATGCCGTCGTCGGCCACGGCGAGCTGCCCACCAACCGGCTCGTCCAGGCGCTGGTCATCGCCGCCCTCGCGCGGGTGCCACCGACCGCGCCGACCCCGGCCGACTGCGCCCGGCTCGGCGCCTGACCTGCCCGCCGCGCCCGACCACCGGCCACGTCAGCTCTTGATGTCCCTGGTGGTGAAGTTGGCCCAGCTGGCGCCGAGCAGGACGACCAGGTAGACGGCCTGCAGGGCGACCCCTCGGCTGAGGTCGCGCCACAGGATGGGTTGGCGGAACAGGTCGACGAAGGCCAGCCAGTAGCGGGTCGGCAGGTACGGCTTGAGCGCGCCGGCGGCGTCCAGGGTGAGCAGCAGCGAGGAGGTGACCAGGAAGGCCAGGGCGCCCATCGCGGCGGCCAGCGGGGAGTCGGTGAGCGTGGAGAGGAACAGCGCGACCGCGGCGACGCCGAGCATCGAGAAGGCCACGTACGCCATCGCCAGCAGGGTGCGTACGACGGCCTGCTGGGCGGTCAGCGGGGTGCCCGAGACCGAGACCACCGAGCCGGCGACGGGTTGGCTGCCGAACAGGCTGGTGCCGACGAAGTACGCGGTCACGGTGACCACCACGACGGCCAGCGCGACGAAGACGAGCACGGCGACGAGCTTGGCGACCAGCAGGCGGGTCCGGCCGGCGGGGCGGGCGAGCAGGTAGCGCAAGGTGCCGGCCTGCGCCTCGCCGGCGATCGAGTCACCGGCGATGATCGCGACCGAGACCGGCAGGAAGAGCGGCAGCACGATGGCGAGCGCCGCGGCCGGGAAGAGCACCCCGTTGGACAGCACGGCGGACAGGAAGGCCGGCCCGGTGCCCGGCCGCGGCGCCAGGTCGGTGAGCGCGAGCAGCACGGCCACCAGCGTGGGCAGCGCGTCGATCAGCGCGATCACGATCCAGGTACGCGGACGGCGCAGGAGCTTGCGCAGCTCGACGCCGATCACGAGGTCCGCTCCGGGTCCGGCTCGCCGGCCCGCCCGACCGGCCCGGACCCCCCGGCCGGCGGCAACGGCGGCCCCGGGGCCGGCGGCGCGTCGACCCGGTCACTGCTCGCGCTCGTCGCTTCCAGGACGACGTCCTCCAGGCTGCGCCGCTCCACCCCGATCTCGGCCACCCGGATCCCGTGCCCCACCAGCCGGGCGTTCAGCGCGGCCGCGTCCGGCGCGCTGATCCACAGCCGGTCCCCGGCCCGGTGCCGCAGCGAACCGTCCAGCAGCGCCACCGCCCACTCCGGATCGGGCGTGCGCAGCACCACCCGCCCGGTCGGCGCCCGCAGCGCCGCCAGCGTGTCCTGCAGCACCAACCGGCCCCGGTCCACCACGCCGACCCGCTTGCACACCTGCTCGACCTCGGCCAGCAGGTGACTGGACAGGAAGACGGTGGTCCCGGTGGCGTTGAGCCGCAGCAGCAGGTCGCGGATCTCGTGGATGCCGCGGGGGTCCAGCCCGTTGGTCGGCTCGTCCAGGATCAGCAGCTCCGGCTGCCGGATCAGGGCGGCGGCGATGCCGAGCCGCTGCCGCATCCCGAGCGAGTACGCCTTCACCGGCCGCCGGCCGACCCCGGACAGCCCGACCTGCTCCAGCGCCTGGTCGATCCGGGCCCGGCGGGTGCGGCGCGACCCGCCCGGGCCGGCGGCGTCCAGCAGCGCGAGGTTCGCCCGCCCGCCCAGGTGCCCGTACGCGGCCGGCGCCTCGACCACCGCCCCCACCCGGTGCAGCACCCGCCGGGCGCCGCGCGGGATCGGGGCGCCGAGCACCTCAACCGTCCCGGAGGTCGGCAGCACCAGCCCGAGCAGCATCCGTACGGTCGTCGTCTTGCCCGACCCGTTCGGCCCGAGGAAGCCGTAGACGTCCCCCGGCGGTACCTCCAGGTCCACCGCGTCGACCGCGGTGAGCGACCCGAAGCGCTTGGTCAGCCCCCGGGTCACGATCGCCGCCGTCATCCCGGCTCCTCGACCGGCGGGTCCGCGGCGATCTCGCCGGCCGCCCGGTCCAGCGTCTGCGCGCTGACCGTGCCGGTCAGCAGCCAGCTGCGGCGGCCGGCCGGGTCGGTGAGCAGCAGCGACAGCGGGCCGACGGTGAGCCTGACGCCGAGTGCGGTCGGCGCGGTGCCGGGCGTCCCGGACAGCTGCTCCCGCAGCGGCCGCGACACCCGGCCGGGCAGCGGCACGGCGACCAGCACGGTCAGCCCGGTGCCGTACGTGCCGACCGAGCCGAGGCCCTGCACCCGGGTGCGGACCGGCAGCCCGGCCAGCCGCAGCGGCGGCACCACCGGGGAGAAGACGTCGATCGCGGCGGCCAGGTCCGGGTTGAGCTCGCGCCGCACCCGCTCGGGGTACGGCGGCGCGAAGCGGGTCGTGCCCGCCGGCGGCGACATGGGGCTGAAGTCGAGGTAGGACGTCTCCACCACCGGGCGTGCCGAGCCGACGCCGTAGACCTCGACCCGCAGCGGCACCCCGGTCCCGCGGTCCACCCAGACGTCGACCCGCTCGACGGTGCTGGCGGGATCCGCCGGCCGCAGCCGCAGCCCGGGCGCGCTGCGGTCGGCCACCCGGCGGGCCGGCAGCCGGCTGAGCTCCGCCGGGCCCGCCTCGGACAGCAGCCGGCGGCCGAGTGCCGCCGGCTCCAGGTCGGCCGCGCGCGGCAGCCGGACCGCCGCCTCGGTGGTCCGCAGCGCGGTCCCCCGCTCGTACTCCCACGTCCACAGGCCCTCGACGTCCCGGTAGAGCCCCGTCTCGCCGGTGGCCTGGACGGTGTCGACCCGCCAGTCCTGGTCGCCGCGCCACCACACCCGCAGCCGGGCGCGGTCGCCGAAGAGGTCGGTGAGCGTGGAGAAGTCCTCGGTCAGCGGCAGCGAAAGCCCGCCGACCGCCTCCGCGTAGCCCGAGTAGCCCTGGGTGCCGGAACGCCGCACCGCGTCGACCAGGTCAGTGGTCGAGGCCGGGTCGGACCGCGCGGGCAGCGCGCCGACCGCGAGCGGCAGGCTGACCAGCCCGGCGAGGCCGACCGCGACCACGCCCCACCGCCACCCGCCGGCACCCGCACGCACACCTCACCGTACGTCGAGGTCCGGGCCGTGGTTCGATGATCACCGGCCGGCGGCGGCCCGGCGTGCGGCGTCGAGCAGCGAGGGCCGGTCGGCGATCTTGACCCGGGCACAGCCGCGGTCCGCGCCCAGCGCCTGCTCCGCCGCGTCGATGGCCTGCCAGCCGGCCCACCGCACCGGGTCGGCGCCGCGCTCGCAGAGCAGCGCGAGCACCGCGTCGGGGTCACGTTCCGGGGCCCGCGGCAACCCGTCCGCGTCCGCCAGCAGCGTCGCCACCGTCTCCGCGGCGTCCGACTTGTTCGTGCCGATCACGCCGGTGGGGCCACGCTTGATCCAGCCCGCGACATACACCCCGGGCAGCGGGCCGCCCTCGGTGAGCACCCGGCCGGCGGCATGCGGCACCACCCCGCTCGCCTCGTCGAAGGGCAGCTCGGGCAGCGGCACCCCGCGGTAGCCGACCGACCGCAGCACCATCTCGGCCGGCAGGTCGACCGTCTCCCCGGTGCCGACCAGCCGGCCGCCGGCCAGCCGGGTGCGCTCGGTCCGCAGCCCGCCGACCGCCTCGGACCCTCGCGCTCCGCCGCCCAGGACGGCGGTGGGCCGCAGCCAGAAGCGCAACGTCAGCGTCCGGGGCCGGCCCTCCGGCGTGCGCCCCGCCCAGCCGCGCAGCACCTCCAGGTTGGCCCGCAGCGTCCGGTCGCCCTCGACCTCGGCCCGGTCCGCCTCCGACAGCTCCAGGTCGGCCGGGTCGACCAGCACGTCCGCGTTCGCCAGCTCGCCGAGCTCGCGCAGCTCCTTGGTGGTGACCCGGGCCTGGGCGGGGCCACGCCGGCCGACCATGGTGACCTCCTCGACCGCGCTCGCGTCGAGCACGTCGAGCACGTGGCCGGGCACGTCGGTCGAGCTCAGCTCGGCGGCGGTCTTGGTCAGCACGCGGGCCACGTCGACGGCCACGTTGCCGACCCCGACCACGACCACCCGGCGGGCGCCCAGCGTGAAGCGGCCGAGCTCGGCGTCCGGGTGCCCGCTGTACCAGGCGACGAAGTCGGTCGCGGAGAAGCTGCCGGGCAGGTCCTCGCCGGGCACCCCGAGCCGCCGGTCGACCGCGGCCCCGGTGGCGAAGACCACGGCGTCGTAGTGCCGACGCAGGTCGGCGAGGGTCAGGTCGGTGCCGACCTCGACGTTGCCGACGAAGCGCACCGCGTCCCGCTCCAGCACCTTGCGCAGCGCCACGTCCACCGACTTCATCTTCACGTGGTCCGGGGCGACGCCGTACCGGACCAGCCCGTACGGCGCGGGCAGCCGGTCCAGCACGTCCACCTGGACGCCGTCGGTGCCGCGGGTCAGCGCGTCCGCCGCGTACACCCCGGCCGGGCCGGAACCGACCACGGCGACGCGCAGGTCTGGCACCGATCCTCCTCCCGCGGCGTGCGTACCGGCGCCCCACGGTAGCCGCCCGGAGGTCAATCCTGCTCCGCCGAGGCGTCTTGTCCGGTCACCGCCCGGTCCGCTGACGGCCTTGTCCGGACCGGCCCGGGAGCGGCAGGATCCCGGCGATGGCGACGAGCGACCGCTGGTCCCGGTGGGTGCTGCGGACCGGGCACGGCGGCGACCCGGACCGGCGCGCGCAGGCGATGGCGGTGCTCGGGCCGCTGCGGGACCGGGTCCTCGACGGTGCCGCACCGGCGCCCGGGCAGACCGTGCTCGACGTCGGCTGCGGCGACGGCCTGCTCGGCTTCGGCGCGCTCGACCGGGTCGCGCCGGACGGGACCGTGGTCTTCAGCGACGTCTCCGAGCCGCTGCTGGAGCACTGCCGCGCGGCGGCCGACGAGCTCGGGGTGGCCGACCGCTGCCGCTTCGTGCACACCGGGCTGCCCGCGCTCGCCGGCATCCCGGACCGCTCGGTGGACGTGGTCGTGCTCCGCTCGGTGCTGCTGTACGTCCGGGACAAGCCCGGCTGCCTGCGGGCGCTGCACCGGGTGCTGCGACCGGGCGGCCGGCTGTCGCTCTTCGAGCCGGTGAACCGCTTCGGCTCCCCGGAGCCGCCGGAGCGGCTGTGGACCTTCGACGTCTCCGGGGTGCGCGAGCTGGCCGACCGGGTGGCCGCCGCGGCCCGGGCGGCGCGGCCGGCGGACGACCCGATCCTCGACTACGACGAGCGGGACCTGCTGGCCGCGGCCGAGGCGACCGGCTTCACCGAGCTGTCGCTGGCGTACGAGGCGCGGATCGGCACCGACACCCGCTTCGGGCTCACCCGGGTGCCGATCGGGGAGATGCTCGCGATCGCGCCCAACCCGACCTCCCCGACGTACGGGGAGCTGCTCGACCGCGCGCTGGCGCCGGCCGAGCGGGACCGGCTGGTGGCGTACCTGGCCGGGCAGCCGCGGGAGCGCCGGCTGGCCCGCCTCGCCTGCGCGTACCTGTCCGCTCGGCGGCCCGACTGAGCTTGCCCGACGATCCCGGCTCCGCCGGGTGGGCTGTAGCGTCCCGGGCGGTCCTGGGCGCGGTGCCCGGGACGGGACCTCGGGACAGGGGGTGGTCGGCGTGCGCGGTCGAGCGACGATGGCAGCGGTGGCGGCGGGGGTGGCGGCCTTCGCCGCCGGCGGCCTGGTGTCCGGACCGGGCGCCGCGCAGGCGTCCGGACCGCACCCGGTCCGGCTCGGCGACGTCCGGGTGGTGAGCCTGTCCCACGTCAACGACCC
>JBJMII010000186.1:0-26676 GCA_045806925.1 Mycobacteriales bacterium
CAAGGCCGGGATCGTGGAGCCGACCAAGGTCACCCGCTCGGCGCTGCAGAACGCGGCGTCGATCGCCGCGCTCTTCCTCACCACCGAGGCGGTCGTGGCGGACAAGCCGGAGAAGGCGTCGGCGCCCGGGGGCGGCGGCGGCATGCCCGGCGGGGACATGGACTTCTAGTCCCCATCGAACACCGCTCGAAGGGGCGGCCCGGTCATCCGGGCCGCCCCTTTCGGTGTCTAGACCAGCTCGCCGCGCAGGGCCGCGGCGGCCCGCTCGGGGCTGATGTCGTTGACCCACACGCCGGCCGCGGACTCGCTGCCGGCCAGGTACTTCAACTTCCCGGCCGCCCGCCGGACGGAGAAGACCTGCGCGTGCAGGTGCGCCAGGTCCCGGTCCTTGCGGGCCGGCGCCTGCATCCAGCCGGCGATGTACGGCGTCGGCGTCGGGAACAGCGCGTCGAAGCGGCGGAGCAGGTCCACGTACACCTCGGCCAGCTCGGCACGCTCCGGCTCGGTCAGCGACGGCAGGTCCGGGGTGTGCCGGCGGGCATAGACGTGCGCCTCGTACGGCCAGCGCGCCGCGTGCGGCACTACGACGGTGAACAGGTCGGTCTCCCGCACGATCCGCACCCCGGCGGACCGCTCCGCGGTGAGCAGCGCGCAGTGCAGGCAGTCCCCGGCCCGCTCCCGGTGCCGGCGGGCCGAGTCGTTGGCCCGCCGCATCCGCGGCGGCACGAACGGGTAGCCGTAGATCTGCCCGTGCGGGTGGGACAGGGTGACCCCGATCTCCTCGCCGCGGTTCTCGAAGACGAAGACCTGCTGGACATCGGGCAGCGCGTTCAGCGCCTCGGTCCGGTCGACCCACGCGTCGATCACCGTCCGGACCCGCTGCGGGCTCAGCGACGAGAACGACGCCGAGTGGTCGCTGGTGAAGCAGACCACCTCGCACCGGCCGACCCCGGGGCGGCGGGTGAACAGCGGGTCGGCGTCGTCGAGGTCGTCCGGGTCCGGGCCCAGCACGGCGCGGGTGTCCAGGGAGGGGAACCGGTTCTCGAAGACCACCACCTCGTAGTCGTCGGCCGGGATCTCGGTCCGCCGGCCGTCCCGGGACGCGTCCAGCGGGCACTCGTCCGCCGGCGGCAGGAAGGTCCGGCCCTGCCGGTGTGACGCGATGATCACCCACTGGTCCAGCAGCGGGTCCCAGCGGATCTCCGACGCGGTGGTGGTCTCCGGCAGGTCGCGGGTGTCCTTCGCCGCCGTCCTGTCGGTGCCCGGGTGCGCGTCGAAGTAGTACAGCGCCCGGCCGTCCGCCAGCCGGACCTCGGTCCTCTGCGCCGTCACCGGCCGTCCTCCCGGTCGCGGGTGCCGTCACGTCCCAGCGGCGCCAGGACGAGCTCTCCCACCGCATCACCGAGTACCCCGCGGGCCTCCTGGTCGATCCCGTCGTCGGTCACGAGCACGTCCGCCGCGGACAGCGGCCCGAAGGCGGACAGCCCGACGGTCCGCCACTTGGTGTGGTCGGCGACCACCACCACCCGCCGGGCGTGCCCGAGGAAGGCCCGGTTGGTCTCCGACTCGGCCAGGTTGGGCGTGGTGAAGCCGGCCTCGGGATCCATCCCGTGCACGCCGAGGAACAGCACGTCGACGTGCAAAGACCGGATCGCCCGGTCCGCGAGCGGGCCGACCAGCGCGTCGGACGGCGTCCGGATCCCGCCGGTGAGCACGACGGTCTGGCCGGCCGTCCGCGGTGGGGAGCCGAAGGCGTCCGCCACCCGGACCGAGTTCGTCACCACCGTCACCCCGGGTACGTCGGCGACCAGCCGGGCCAGCGCCCAGGTGGTGGTGCCGGCGCTGATCGCGAGCGCCTGGCCCGGCTCGACCAGCACGGCCGCGGCCCGGGCCACCGCCTCCTTCTCCGGCTGCTCCCGGCGGGACTTCGCCTCGAAGCCGGGCTCCTCGGCGCTGCGACCGGCGGTGACCGCCCCGCCGTGCACCTTCTCCAGCAGGCCCTGCCGGGCGAGCTCCTCCAGGTCGCGGCGGATGGTCATGTCGGAGACGTCGAGCAGCGTGGTGAGGTCGCTGACCCGGACGCCCCCGTGCCGGCGGACCTCGTCCACGATGAGCGCCTGGCGCTGCCGCGCGAGCATCGGCCACCGTCCTCCCGCTCCGGTGATCGGTGTGGGGGCCAGTGGACATCACTGTCAAACAGCAGTCAACAGGTCTCCACGGGTTACCACGCAATCCCGCGGTTCGACCCGGATGTCGCCAGCTGAGTCGACACAGCCCAACAGCCTCCGTCGCGGAGCGCCAGCACCGACGCCGGTGCCGGCGGTCGGGACGGGTCTCTGTCACGGGAGCTGATGGGGGCCCTTGACAGGGCGCCGAAGGGTGCGCTCCCATGGCGGGCGATCGTGATGGTCTTCGTTCGAACGTGTCGCCACGCGACCTCGAGGAGGCGTCATGCCCGCTCAGCAGCCCCCGACGAAGGCCCCGGGCCCGTACGGCGTGGTGCTCAACCGGCGGCTCTTCCTCGGGGCCGGGGTGGCCGCCCTGGGCGCCGCCGGCCTTGCCGCCTGCGGCGGCTCCTCGTCCTCGAGCGGCGGGGGTGGCGGCGGCGGCAACGCCACCGGTGAGGTGAGCTTCGGCTCCAACGCCTCCGACGAGGTGCCGAAGAAGGCCCTCGCGGACACCTTGGCGGCGTACACGGCCGGTGGCGGCGGCACGGTCAAGGTCAACACCGTCGACCACAACACGTTCCAGGAGCAGATCAACAACTACCTGCAGGGCCGGCCGGACGACGTCTTCACCTGGTTCGCCGGCTACCGGATGCGGTTCTTCGCGAAGAAGGGCCTGGTCGGCGATGTCTCCGACGTCTGGGGGAAGATCGGCGGCGGCTTCTCCGATGCGATCAAGCAGGCGTCCACCGGTGACGACGGCAAGCAGTACTTCGTGCCGCTCTACAACTACCCGTGGGCGGTGCACTACCGGAAGAGCGTCTTCGCCGCGAAGGGCTACCAGGTCCCGAAGACGCTGGACGAGATGGTCGCGCTCGGCGGCCGGATGAAGAAGGACGGCCTGGCGCCGCTGGCCTTCGCCGACAAGGACGGCTGGCCGGCGATGGGCACCTTCGACTACCTCAACATGCGGATCAACGGCTACGACTTCCACATCAACCTGATGGCCGGGAAGGAGGCGTGGGACGGGCCGAAGATCACCCCGGTCTTCGACACCTGGCGGCGGCTGCTGGAGATCAGCCAGCCGAACGCGCTCGGCCGCACCTGGCAGGAGGCCGGCCAGTCGCTGCTGCAGAAGAAGGCCGGGATGTACCTGCTGGGCACGTTCGTCGGCCAGCAGTTCCCGGCCGGGCCGAACCGGGAGGACCTCGACTTCTTCCCGTTCCCGGAGGTGGACCCCGCCGTCGGCACCGACGCGGTCGAGGCGCCGATCGACGGCTTCATGATGGCCAAGCGGCCGCGCAACGCCGACGGCGCGAAGAAGCTGCTGGAGTACCTCGGCTCCGCCAAGGCGGAGAACACGTACCTGGCGACCGACCCGAACGACGTCGCCGTGCACAAGGAGGCGGAAACCTCGAAGTACAACGCGCTGCAGAAGAAGGCCTCCGAGCTGATCGGCGGCGCGAAGTCGATCTCCCAGTTCCTGGACCGGGACGCGGACCCGACCTTCGCCTCCACGGTGGCGATCCCCGCGCTGCAGAAGTTCATCCAGAACCCGGCCGACATCGGCTCGATCCTCAAGTCCATGGAGCAGCAGAAGAAGTCGATCTACCAGAGCTGAGGAGCAGCGGTGTCCGTCACCACGAGCACGCCGCGCGCCGACGCGCCGGCCGGTGACCGCCGTCCGGCCCGCCGCCGGCGGGCCCGCCGCTGGACCCGCGGGGACAAGCTCGTCCTCGGCCTGATGATCGGCATCCCGACGCTGATCAGCGTGTCGCTGGTCTGGCTGCCGGCGCTCGCCTCGGTCGGGCTGTCCTTCACCCGGTGGGACGGGATCGGGCTGGACACCATCGAGCCGGTCGGGCTGCGCAACTACCGGGAGATCTTCACCATCTACCCGCCGTTCTACCCGGCGCTCTGGCACAACCTGCTCTGGCTCGTCTTCTTCATCCTCATCCCGACGCCGATCGGGTTGCTGCTCGCGGTGCTGCTGGACCGGGAGATCCGGTTCACCCGGGTCTACCAGAGCGCGATCTTCCTGCCCGTGGTGCTGTCGCTGGCGATCGTCGGCTTCATCTGGCAGCTCATGTACTCCAACGACCAGGGCCTGGTCAACGCGGTGCTGGCGAAGGCCGGTGCCGGGCCGGTGGACTGGTTCGGGAACCCGAAGATCAACCTGTGGGCGGTGCTGGTCGCGGCCAGCTGGCGGCACGTCGGCTACATGATGATCCTCTACCTGGCCGGGCTGAAGGGCGTCGACCCGACGCTCAAGGAGGCCGCGGCGATCGACGGCGCGTCCGCCTGGCAGGCCTTCCGGTACGTCGTCTTCCCGGCGCTGCGACCGGTCAACATCGTCGTGCTGGTGATCACCGTGATCGAGTCGCTGCGCGCCTTCGACCTGGTCTTCGTGATCAACGGCGGCCGCAACGGGCTGGAGCTGCTGTCGGTGCTGGTGACCCAGAACATCATCGGCGAGGCCAGCCGGATCGGGTACGGCTCCGCGATCGCCGCGATCATGCTGGTGATCTCCACCGTGTTCATCGTGATCTACACGGTCAACGTGTTCCGGGAGGAGCGGCGATGACGGCCGTGCAGAGCGCGGCCGCCGCGGACCCGGCCGCCCGGGGCGAGGCGCTGCTGGCGGCGCCGCGGGTGCACCGCCGCCGGCCGCTGACCCCGGGCCGGGTGCTGCTGCACGTGCTGCTCGCCGGCACCTCGATCGCCTTCCTCTTCCCGCTGCTCTATGCGGTCTACACGTCCTTCCGCCCGTACGCGGAGACGGCCGAGTACGGCTACGTGTCGCTGCCGCGCGGGCTGACGGTGCAGAACTACGTGAACGCCTGGCAGCAGTCCGACCTGGTCCGCTTCCTGGTCAACACGCTGGTCATCGTGGTGCCGTCGCTGGTGCTGATCCTCTTCCTGTCCTCGCTGGTCGCCTTCGGGCTGGCCCGCTTCCGGGTGCCCGGCCGGAAGGCGCTGCTCATCCTCTTCACCGCCGGCAACCTGCTGCCGCAGCAGATCCTGGTCACCCCGCTCTACCAGGCGTACCGGCTGTGGGACTCGCAGGGCTGGGTGCTCGACCACAGCGCGTTCATCTACGACACGTACTGGGGCGTCATCCTCATCCACGTCGCCTTCCAGATCGGCTTCTGCACGTTCGTGCTGACCAACTACATGGACGTGCTGCCGCACGAGCTGACCGAGGCTGCGCTGGTGGACGGTGCCGGGGCGTGGCGGCAGTACCGGACGATCACGCTGCCGCTGTGCCGGACCCCGCTGGCCGCGCTGGCCACGCTCGAGTTCATCTGGATCTACAACGACTTCCTCTGGGCGCTGGTGCTGATGAACAGCGGCGACAAGCGGCCGATCACCTCAGCGCTGAACAACCTGCGCGGCCAGTTCTTCACCGACAACAACCTGCTCGCGGCCGGCGCGGTGCTCATCGCGCTGCCGACCGTGCTGGTCTACCTGCTGCTGCAGAAGCAGTTCGTGGGCGGGCTGACGCTCGGCGCGAACAAGGGGTGACGACGCCCAGCCTGGTGCATCTGCGCCCAGCCGGGGTCCGGCCTGCGGCGGCCCGAGGGTGCGCGGCCTGATCCGACCGTCAGGCTCGTCCGCGCAGTAGACATTTCATAGATGCGAAACATTCTTGACATGATCTCTATGCACCATTGATACTGATGTCCGTTCATGGCCCCTCCGGGTTAGATACGACTTGATCGCGCGGTTTCCACCGCCCGGTGGACTCGCGTTTCTCGCCTCGTTCGGCCCGCTGCCGGCTCCGCCACCCACACCTGGAGCGTCAGCATGCCCATCTCGACGACCGAGGGTCGCCCCGACGCGGTCGAGCACGACTTGGAGGGGCTCGTCGAGGAGATCTCCGCATTGTTGGGCCGGCCGGCCGCCGAGGTGGACCGGACGGTTTCCGCAGCCGAAAGGGCCCGGCTGGTCGACCGCGCGGTGGCGCTCAACGCGGCCGCCGGCACCGACGGCAGCGCCTTCCACCTGCAGCAGCTCCTGCTGTCCCGGATCTACCGGCTGTCCACCGAGATCCCCGGCAGCCCGAGCGCCGAGGGCGCGATCATCGTCCACGAGGTGACCCGGACCGTGGAGGAGGCGGTGCTCGCGGCCCAGGACGAGCAGCTGGACCCGGCGGTGCTGGACACCGCCCCGGTCGAGCCCAAGGAGTACGTGTCCTGGCTGAAGTCGCTGGCCCGGCGGCACCGGGTGTTCAAGCACCCGTACTACCGGCACTTCATCCGCGACCAGGCCAGCAGGGAGGACCTGCGCCGCTACATGATCCAGGAGTCGGCGATCGACGGCCGCTTCGACGACCTGCTGGCGATGATGCAGGTCGGCACCAGCGGGCCGGCGAAGATGGAGATCGCGGCCAACTTCTGGGACGAGATGGGCAACGGCAATCCCGAGGAGGTGCACACCGACCTCTTCGGACAGGTGCTGGGCGTGCTCGAGGTGAGCGCGGACGAGGTGCTGCGGGAGATGACCGCGAACGCTCTGCTGTCCGGCAACCTCGCGGTGCTGGTGTGCCGCTACCGCCAGCTCTACCCGGAGGCCGTCGGCTTCCTCGGCATGACCGAGTGGCTGGTGCCGGACCGCTTCGTCAACGTGGTGCACGCCTGGGAGCGGCTCGGGCTGCCCGAGGTCGGCATCCGCTACCACCGGCTGCACGTCACGATCGACTCGCAGCACGCGGCCGGCTGGTTCCACCGGGTAGTGCTGCCCGCCGCGACCAGCGAGCGGATGCGGCGCGGGATCGCGCGCGGCACGCTCTGGCGGCTCGACTCCTCCGCCCGCTACCTGGACGAGCGGCTCGCCGGCGGGTCGGCGGGTGCCACCACCCCGCTGCCCGATCCGGCCTGACCGCCCACTGGCCGTACCGGCCGAAGACGGAGGAGGACGAGATGACGCTGAACGAGCAGGGCTATGCGGTGCTGGAGCTGCCGGCGGCACCGCCGGAACTGCTGGACACCTACGACGACCTGCCGGTCGACGCGTACATGGGCGGCGGCACCCGGTACAAGCGGTTCTCCCAGTACAAGCTGTCCTGGTCCGCGGAGGCGGGCTGGGCGCTGGAGGTGCTGCCGCACCGGGACTACACCACGTACAAGAAGTTCAACCCGGTGGGCGGCGGCATCCGGCGGGTCTACCAGCCGCTGAAGGCCGACTTCAGCGACTACGTGCGGGCCGCCGCCGACGGCTTCCCGCTGAGCCGGTCCGAGGCATGGCAGATCAACGTGCACCAGAACCGCACCCGGGCCACCGCCGACAGGCCCGGCCCGCTCACCCCGGAGGGGGTGCACAAGGACGGGCACGAGTACGTGCTCATCGCGGTCCTGCGCCGGGTCAACGTCGCCGGCGCCGAGACCCGGCTCTGGCAGCCGGACGCGGAGGCCCCGTTCTGGTCCGGGGTGCTGGACGCCGGGCGGGCGGTGCTCATCGACGACCAGGCGATCGCGCACGACGTCACGGACGTCCGGTCGGCCGACGGCGGACCTGCGTATCGCGACATCGTGATCGTGGCGTTCTCCCGCTGGCAGGAGCGCTGGTACGGCGACGAGCACGACGCGGCGGCGCTGGCCGAACAGACCGACTGATGGTGCCCGACTTCGGCAAGTACCACGCGCACGGCAACGACTACCTGGTGGTGGACCCGAGCCGGACCGGGCTCGACCTCGGCCCGGCCACCGCCCGGCTGCTCTGCGACCGGCACCACGGGCTGGGCGCGGACGGGCTGGTGCTGCTGCCGGCGGCACCGGTGCCGTCCGGCCGGCCTGTCCCGGTCCGGCTGTGGAACCCGGACGGGTCGGTGTGCGAGCGCAGCGGCAACGGGCTGCGGATGGCGGCCCTGCACCTCGTCGAGCACGGCGGCCAGCCGGCCGAGGTGGTGCTCCGGACGGCGGCCGGCGACTCGCTCGTGCAGGTCCTCGACCCGGACGTGGCGACGGTGCGGATCGGCCTGGGCCGGCCGAGCTTCGCCGCGGCGGACGTGCCGGTGCTCGGCGTGACCGGCCCGGCGGTACAAGTGCCGTTCCAGGCCGCCGGGCGGGAGCTCACCGTCACCTGCCTGCACAACGGCGGTCCGCACGCGGTGGTGCCGCTGGACGCGGTCTCCCCGGAGCTTGCGGCCGAGCTGGGGCCGGCGCTCGCCACCCACCCGAGGTTCCCGGACCGGACCAACGTCGAGCTCGTCCGCGTGCTCGACCGCGGCACCGTCGAAGTGGAGGCCTGGGAGCGCGGGGCCGGCTACACCAGCTCGTCCGGCAGCGGCGCCGCCGCAGCGGTGGCCGCCGCGGCCGAGCTGGGCCTGGTCGCCGGACGGGTGCAGGTCCAGATGCCCGGTGGCGCCGTCGACGTCACCATCGCGGCGGGCGAGATCGTCCTCTGCGGTCCGGTCGAGCAGGTCGCGGTCGGCGACTTCGGGCCGGCGCTGCGACGCCGGCTCGGCCTCCCCCCCGGCCGGGACGGGCGGCCGCCGGGGGTGGCTGTGGCCGGCGCGGCCGGAAGACCGGTCGCGACCGGCGGGGGGAGCCGGTGACGGCGGCCGGCACCGGGGTGACACCGCTGGTGGACGCTCCGTACCCGATGCGGCGCTGGGTCTTCGTGGACGCGCTCGACCGGTACGACGTCGACCTCGGTGACAGCCATGCCGAGTGCCGGTCGGTGGCCTCCCTCGGGCCGCTGCCGGACCTGCCGCTCGACTACGGCGTCGACCGGGGCACCCGGCCGCTGCGGGAGTCGGTGGCCGGGCTCTACCGCGGCTCCCCGGAGCGGGTGGTGATCACCCACGGCGCCCAGGAGGCGCTGCACCTGCTGTTCAGCACGCTGCTGGGTCCGGGCGACAAGGTCGTCACCGTGCAGCCCGGCTGGCGGCAGTCGGTGGACCTGCCCAGCCTGCTGGGCTGCCGGGTCGAGGTCGTCCAGCTCGGCTCCGACCTGGTGGTCGACGTCGACCGGGTGGCCGCCGCTGCCGGCACCGATGCCCAGGTGGTGGCCGTCACCTCGCCGAGCAACCCGACCGGCCGGCGGACCAGCACCGAGGACCTGCGGGCGCTGGCCCGGCTGGTGCGCCGCACCGGCGGCTGGCTGGTGGTGGACGAGGAGTACCGGGTCGACCTGGCCGGCTCGGTCGCCGCCGAGCCCGACGCGCGGGCCGTCTCCGTCTCCGGCCTGTCGAAGATCCACGGCGTGCCCGGCCTGCGTACAGGTTGGATGTACGGGCCGCCGGACCTGGTCTCCGCCTGTGCCGAGCGCAAGCACCTGACCACGGTGTCGAACTCGGTGCTCACCGAGGCCCTGGCCGGGGTGGTGCTGGCTCGGCGCGACGAGCACGTGCGCGAGTACCGGGAGCTGTGCGCGCAGGGACTCCGAGTGCTGGAGGACTGGGCTGACCGGCACCGCGGCGCGGTACGGCTGGTGCCGCCGGACGGCACCCCGTTCGCCTGGCTGTGGCTGGACACCGGCGAGTCCGCGCTGTCGTACTGCCGGCGGGTGCTCGACGCCGGGGTGCTGCTGATGCCCGGGGAGACCCTGGGCGGCCGCGGCGGCTTCCGGGTCACCTTCGCCCGCCACCGGGACGCGCTGGCCGACGGCCTGCGCCGGGCCGGCGAGGTCCTCGCCCGCACGCCGCCGGCCCGCGACCGGGCCGACCCCACCGCGGCCACGCCCGACCCCATCCCCGACCACCCCTGGAACGGAGCACGCTGACCATGGCCGACGCGCTGCCGCTGTCGTTCGGGCAGGAACAGCTCTGGTTCCTCGACCAGCTCGCGCCCGGCGAGCCGACGTACAACGTCGGCAACGCCGTCCGGCTGCGCGGGCCGCTGGACGCCGAGGCGCTGCGGGCCGGCCTGGAGCTGGTGGTCCGCCGGCACGAGGTGATCCGGTCCGCCTTCGGCGCGCGCGACGGCACGCCGTACCGGACCGTCCTGCCGGCCACCGCCGGGCAGCTCCCGGTCACCGACCTGACCGGGGTGCCGGCCCTGGACCGGGAGGCGGAGCTGACCCGGGCCGTGCAGGCCGAGGCGGACCTGCCCTTCGACCTCGAGGTCGGCCCGCTGTACCGGTGCCGGCTGTTCCGGGTCGCACCGGCGGATCACGTGCTCGTCACCACCTTCCACCACATCGTCATGGACGGCTGGTCGGCCGGGCTGATGAACGCCGAGCTGGCCACCGCGTACCGGGCGCTGCGGGCGGGCGTCGAGCCGGTGCTGCCGGAGCTGGACGGCGACTACACCGGCTTCGTCGAGGAGCAGCGCGAGCAGCTCAGCGGCGAGGCGCTGGAGGCGGAGCTGCGGTTCTGGGAGCAGCGCCTGGCCGGGTTGGCGACGCTGGAGCTGCCCGCGGACCGGCTGCGGCCGCCGGTGCGGAGCAGCTCCGGCAGCTCGCTGCTGATCGACTTCCCGCCCGAGCTGACGGCGTCGCTGCGCACGCTCGCGACCGAGAACGCCGCGTCGCTGTTCATGGTCCTCGCCGCCGCGCTGGCCGCGGTCCTGGCCCGCTACACCGGCACCGAGGACGTGCCGCTGGGCGTGACCATGCTGGGCCGGACCACGCCCGAGCGGGAGGCCGTGGTCGGCCTGTTCGTCAACATGGCGGTGCTGCGCGCCGACGTCACCGGCGACCCCACGTTCCTGCAGCTGCTCGACCGGGTGGTCGACGCCCACTTCGACATCTACGACCACCAGGACGTCCCGTTCGAGAAGGTGGTGGAGCGGGCCCGGCCGATCCGCGAGGCCGGGCGCAACCCGCTGTTCCAGGTGTCGGTCCAGCTGCTCGGCGCGGGCACGTCCGGCGCGCTGGACCTCGACGACCTCGACGCCGAGCTGCTGCAGGTGGGCACCAGCCAGGCCCGTTTCGACCTCAACCTCAATTTCTACGAGGTGCCGACCGGGCTGCGGCTGTGGCTCGGCTACTCGACGGACCTCTTCGACCGGTGGCGGGTGGAGGCGCTCGGTCGGCACCTGCAGACTCTGCTCGCCGGGGCGGCCGCCGAGCCGGACCGGCCGGTGAGCCGGCTGCCGCTGCTGGACCCGGACGAGCGGGCCGCGCTACTCGCCGCGGGCGACGGCGGGCACGCGGACTACTCCACCGAGCCGGTGCACGTCGACGTCGCCCGGGTCGCCCGGGCGACGCCGGACGCCCTCGCCGCCGTCTGCCGCGGTGCCGAGCTGACCTACGGCGAGCTCGACGAGCAGGCCGACCGGCTGGCCCGGTGGCTGCGGGCACAGGGCGTCCGGGCCGCCCAGGTGGTCGCGCTGGCGCTGGAGCGGGACCTGGACGTGCTGGTCGCCATGCTCGGCGTCCTCAAGGCCGGCGCGGCGTTCACCGTGGTCGACCCGCAGCACCCGCCGGCCCGGCTGGACTACATGCTCCGGGACACCGACACCCCGCTGGTGATCACCCGGTCCACGCTCGCGCATCGGCTGCCGGCCGGGGACTGGGCGACGCTGGCCCTGGACACCGAGTGGGACGCCGTCCAGGCGGTCCCGGTCGACGGCCGGCTGGAGGAGTGGGCCACCCGCGACTCGCTCATGTACGTCCTCTACACCTCCGGCTCCACCGGACGCCCCAAGGGCGTGATGATCGAGCACCGGGGACTGACCTGCTTCACCGAGGCGTTCCGGCGCACCTTCGACTTCGGCCCCGGGGACCGGCTGCTGCAGCTGCCGGCGCTGACCTTCGACATGTCCCAGGGCGAGATCTTCACCGCGCTGCGCACCGGCGCCGCGTTGGTGCTGGTGGACCGCGAGTCGGGCTCGTCGCCGGACGCGCTGGCCGCGCTGATGCGCGAGCAGCGGGTGACCTACGCCGGCCTGTCCCCGGTGATGCTGTCGCTGGTCGAGGCGGAGCCGTACCCGGACCTGCGGTACGTGATGGGCGGCGCCGAGGCGCTGCCGGCCGAGCTGGTCACGAAGTGGAACCAGCCCGGTCGCCGGTTCGTGAACCTGTACGGCCCGACCGAGGCGTCCATCGCGTGCACCGAGTACGAGTGCGAGCACATCGAGTGGCAGTCCTCGCCGCCGATCGGCCACCCGGAGCTGGAGCGGCTGCACTACGTGGTCGACCGCCGGGACGAGCTGGTCCCCTTCGGGGTGCCCGGCGAGCTGCTCATCGGCGGCGACGAGGGGCTCGCCCGCGGATACCTCAACCAGCCGGAGCTGACCGGTGAGAAGTTCGTGGCCGACCCGGTCCGGCCTGACGCCCGGGTGTACCGCAGCGGTGACCTGGTGCGCTGGACCCCCGCCGGCGAGCTGGAGTTCCTCGGCCGCATCGACACCCAGGTGAAGCTGCGCGGCCTGCGGATCGAGCTGGGCGAGGTGGAGTCGGCGCTGCTCACCCACCCGCAGGTGCGGATGGCGACCGTGCTGCTGCGGCCGGACCGGCACGGGGACAACCGGCTGGTCGGCTACCTCACCGCCGCCGGGGAGCCGCCGGAGCCGGGGGTGCTGCGCCGGCACCTCGCCGGCCTGCTGCCCGACTACATGGTGCCGACGGCCTGGGTGGTGCTGGCGGAGTTCCCGCTGACCGCGGCCCGCAAGATCGACCGGGCCGCGCTGCCGGAGCCGGTGGACGAGGTGGGCGACGGCGGGGAGGAGTCCGGATTCGTGCCGCCCGCCACCGACACCGAGCGCGAGGTCGCCGGGGTGATCGCGGAGATACTGGAACGGCCCCGGGTGAGCGCCGCGGACAACGTCTTCCAGCTGGGCGGCAGCTCGCTGCAGGCGATGCGGATGGTGAGCCGGCTGAACAAGACCTTCCGGGTGAAGGTGAACGTACGGCTGCTGTACGGCTCCTCCTCGGTCGCCGAGGTCGCCGCCGCGATCGACCGGCTGCTCGCAGTGCCGGCGCGATGACCGGCCCGGACGTAGCGGGGTCGCTGGTGCCGCTGCGGCCGGCCGGGGACCGTCCGCCGCTGTACTGCGTCCACCCGGTTTCCGGATCGGCGTACGTGTACGGCGGGCTCACGGCGCTGCTCGACCCGGCCCAGCCCGTGTACGGCTTCGAGGCACCCGGCTACGACGACGACCGGACACCGCTGGGCTCCTTCGATGCGCTCGCCTCGGAGTACCTCGGCCTGCTCGGGCCCGCAGCGGGCCGGTCGTACCGGCTGCTCGGCTGGTCGCTCGGCGGGGCGCTGGCCTTCGAGCTGGCGCGGTGGCTGGTCGCGGCCCGGGCCGAGGTGCCGGTGCTGGTGGTGGTCGACACGACCGCCCCGCACCGGGAGCCGCTGCCGGCAGAGCGGGACCTGGTGCACAAGTTCCTCACCGACCTGGCCGCGCTGGGCGGAGTGTCGCTGCCGGGTCTCGACCGGCTGCTGGCCGACTTCCCGCCGGACGCCGACCCCGAGCGGCTGCTCGGCGCGGTCGCGCGGGCCGAGCTGCTGCCCGGCGAGGCGGACGCGGACTTCCTGGCGTACCGGTACGGAGTGTTC
This sequence comes from Mycobacteriales bacterium, assembly GCA_045806925.1. GTDB lineage: Bacteria > Actinomycetota > Actinomycetes > Mycobacteriales > CADCTP01 > CADCTP01. The sequence goes on from JBJMII010000186.1 coordinate 13,618, forward strand.
CGGGCTCATGTCGCAGCGGTGTATGACTATGCCCCGCCGGCTGGGTATGGTGGCCCGGTGACCGCCGTCTGGGCGAGCGAGACCCCGGACGAGGACCGGCGGTGGGAGCGGCTGGTGCCGCAGATCCGTCACCACGTGGTCCCGGGCGACCACCACTCGATGTGGTCCGGCGCCGGGCTGGGCGCGCTGGCCCTCATCGTGCAGGCGGAGCTCGACGGTGCCGGCGGCGCCTGAGCCGCCGGCACCCGGCCCGGCTCGGTCCCCGACGCCGTCCCGGACGCTGGCGGGCAACCGGGACTTCGTCGTCTTCTGGGCGGGGGAGACGCTGTCCCTCTACGGGACCCAGGTCACCATGCTGGCACTGCCGCTGACCGCGGTCCTGGTCTTCGGCGCCGGGCCGGAGGAGCTCGGCCTGCTCCGGTTCGCCCAGTACGTGCCGTACCTGGCGCTCGCGCTCGTCTTCGGGGTGTGGGTGGACCGGTCCCGGCGGCGGCCGGTGATGATCGGCGCCAACGTCGCCCGGGCGGTGCTGGTCGGCCTGGTGCCAGCGCTGGCCGCGGCCGACGTGCTGCGGCTGCCGCTCCTGCTGGTCATCACCCTCGCCATCGGCGTCGCCTCCGTGCTCTTCGACGTCAGCTGGATGTCGTACGTACCGACGCTGATCGAGGACCGCGGGCAGCTGGTGGAGGCGAACTCGAAGCTGGCGGTGAGCTCCTCGTCCGCCGAGGCGGCCGGTCCCGGCATCGGCGGCGTGCTGGTCGGTGCGCTCACCGCGCCGATCGCGATGGCCGTGGACGCGGTCACCTTCGCCTTCTCGGTGCTGTCACTGCTCTGCATCCGGTCCGTCGAGCCGCGGCCGCCGCGGTCTGCGCAGCGGCAGCTGCGCCGGGAGCTGGCCGACGGCCTGCGCTGGGTGCTCGGGGACCGGCACCTGCGGGCGCTGGCGTTGGTGGGCTGCTGCTGCAACTTCTTCATCATCGCGACCACGTCGATGTTCCTGCTCTACGCGGTGCGCGAGCGTGGCCTCAGCCCGGCCGCCCTCGGCCTGGTGCTGTCCGCCGGTGCGGTGGGCGGCGTGCTCGGCTCGCTCGCGGCCGGGACGCTGGTCCGGCGGCTGCCGCTGGGTCGGGTATACGCAGGCGCGGTGACGTCGATCTTCCTCGGGCCGGCCGTGATCGCCGTGGCCTCCGGGCCACGGCCGCTGTCCACCGCGATCTTCGTCGCCGCCTTCGTGCTGATCTACGCCGGGATGAGCGTCTCCAACGTGGTGATCGTCAGCCTGCGCCAGACGGTCACCCCGAACGCGCTGATGGCCCGGATGAACGCCGCGATGCGCACCCTGATGTTCGGCGGCGGCGCCTTGGGCGGTCCGGCCGGCGGGCTGCTGGCCGGCTGGCTCGGGCTGCGCCCGGCGCTGGTCGTGCTGGCGCTGGGCTCGGCAGCGATGCTGGTGCCGATCATCCTGTCCCCGGTGAGCCGTCTGCGGCGGATGCCGCCGCCCGTCGTCGACCTGCCGGTGCCGGACGTGGCCCGCTCGACCGGGTGAGCAGCACGCCCCCGACGATGAGCAGGGCGCCGAGCACGGTGGTCCAGGCGAGCGGCTCGCCGAGCGCGACCAGGCCCGCCAGCGAGGCCCAGACCGGGGTGAGGTATGCCACCGTCGAGGCGACGGTCGACCCGACCGCCCGGATCACGTCGAGGTTCCACAGGTAGGCGAGGCCGGTGCCGAGCACGCCGAGCACGACCAGCGCCGCCGCGGCCCCCGGACCCGGCCATCCCGGTCGGCCGCCGAGCACCGGCGCCGCCACCGCGAGCTCCGCGGTGGCGCCGGTCAGCTGCATCGCGGTCAGCGACATGCCGGAGATCGCGTAGCCGGACATGAACCGCCGGGTGTAGGCGTAGCCCAGCCCGTACAGGGTGGTCGCGCCGAGGCAGGCGAGGCTGCCCACCAGCAGGTCGTCGCCGAGGCCACGCCACACCTCCAGGACGGTCAGGGCGCCGATCGCGCCGGTCGCCAGGCCGGTCAGCCGGCGCGCCGTCGGCGGCTCGTCCGGCACCAGGACCAGCACGAAGACCAGCGTGAAGAGCGGGATGGTGGAGTTCCAGACGCCGGCCAGCACCGAGCTGATGTGCTGCTCGCCGAGCGCGAAGAGGGTGAACGGCGCCGCGTTGAGCACGGTGCCGACCACCAGGGCGTGCGCCCAGAGCCTCCGGTTCGCCGCCACCGGCGTGCGCCGCAGCAGCACCAGCAGCCAGAGCACTCCGGCGCCCAGGGCGCACCGCCAGAAGGCTACCCAGCCCGGCGGCACCCCCGCGTCCACCGCCACCTTGATCAACGCGAAGCCGGTGCCCCAGATCAGCGAGCAGGCCAAGTATCTCGGCAGCCAGCGGAGCGCGTACGGCGTGGACACGGGGTGGGACGACACCGGCCGACCCTAGCGGCAAACCTGGGTCATGCACGGCGGGCGGCTCGGCGCGGCCGGCGGCTCAGCCGGCGGCGAGCAGGTCGTCCGCGTCGACGATGGTGTACGCGTAGCCCTGCTCGGCCAGGAAGCGCTGCCGGTGCGCCGCGTACTCCTGGTCCAGGGTGTCCCGGGCGACCACGGTGTAGAAGTGCGCGGTGCCCTTGTCGGCCTTCGGCCGCAGCACCCGGCCGAGCCGCTGCGCCTCCTCCTGCCGGGAGCCGAAGGTGCCGGACACCTGCACCGCGACCGACGCCTCGGGCAGGTCGACGGAGAAGTTCGCGACCTTGGAGACCACCAGCGTTGACACCTCGCCCCGGCGGAACGCGTCGTAGAGCCGCTCCCGCTCCCGGTTGGTGGTCGAGCCCTGGATGATCGGCGCGTCCAGCTCGGCGCCCAGCGTCTCCAGCTGGTCCAGGTACGCCCCGATCACCAGCACCTGGTCGCCGTGGTGCCGCTCGACCAGCCGCCTGACCACCGGCAGCTTCGTCCGGGCGGTGGCGCCGACCTTGTAGCGGTCCTCCGGCTCGGCGACCGCGTACTCCATCCGCTCGGCGTCGGTCAGCGTGACCCGGACCTCGGTGCAGTCGGCCGGCGCGATGTAGCCCTGTGACTCGATGTCCTTCCACGGCGCGTCGTACCGCTTCGGGCCGATGAGGGAGAAGACGTCGCCCTCCCGGCCGTCCTCCCGGACCAGCGTCGCGGTCAGCCCGAGCCGCCGCCGCGACTGCAGGTCCGCGGTGAGCCGGAAGATCGGTGCCGGCAGCAGGTGCACCTCGTCGTACACGATCAGGCCCCAGTCCCGGCTGTCGAACAGCTCGAGGTGCCGGTACTCGCCCTTCCGCCGGGTCGTCATCACCTGGTACGTGGCGATGGTGACCGGGCGGATCTCCTTGCGCTCGCCGCTGTACTCACCGATCTCGTCCTCGGTCAGGCTGGTGCGGGCGAGCAGCTCCCGCTTCCACTGCCGGCCGGCCACCGTGTTGGTGACCAGGATCAGCGTGGTGGCGGCCGCCTCGGCCATCGCGGCCGCGCCGACCAGCGTCTTGCCGGCACCGCACGGCAGCACCACGACGCCGGAGCCGCCGGCCCAGAAGTTCTGCACCGCCTCCCGCTGGTACGCCCGGAGCTCCCAGCCGTCCGGGCGCAGCTCGATCGGGTGCGCCTCGCCGTCGACGTACCCGGCCAGGTCCTCGGCCGGCCAGCCCACCTTGAGCAGCGCCTGCTTGAGCCGGCCGCGCTCGCTCGGGTGCACCACGACCGTGTCGTCGTCGATGCGCGTGCCCAGCATCGGGGCGATCTTCTTCTGCCGGACCACCTCTTCGAGCACCGCCCGGTCCAGCGAGACCAGGGCGAGCCCGTGCGCCGGGTGCTTGACCAGCTGCAGCCGGCCGTACCGGTCCATGGTGTCGGCCACGTCGACCAGCAGCGCGTGCGGCACCGCGTACCGGGAGAACCGGACCAGCGCGTCCACCACCTGCTCGGCGTCGTGCCCGGCGGCCCTGGCGTTCCACAGCCCGAGCGGGGTGAGCCGGTAGGTGTGCACGTGTTCGGGGGAGCGCTCCAGCTCCGCGAACGGGGCGATGGCCGCCCGGGCCTCCACGGCGGCCGGGTGGTCGACCTCGAGCAGCAGGGTCTTGTCGGACTGGACGATGAGGGGGCCGTCGGTCACGGGCGCGCGGGCTCCAGAGCTGGGGTTGGGTGCGGGAACTCAGAACGACTCAGTGTGCAACGCCGCGGTCCCCCGTGCGAGTCCCGCCCCGGCGCGGCGGCAGCGGGCCGGTCGGCGGTGCGTCCCCGTCACCGCCCGGTCGCGTGCGCAGATGAACTTCCGTCAGATCGGTTGCCGGACGGAGCCGATGCGCGGATGCTGCCTCCGAGCCAGGGGAGGAGTCGGGGGCGTGCCTGAGCCGATGCTGGAGATCGCGCTGCGCGCTGCCGTCCTGCACGACAGCGACGGCCGGCCCATCCGCACCCTCGGTGACCTGGTCGACGCGCTGCCGGCGGACGCGGCCCGCCCGTACCGGCCGCCGCCCGCCCTGCCCGCGGACCTCGTCCTCGCCGACGCCGTCCGCGCCCTGCTGTCCGGCCCGCACGCGGTGGCCGCCTCGCTGTCCGTGCTGGACGCCGGCGGCCGCGCCCGGACCTTCCCGGCCCGCGACGTCTTCGCCCGGCTGGCCGCCGCGCTGGCGCACTCCACGCTGCACGACCCGCTGACCGGGCTGCCCACCCGGCGCTGGGTGCTGGACGAGGTCGACCGCCGGCTGGCCGGTGCCTCGCCGGACGCGCCGCTCGGGCTGCTGCAGGTCGAGCTCGGGCAGCTCAAGGACATCAACGACAGCCTCGGGTACGAGCTGGGCGACGCGCTGATCGTGGCGGCGGCCCGCCGGCTGGGCGCCGCGATCGGCCCGCAGGACGCCGTCGGCCGGCTGGTCGGCGACGAGTTCGCGGTGGTGCTGGGCGGGCTGCCGGCGGGCGACCCGACCGGCGGCGCCGCGGCGGCCGCCCGGCGGGTGCTCGACGTGCTCGGTGCGCCGGTCCGGCTCGGCGAGCACGAGCTGCAGCTGCGGGCCAGCGTCGGAGTGTGCGTGGTGGACGGCCCGGTGACCGGCGCCGAGCACGTGCTGCGCCGGGCGGACAGCGCGATGCACCGGGCCAAGCTGTCCGGCCGGGGGCGCGCCGAGCTCTACGACCCGGCCGCGGACCGGCCGGTGGACCGGCTGTCGATGACGCTGCGGCTGCGCGAGGCGATCGCCGCGGAGGCCTTCTCGCTGCACTGGCAGCCCATCCACCGGCTGCGCGACGGCGCGCTGGTGGGTGCCGAGGCGCTGGTCCGCTGGCAGGACGATTCCGGCCGGATGATCCCGCCGGACGAGTTCATCCCGTACGCGGAGACCGTCGGGCTGATCGTGCCGATCGGCGCGGCGGTGCTGGACGCGGCCGCCTGGCAGGCCGGCCGGTGGCAGGCCCGGGGCGTGCCGCTGCCGGTGAGCGTGAACCTGTCGCCGCACCAGGTCGTCGGCTCCGACCTGGTCGGTGAGGTGCGGGCGGCGCTGGCCCGGCACGGGGTGCCGCCGTCCATGCTGCGGCTGGAGCTGACCGAGACCGCGGCGGTCACCGACTTCCCGGTCACCCGCCAGCGGCTGGCCGAGCTGCGGGAGCTGGGCGTGGGGTTGTCGCTGGACGACTTCGGCACCGGCTACTCCTCGCTGCGGCTGCTGCGCGACCTCGCGGTGGACGACGTGAAGGTGGACCGGTCCTTCGTGCAGGGCCTGGACGTCAATGGCGCGGACGCGGCGATGGTCCGGCTGGTCGTGGAGACGTCGCACGCTCTCGGGCTGACGGTGACCGCGGAGGGCGTCGAGCGGCCCAACCAGCTGGCCGCGCTGGCCGCGCTGGGCTGCGACTCGGTGCAGGGCTTCCTGCTCGGGACACCCGTGCCGGTCGCCGACTTCGACGCGACCGGGGCCAGCAAGGCGGCCCGGGCGCTCTGCGAGCCGGCCATGGCCCGCGCCGCCAGCGCCTGACGACCCTCAATCGCGGCTCTCCCGGGCGAGTTCGCGCAACCTGGGAGTGAAGCCGCGGCGCTGTGACCGGGTCAGCAGCGCCTGCAACAGCAGCGCCGCTGTGTACGCATGGTCGAAGCCGAGCGGACGGCCCAGCGCCGATACGGGGATCTCCGAGACGAGATCGACCAGTTGAGGTACGTGGCCACCCGGTATCGTCGGGAACTGCGACAGATCGATGGTCCGGTCGAGCGGTTGGCCGCTGGTCAGAAAGAGCGCCGCACCACCCGACGCGTCTGCTCCCGCACCGATCAACTGCTCGTGGGCGGCTCCAGCCATCTCGGCGGCGCTGAGCGCAGCTTTGGCGGCGGAATGGACCTCCTCCACCGTGAGAGCGGCTGGTACCGGCGCGTCGGTGCCGTACCGAACACTGCCGGGTCGGCGGTCCGCCTCCAGCTCCAAGAGGTTGAAGGCGACGTCGAGTACCACGAGCAGGCCGGGCCGAGAGGGGTCGGTCCATCCTGTCCGAACGTAGGCCCGCAGGCGTACCGGCGGCTTGTGGCCAGCCTCTGCGTCTGGGCGGAGGACGAAAGTCGACTCCTCACCGGCGTTGGCGCCCTCAGGGATCCAGGTGGGCCGGCCGCTGATACCCCACGCTGCGGCGCCGGACCGGAACCACGCGGTGAAGTCTGCTGCCTCGAGAAGCTCCTGGAGGACCCTGTCGCGGGCCGCGCCGTGCACCTGGCTCGGGGACCTGCCGGACCCGTGCGCCAGATCGCGTCCGTCGTCGGGAATCTGTACCGCTACCCTGATCGCGAGATCGTACGGGTCGGGATCGGCGTGGACCTGCGCGGGACGGTACCGCTGGACGGCGCCTTGCGACTCGGGCGCCCGGCGGACGGTCGGCAGGTCGGGCAGCGGCGCGTACTGGGTTTGGGCCAGCGCGGTCGCCAGTTGCGTACGGGCGAACCGCCTCCGGTTGCTCCAGGAGTGGTCGAGCAGATCAATAGGTGCGTCCTCCGGTGCCGTTGCGGCGTCGGCCTGCTGCAGGGCCTCCGGCGGGACGAGCCGGACCAGTGCCTCGAAGTTGAGTTCGTGGAGCTTCCACGGCCCACCACTCACCGTGGCTCGACTTACCAGTCGGGCGGCGAGATCCTCAACCGTCCACTCGTGCTTTTGGAAACCTTGCACGATCGCGCTACGTACGGCGCCCGTCGTGCTGTGCGACTCGGCGAAGCCGAGATAGCTCGCGATGGGTTCCATCGGTGCCAAATCCCCTTCAAGAAGACTCGCGACCACGGCTTGGAGTGCGGCCTGGGCGGCCCGGCGAGTAAGCGACGACGACGAGCCGAACTGGTCGCTGTGGTTCTCCAAGGCTCGTACGGTCAACTCGAGGGACGGCCCTCGTGCAATCAGCGCCTGCAGGAGTCCATCCATCTCGAGGTCCGGCGAACCATCAATACGCCGGAGGAGATCGGCGGCCCAGCCGACCGCCAGTACGCTCGGGCTCAAGATCGCCCGGTCGTCGTCGGACAGGTTGGGATACACCGTCAGCAGGAACCGGAGGGTCTCCCGGATCTCGGCCCCGGTTGAGGGCGGGCCAAGTTGGATGAGCTTCGTCAACGCTCTCGCCTGCAGATGGCTGTCTGCTTCGCCGCTCGGCGACAGGATGCGCTCCAGGTCGATTGTTGCCGACGAGGCGTGGCCGCGCCCGATGGCGAGAAGAGCATCGCGGATCGTCACGTCGCTGACGTCGTCCTCGGCGACTCCCAGCGCGAAGTAACGCTCGAAGTACGCCGAGTCACCGGATCGGCGCAATCCAGGCTTGAAGTCCCCGAGAAGCCAGACATCCTTCGGCGCCGGAGCGGCGCCCGGAAAGACGTGCGCCAGCAACGCGTGGACGTGCATCGCCTCGACGTCCGGGACTCCTTCCTGGGCGAGCAGGCTCGACCAATCGTAAGGATAGGTCTGGTCGCGGCCTGCCACGGTCAGCAGCATGTCGTCCCCGGTGAGCAGACCTGGTTCCGTCCGTAGCCGGCGGTGAAGGCCCGGATAGCTGACCCTAAGGTAGGTGAGCAGCAAGAAGTCGACGACGTTGACCTCGTCCGGCCGGATGTAGGAAAGCAGAACCTCCACCTGTGCGAGATAACGAGAAATCGGGCGCGGCTCGGTCAGGGTGCGGGAGAGGACGACCTGATAGGCGAGACCGAAGCGCTCTCTCTCACTCGGCTCCAGCTCGACGCCGACGCTGTCCAGCACATTCCGCAGTCCTTCATCCAGGAGACGACTCGCCTGCGCTCGCTGCACCGCGGGCAGATCGACCCTGACCTGGACGATCTTGTCCAGGTAGTCCTGCGCACGCCGGCCACTCCCGCGGGCGATGGCGGTCTGCTGCAGGACGTCAAGCAGCGTGCGCTCGTCGTAGGCGAGCAAGTAGTGAACGTGCGGAATCCTGCCGAGCAACCGGACGGCCTTGAAGAGGGCGAGCAGCTCGTCGGGAAGCAGCCGGTCGACGTCGTCGATGATCACGAGCACCTTGAGGCCCGCGTCCCGAAGTGCTCGTCCCAGTTGCTGCAAGCCCTGCTCAGAGCCCCGATGCTCACGGGAGCGCTCCTGCAGGTGCTGGATCAGGTCCCTTGCCGCCGTCCCGGCGTATGGGACGACCGCGAGCAGGGGCAGCGCGGCGGTCGCTCGACTGTCCAAGATCGACCGTGCCATGCGTCCGCGGTCGTCATCGGGCAGGGCACTGCTGATCGCGCCGAAGAACCCCTGGATCAGGCTGCCGACGTCGCCCGACTCCCAAGGTTCGAAGTGGCTCACGCGCCAGTTCTCCTCGAGATCCTGCTCCATCAGGTTGATGACCGATGTCTTCCCGCTTCCCCACGGGCCGACCAAGCCCACGACAGTGCTGCTGGAGAAAGCTCCGACCCGGTTGAGTGCGCCAGCCAGATGTCGGGCGAAGTCACCGCGCCTCAGAAGGTCTTCGTCCGCAGGCCCGATCGGATCGTCCATCCATGACGTATGGTGCGGAGCGTCGGAGGAGGCCGGCGTAGAATCCTCGGTGACCTCCAACGACTCGCCTCCCTTGCCTTCTCGGCTGCGGCGACGCCACCATTTCCGCACAGCGCCAAGATAGAGGCAGGCGGTTTCCGTGCGGGGTCGGGCCGCGCTGTCGGCATCGGCGACGCATCACCGCACGCACCGGCCGGTCCGAAATTGTCGGTGGTCAGCTCTACTGTGCTGGTATGTCCGTCGCCGCGCTCGACCGCCCGCACCTGCTTGAGGGGGTGCGGCCGGCGCTCGCGGCTGCCGCTGCGGCTCCGTTGTGGTCGCTCGGCTCCGAGGAGCTGATCGAGCTGGTGACGGAGGCCAGCGCGGTGGTGGCGGCGGCGCAGGCGGTGCTGATGCACGCGGTGCGGGAGGCCGATACCCGGGACGCGCTGGTCGCAGACGGCGCGACCAGCTCAGCGGCGTGGCTGCGAGCGCGGTTGCGGCTGGCGCCGAGCGAGGCCACCGGCTACGTGAAGACCGCTCGGGCGCTGGGTGACCTGGACAGTGCGGCCGCCGCATGCGCCGAGGGGCGGATCGGGTTGGGGCACGTCGGCGTGATCAGCCGGACGGTAGCCGACCTGCCGGCGGACGTCGGGCTGAGAGCCGACGCCGAGCGCGAGCTCGTCGAGCATGCGCAGATCTTCGACCCGGTGCAGCTGTCCCGGATCGGGCGGCGGCTGCTCGCCGTCGTGGCCGCCGACGCCGTCGACGCCCGGGAGGCGGACGCGCTGCTGCGCGCCGAGGAGCGGGCTGCGCGAGCGATGGATCTCGCGCTCACGCCGGACGGCGAAGGTGGGGCCTGGTTGCGCGGCCGGCTCGATCCGGAGGGCACCGCCGTGTTGCGCGCCGCGCTGGATCCGCTGGCCGCACCGAGGCCGACCGCGGCGGACGGACCCGACCCGAGACCGGCGGGGCGACGCCGCGCCGAGGCGCTCGTCGACGTCTGCCGGGCTGCGCTGGCCGCGGGTGGGCTGCCGGACAGCGGCGGCGACCGTCCCCAGGTGGTCGTGACCGTGCCGCTGACCACCCTCGTCACCGGGATCGGCGCCGCGACGCTGGAGGACGGCACTCCGATCTCACCGGCAGCGGCCCGTCGGATCGCCTGCGACGCGCAGATCGTCCCCGCGGTGCTCGGGACTCGTGGGGAGCCGCTCGACGTCGGCCGCAGCCGCCGGCTGTTCACCGGACCCCTCCGCCGGGCGCTCGTGCTGCGGGACCGCGGCTGCGCCTTCCCCGGCTGCGACCGCCCATCCCGCTGGTGTGAAGCGCACCACATCGTTCCCTGGGCGATGGGCGGCGCCACTGCCGCGCGCAACGGGGTGCTGCTCTGTGGACACCACCATCGGCTGGTCGAGCAAGGCGACTGGCAGGTGGCCCTCGCCGCGGACGGCGTGCCGGAGTTCCGCCCGCCTCCCTGGGTCGACCCGGATCGCACGCCGCTGCGCAACCGGCTCCACGACCGGTCGACCTCACACAGCCGGGAAGGCCCATCGGCCTGATCCGCCCGCGGGGCGGGAGGAGCTCCGTCCGGCAGACCGGGTCCGTGACTACCGAGATCGCGCCGGGAATCGATCGCGAGGAAGGCCGGCGTACGCCCGGGTGCCGTTCGTCCGCTGGGCTCACCACCAGCCCGAGATCCCGGTCAAACCGCCGGCCGGTCGGAGGCCGGGTGCGGGCGGCAGCCGGCCGCCGTGGACATGGTGAGCCACCTGGCAGACAAGCGTCGGCCCTGGTGGCGCCTCGGTGAGCGCGTCTGCCTGAGCACCGGGCCCGCCGGCGCCTGAGCACCATGCCCGCCGGCGCGGCCGGACCCGCCGGCCCGGCCGGCCCGGTCGGACCGGTCAGCCCCGGGTGGCGTCGTCTGGGACCACGTCGTCGGGGACCACGTCGTCCGGCAGCGCGTCGTCCGGCAGCGTCGACACCGCAGTGATCCGGTGCAGCGCGAAGGTGCGCATCTCGGCCGGCCTGCCCCCGCCGTCCCGGCGGAGATCGGCGTGGTCGTAGCCGTGCAGGTAGCCGCCGTTCACCGACACCGGCTCGACGATCCGCTGGGACGCCGCGCCCTGCGCATTGACGTAGCCGAGCAGGACCGGCTGGTTGGCCCGCGCCGCGTCCCGGAGCAGCCCGAGCGTCGTCGCGGTGGTCACCCCCGGCACGTCCAGCGCAGTGGCCGGGGCGGCCGCCGCGGCCCGCTGCGCCGCCCGGTCGCCGGCCCGGATCGCCCGCACCAGCTCGACCAGCTGCGCGTCGCCGACCGCCGGCGGCTCGACGGGGCGCGGCAGCCGGTGCCGGGGCGCCGCCCGGCGGGCGTCCGGCCGGGTCACCAGTACGGCGCCGTCGGCGGACTCGCCCACCGGTGCGTACCCGGCCTCCCGCAGCACCTCCAGCACCCGGTCGACGCTGCCACGGCCGACCACGACGGTCGGTGCGATCCGGCGCAGCCGCAGCGACTCCACCCGCCGGTCCGCCACCACCGCGGCCAGCAGCGCCTCGTCGTCACAGCGCAGGTAGCTCGCCGACCCGCCGACCCGCAGCGTCCCGTGCCGGCGGGCCACGTCGTCGACCAGGTACGTCAAGGCCTGCGGCACCGGCGTGCGGGACCGCGACCGGAACAGCTCGTGCAGCTCGGCCGCCGCCCGCCCGGCGTCCAGCGCCCGCCGCACGGTCGCCTCGGTGACCCGGTAGACGGTGGCCGCGCCGGCCGACTCCACGTCCGCCACCAGCGCCATCTCCCGGGCCAGGTCGGTCTCCAGCGGCCCGGGCGCGACCACCGTCAGGTCGGCCTGCACCAGCACGTGGTCCACCGGCGGGGGCAGCCGGCCGGCCAGCAGCGCGGCCACCCGGACCTCCTCGGTGCCGCCGAGCAGCTCCCGCCCGTACGAGGTCAGCGCACCGCGGCCGGTCAGCCCGAGCGTCTCGGCCTCGTCCAGCACCGCGCCGACCAGGTCGGTCCGCTGCCCGCCCCGGCGCGGCGAGCGCCAGGCCAGCTCGCCGGCCACCCCGCTCCCGCTCGCCGCGTCCCCCGCGGGCAGCTCGGCGAGCACGCCGAGCACCCGCCGCCGGGTGCCCGGCGCGCTGGTCCGCTCCACGTCGGCGGACAGCGGCGCCAGCGCCCGGCCGCGGTCGTCGCGCTGCCCGACCAGGGCCGGCATCCGGGTCATCGCCAGCCAGGACGCGGCCAGCCGGGCCCACCGCCGGGCCGGGTCCAGCCCGAGCCACAGGTCGTAGCCGGCCGCCGGCAGCCAGCCCGGCTCGAGCCCGCCGGACAGGTCGAGCAGCCCGGCGGCCCGCAGCACCTCGAGCAGCAGCGCCGCGGCGCGCTCGTCGGAGTCCAGCACGCGGGCCGCCCGGCGCAGGTCCCGGACCCCGAGGCCGCCGGAGCGCAGCTCCGCCGGCGGGTCCAGCGCGTACGCCTCCAGCAGCGTCTCCGCCAGCCGCAGCATGGTGAGCACCTGGCCGGCGCCGGCCGCGTCCGCCGGCTCCGGCCCGACGGTCGTCGTCGGGGTGTCGGGCGGACTGAGCCGCAGCGGGCCGAGCGGCGCACCGCCCCGCACCGCCAGCCCGACCTCGCGGGGCAGCTCGACGGTGTCCGGGTCGATCGCCACCAGCAGCCCGTGCGCGAGCAGCCAGCGCACCGGGGTGTCGGCGTCCTCGGCCGGCACCGGCCGGGTGGCGTCCCGGACGGTGCCGAGCGGCGGCCCGGCGGCCAGCTGGCCGAGCACGTCCCGCTCGCGCTCGCCGGCGCCGGCCAGCAGCGCGTCCAGCCGGGCCCGGTCGCCGAGCACCCCGGCGAGCGCCGCCCCGGCCGCCGACGTCCGGGCCGCGGTCGACCGGCTGCGGTCGCTCGCCCTGGTCTGGGGCGACGACGATGCCCTGCACGTGCCCGGCACCGTCCGCGAGGTGGTCGGGGTGCACGCCGGCGGGCTCGGCCGGCCGTACGGGACGCTGCTGACGATCGCGACCGGCGCCCAGCTCGCCCCGGTGCTGGCCGCGCTCGGCCTGCCCGACGCCCGCCAGCCGGCCGCGGGCGCGCTGCTGGG
>JBJMII010000187.1:0-24086 GCA_045806925.1 Mycobacteriales bacterium
AGTCGGTGTAGTCCGAGGTCCGGCGGGCGACCGTCGTCACCGATGAGCCGGCCGGTGAGGTGCTGAGGTAGCCGACGACCACCTCGGTCCGGCTGCCCACCCGCTCCCGCTGGGCGACGATCGCGGCCCGGCCGGACGGGATCGTCCCGGCCCAGATCACCTGCGCCTCGCCGAACCGCTGGGCACCCGGCGGTGGGCTCGGCAGGCTCTCGCCGCGGTAGTCCCTGACCTGGCCGTCGCTGGCGGACGAGCGCGTCCCGCAGGTCGACCGTCGCGGCGTCGTCCCCGCCGGGCAGCGGCGGATCCGGGTCGAGCAGCGGCAGTTCGGGACGCCGGCGCCGGCCCCGCCAGCGGTTCACCGACGCGTGCACCAGGGCACGGCGCGCGTACGCCTCCGCGGAGCCGTCGATCCGCGGCCACCTCAGATACATGCGCTCCAGCACACCTTGCAGGAGGTCCTCGGCGTGACCGCGGTCTCCGCCGGTCAGCAGCACCGCCGTCCGCAGCAGCGCGGTGGACCGCCCGCGTACGAAGTCGGTGAAGTCGTCTCCGGCGACCGGCACCCCTCTGCCTCCTCGCTCCGATGACGCTATCGACACCGCCCGGCCGTCACCGGTTGCCCGGCGTCATCCGGCTGCGAGAAACGCGAGCGCGCGAACCCCTCATCGGCACCTGACAGATTCCCGTCCGCGGAGCCAAGCTTGTCCGGTGCAGCAGCCGGACGTCGCGGGGTCCGGCCCGGTGCTGCGTGCGGACGTGCCGGTCCAGGAGCAGGCGCGGGTTGCCGCGGCGGCGCGGCGCCGCAGGTGGAGGCTGACCGCCGGCGGCTCGGCGGTGCTGGTGGCCGCCGCGGCGCTGCTGGCCAGCCGGGCCGATCCCGACCCGGCCCGGCCGGCGGCCGGGCGTGCCGTCACCCAGTCGCGCCCGGCGGTTCCGCTGCCCGGGTCGCCACCGGGGCAGGTGGTGGACGTCGCGGTCGGCAGTGACAGCCTCTACGCGCTGCTCGGCTCCTGCGCCGGGCCGGAGCAGGCGCGCGAGTGCGGCTACCGGCTGATGGCGCAGACCAGGGGAGGTCGCTGGACGCGCGTCCCGGTGCCGCTGCCCCCGCGGGAGGGCGGGACCGGATTCGCGGCCCGGCTGCTGCTGTCCGGCAGTGACACGCTGACCGTCGTCGACGAGCCGCGCGGGCAGGCGTACGTGAGCGAGGGCGGGGCGCCGTTCGTGGTCCGCCGGGTCCGCGACGGGCCTGCGCTGACCGCCGGGATGCCGGCCGGTCTGGTGCCCGAGCTGGTCGCCGGCCAGGTCACGGTCTTCGACCCGGCCACCGGGCTGCGCCGACCACTTGCCGCCCAGCCGCCGCTGGAGACCGTCCCGCGCGACGTCGTCGCCGGGCCGTTCGGCGACCTGTGGGCTGTCGCCGAGCGGGGGCTGCGGGTCGCCGTCGGGCACAGCTCGGACGGCGGCCGGAGCTGGCGCACCGCCGCCGTACCGGGCCTGCGACCCGGCCTCGGCCTGCTGCGGCTGGTGCCGGGCCAGGACGGCACCGTCTACCTGATCGGCGGCAGGCAGAGCCAGTCGGGGATGCGCGTGGAGCTCGCCGAGCTGTGGCGGCACCCGGGTGCCGGCGGGACCTGGAGCAGGGTCGCCGCCCGGCCGCGACCGCGGTCGGTCGGCTCCGTCGCCGCCGGCCGCTCCGCGCTGCTGCTCACCGACGAGACGGGCACGCTGTGGCGGCTGCCTGCGAGCGGGTCGTTCGAACGCCTTCCCGACCCGGTGGTCGACGGGGCGCCGGTGCGGGCCGGCCCGCTGTTCTCCGGGCCGGGCGGCCGGACGATCAGCCGGCCCGCCGGCGGCATCGATGGCACGCTGCTGCTGGTCTCCGCCGACGACGGCGACAGCTGGCTCCCGACCCTGGTCCCGGGCTGACCCATGTCGCGCTGGCCAAGCACGCGGCTGTGCAACGGCTGCCTGGATGACCGCCGTGCGGGCCCGGCGGGACGAGGGCGGCCGTAGCGAGCGCAGTTCGACCGGTGCTCGACCAACGTTCGAGACACATCGCTGAGGCTGCGCCCAGGAATCGACGCGAGCAGGGAAGTGACGTGGTCCAGGCTGACGGCAACGTCGAGCGCGAGCGACTGCTTCGCACGGGACCGGAAGCGGAACTGCTGTCGCTCCTGCAGCGCCGGGCGCCGCCCTCCCGGCCGGAGTCGCCGAGAGCTAGCCGGCGGTCAGGAATCGAGAAGCCAGGCCCGTCCCCCCGCCCCTAGCGTGAAACGCACGAAGATCGACCTCTCACCGCGCTTCCCAGGACGGAATCGATGATCGAAGCCAAGAACCTCACCAAGCGCTACGGCGACAAGACCGCCGTGGACGATCTTTCCTTCAGCGTCCAACCCGGTAAGGTCACCGGGTTCGTCGGCCCCAACGGCGCCGGCAAGTCGACGACGATGCGCCTGCTGCTCGGGCTCGACCATCTCGACGGCGGCGACGCGACCATCGACGGCAGGCACTACCAGGACCTGCCGCAGCCGCTTCGAGTGGTCGGCGCGCTGCTGGAGGCCAAGGCCGTCCACCCCGGCCGGAGCGCCTACCACCACCTGCTGTGCCTGGCCCAGACGCAGGGCATCGGCAAGAAGCGGGTCGAGGAGGTGCTCCAGCTGGTCGGGCTGCACGACGTCGCGCGCAGGCGGGCCGGCGGTTTCTCCCTCGGGATGGGGCAGCGTCTCGGGCTCGCCGCCGCGCTGCTCGGCGACCCGTCCGTGCTCGTCCTGGACGAGCCGGTCAACGGGCTCGACCCGGAGGGCGTCATCTGGATCCGCACCCTGATGAAGCAGCTGGCGGCCGAGGGCCGGACCGTGTTCGTGTCCAGCCACCTGATGAACGAGATGGCGGTGACCGCCGAGCACCTCATCGTCATCGGCCGGGGCCGTCTCATCGCCGACTGCCCCATGGCGGAGTTCATCGAGCGCGGCAGGAAGCAGTCGGTGCTGGTGCGCAGCCCGGACGCCGAGCGGCTGACCGAGGCCATCGCGCTCGAGGGCGGCGAGGTGACCCGGCACGGCGCCGACGAGTTGAGCGTCGCGAACATGGATGCGGTCCGGGTCGGCGAGATCGCCGCGGCCGGCGGGCACGTGCTGTACGAGGTCAGCCTGCGGCGTGCCTCGCTGGAAGAGGCCTTCGTGGAGCTGACCCGGGAGAGCGTCGAGTACGCTGCCGCCGGCGGCACCGGTGCCATCGGCGACCACGCCGCGCCGGCGATCAAGGGAGGTGCCGAATGACCGCCATCACTGCGGATGCCGTCGCGACACCGGCGGTCCGCCGCTCCGGGTTCGGCCAGCTGATGCTGTCCGAGTGGACCAAGATCCGGTCGGTCCGGTCGACCGTCTGGTCACTGGCCCTGCTCGCCGTCAGCTTCCCGGGTTTCACCGCGCTGCTCGTCGGGTTGACCGTCGCCGGGTGGGCCCAGATGACCGAGCAGGACCGCGCGAGGGTGGTGGCGGACCCGGCCGAAGTCATCCTCGGCAGCGGCTTCCTGATCAGCCAGCCGGCCATCTGTGTCCTCGGCGTCATGGTGATCGGGTCGGAGTACTCCACCGGCATGATCCGGTCCAGCCTGCTCGCCGTGCCACGGCGGCTGCCCATGCTCGCCGCCAAGGCGCTGGTGCTCAGCCTGCTGACCTTGGTCGTCAGCGTCGTGGTCGCGTTCGTCTCGTTCTTCATCGGCGCCGCGCTGCTGGACAGCAAGGTCCCGGTCTCGCTCGGCGATCCCGGGGTGCTCCGGGCCGTCGTGGGCACTGCGCTGTATCTCGCCGTGGTCAGCCTGTTCGCGTTCGCCATCGGCGCCATCGTCCGGCACACGGCGGCCGGGATCACCGCTGTGATCGGGTTCGTGCTGGTGGTGGCTCCACTGGTCCAGCTGCTGCCCGGGAAGGCCGGCGACTACATCCATGCCTACCTGCCGACGGAGGCCGGTCTCCTGATCGGGCAGGCGGAGCAGAGCCCGGAAGACCTGCTGTCGCCCTGGCAGGGGTTCGGGGTGTTCTGCCTGTGGACCGCTGTCCTGCTCATCGCCGCGGCGATGCTGCTGAAGCGCCGCGACGCCTGAAAGTCCTGGGGCGTTCCCGGCGACTCGATAACCTCGAGCCCGGATCGACCGGTTCTCGATGCCTCGACAGTAGCGTCCCCTCCGTCACCAGATCGTCGCGGTCGTCCGGGCGCCGCGCGCCGTCGGGTAGCGGAGGATCAAGATGCTGACGAGACGACGTTTCCTCGTGCTCGGGGCCGGCATGGGCGGCGCGGTCGTGCTGCCGCGCGCCATCCTCGCGAGCGCCGGCGCGATCACGGTGCCGGAGGCCACGGCGGCGGGCCCCCCGTTCAGCCGGCCGATGCCGCTGCCTCCGACGCTGTCGCCGGTCGCCTCCGTCGCCGGCACGGACATCTACCAGCTCGCCCTCCGGCCGACCACGGTCGAGGTCCTGCCGGGCATGCGGACCGAGGTCCTCTCGTACGCCCCTGGCTTCTTCGGCGGCCCCACCATCCGGACCCGCCCGGGCCGCTCGGTCAAGGTGCTCGTCCGCAACCAGATCGACGAGCCGGCGAACGTGCACCTGCACGGCGGGCACGTCCCCGCCAGCAGCGACGGCCACCCGCTGGACGTCATCGCGCCCGGGTCCTCGCGGCTCTACAGCTACCCCAACCGGCAGGTCGGGAGCACGCTCTGGTACCACGACCACTCCCACCACACGGAGTCCGAGCATGTCTACCGCGGCATGCACGGCTTCTACCTCATCGAGGACGACGACGAGCGGCGGCTCGGCCTGCCGCGGGGCCGGTACGACGTGCCGATCATGCTGCGCGACGCCAAGCTGGACGGGGCCGGGGCGCTGGTGTCCGGCCCGCCGCCCGACCGGCCGACCATGCTCGCCAACGGCGTCGCCCAGCCGTACTTCCCGGTCGCCGCCCGCAAGTACCGGTTCCGGCTGCTCAACTGCAGCACCACCCGGCTGTTCCGGCTCGACCTGGGCGGGGCGGTGATGACGCAGGTGGCTTCGGACGGCGGCCTGCTGCCGGCGCCGGTGCCGCGCACCCAGCTGTCCATGGCCGCGGGCGAGCGGGTCGAGGTGGTGGTCGACTTCTCCGCGTACCCGGTCGGCACCCAGCTGCTCCTCGGCGACCCGGCCGCCGGGCCGATCCTGCGCTTCGACGTCACCCGCACCGCGACCGACGAGAGCCGGGTGCCGGCCGCCCTCCGGCCGCTGCCGGCGCTCCCACCGTCCACAGTGCACCGTGACGTGGTCCTGAGCATGGACTTCTCCACCCGCCCGCCGACCGGGCTGGTCAACGGCCAGCCGTACGGCCCGGAGCGGGTGGACTTCCGGATCGCCGACGGCAGCACCGAGACCTGGCGGGTCACCAACGGTGACGCGGCCTTCCTGCACTCGTTCCACCCGCACCTGGTGCAGTTCCGGGTGCTGGAGCGCGACGGCGGCCCGCCGAGCGCCGACGACGCCGGCCGTAAGGACACCGTCAACCTGCCGCCGGGCTCGACGGTGACGGTGCAGGCGACGTTCGCCGACTACCTGGGCCGGTACGCGTTCCACTGCCACATGCTGGACCACTCGAGGGTCGGGATGATGGCCCAGATGGAGATCGTCCCGTAGCTCCCCCACCGGCACGGCCCGGGGCTCCCGGGCCGTGCCTGGCTCAGGGAGCGAGCACCCAGGCCGAGTCGTGCCGGGTGAAGCCGATGTGCGGGTAGTACTCGACCGCGGCCGGAGCGGACAGCAGCACGATCTTGGCGAGCGGCGCCTCCCGCCGGGTCGCCGCGATGAGCGCGCGGCCGATGCCGAGCCGCTGCCGGTCCCCGGTCACGGCGAGGTCGGACAGGTACGTGACGTAGCTGAAGTCGGACACGCTGCGGGCGATGCCGATGAGCCGCCCGCCCTCGCGGCAGGCCACCATGAGGTTGGCGGCGCGCAGCATCGCGGCGAAGCGGACCCGGTCGCCGATGGGCCGGCGCTCGCCGAGCCCGGACGCCCGGTAGACCTCCACGACCTCGTCGAGGTCCAGGTCGGCGGAGTCGACGCGCTCGATCGTCCCGGTCACCGCAGCTCCTCCTCAAGCCGTTCGAAGATCACGTCGTGGCGGCCCAGGAACCGGGACGGGTCGAGCCGCCCGGCCTCGATGCCCTCCTCGGCCAGTGTCGCCGCGAAGTGGTGCCCGGTCGCCGCGGTGCGGGTCGCGGCCGCCTGCACCACCCGGTACGCCTTCTCCCGCTGCACGCCGTTCTGGAGCAGGTCCGCGAGCACGGCGGAGCTGAACACGAGACCCCGGGTGTGGTCGACCGCGGCCCGCATCCGGTCGGGGAAGACCTCGAGCGTCTCGATCAGGCGTCCGGCCATGACCGCCTGGTAGTGCCCCACGGTGAGACTGTCCACCAGCGCCACCCGCTCCACCGGAGAGTGCGCCAGGTCCCGCTCGTGCCAGAGCGCGACGTCCTCCAGCATCGCGGTCGCGTACCCGCGCAGCAGCCGGGCGAGCCCGCACAGCCGCTCGCACGTGGTCGGGTTGCGCTTGTGCGGCATCGCGCTGGATCCCTGGTACGCGACCGTGCGCCGCTCCTCGACCTCGCCCACCTCGGTGCGCTGCAGCAGGCGCAGCTCCAGCGCGATCTGCTCGACGCAGGCGCCGAGGGTGGCGACGGCCTGGACCAGCTCGGCATGCCGGTCCCGGCCGACGACCTGGCTCGGTGCCGGCTCGACGCCGAGCCCGAGCGCCGCGCAGACCGAGCGCTCCACGGACGGGTCGATGAGCGCGTACGTGCCGACCGAGCCGGAGACCGTGCCCACCGCGACGGCCTCGCGTGCCGCCTCCAGCCGCCGCACGCACCGGTCGACGGCGAAGGCGAAGCCGGCCAGCTTGTGGCCGAACGTCGTCGGCTCCGCGTGGATCCCGTGTGTCCGTCCGATGCAGACGGTGTGCCGGTGCTCGACGGCCCGGTCGACCAGGACCCGGCGCAGCCGGCGGGCGGCGGCCAGCACCAGGTCGGTGGCCCGGGCGAGGGTGTGCCCGAGCGCGGTGTCCACCAGGTCGTAGCTGGTCATCCCGAGGTGCACCCAGCGGGCCGACTCGTCCGGCATGCCCTCGCAGTACGCGGCCAGGAACGACAGCACCTCGTGGTCCCGCTCCCGCTCGATCTCGGCCACCCGCGCCGCCGCCGGCACCGGCGCCCGCCGCATGTCGGCGACCGCGGGCTCCGGCACCGTGCCGAGCCGCGCCTGCGCCTCGGCGGCGAGGATCTCGACCCGGACCCAGGTCGCGTACCGGGTCTGGGCCGACCACAGGTCGGCCATCTCGGGCAGCGCGTAGCGCTCGATCATGCCGGCGTCCCCTTCGGACGGTCAGAAGGTCTCGAAGTACTCACGCTGCTCCCACTCGGTCACCGCGCCGGCGGGCGGTCGCTCCCGCTCGCACCAGGCGGCGAAGCGGGTCGCCTCGCTCTCCTTGAGCTTGCCGAGGCAGGTGGCGAGCGGTGCGCCGAGCAGCTCCTCGGCCGGGCCGGCGCGGAACGCGTCGAGCGCCTCGGCCAGCGACTGGGGCAGCGTGCCGGCCGGGCGGCCGCCGTCCGCCGCCTGCCCGGACAGCCCGTCCAGCCCGGCCTGCAGCTGCGCCGCGATCAGCAGGTACGGGTTCGCGCACGGCTCGCCGGCCCGGTTCTCCAGGTGCGTCGAGGCACCGCTGCCGAGCACCCGGACCAGCGTGCTGCGGTCCTCGAAGGTCCAGGCGATCCGGGTCGGGGCGAGCGAGAAGTCCGGCCCGAGCCGCCGGTAGCCGTTGACCGTCGGGACCGACAGCAGGCACAGGTCGCGGGCCCGGCTCAGCAGGCCGTCGATGTAGGCCCGGCCCTCCGGCGAGATCCCCTCGACCCGGTCGCCGGCGAAGAGGTTGCGGCCGGTCTTGCTGTCCACGACGGACTGGTGGAGGTGCCAGCCGCTCGCGTCGAAGCCCTCCAGCCGGGGCAGCGACATGAAGGAGGCGTGGTAGCCGCGCCGGGCGCAGGTCTGCTTGACCACGGTCCGGAAGAGCAGCATCGCGTCCGCCGCGTCCAGCGCCGACATCGGGTCGAAGGTCGTCTCCACCTGGCCGGGGCCGGACTCGTGCTCCATCGACCGCAGCGGCAGGCCGAGCTGGCGGAGCAGCAGCGCCAGCGGGTCGGTGACCGGCGCCACCGTGTCGTAGCAGCTGTCCAGGTTGAACTGGTAGCCGGCGTTCACCGCGGCCACGGTGGGCGCCGAGCCCTGCGAGCCGAAGCCGTTGCCGGCGTTGCCGGCCGGGCCGTCCACCCGCCGGGTCAGGTACCACTCGACCTCCAGCCCGACGACCGGCGTGAGGTCGCGGGCGGCGTAGCGGGCGCACAGCCGGCGCAGCACCGCCCGGGTGGACAGCGGGTGCGGCAGCCCGTTGCGGAGGAACTCGTCGCCGATCACCCATGCCGTCCGGGGCCCGGACCCCGGCAGCAGCTGGAACGTCAGCGGGTCCGGCACGACCACGAAGTCGCCGGCGCCGGCGATCTCGTCCACGCCGAGACCGGGCTCGCCGAGGAAGTCCACGGCGACCGCGTGCCCGGTGTCGAAGAGGAACGGCCCGGGGCTGAAGTCCATGCCGTTGCGCAGCACCTGCCGGAAGGCGTCGGCGGTCAGCGTCTTCGACCGGGCCAGCCCGTGCGGGTCGCAGAACGCGAGCCGGACGAGGTCGACCTCGCCCAGACCCGCCTCGATCTGCTCCGCCGCGGCGGCCTGCCGGTCGTCCCAGAGGCCGAGCTCGGTCACGAAAGCCGGCTGTCCGACGCTGTCGCCGGCGTGCTGGCGGGACCAGGACCGCGAGTACATGGCTACACCCTCTCTGCGAGTCGATCCGGTACGGCAGGCAGCAGCCCGAGCTCGGCCTCGAGCCGGTCGGCGGTGGACAGGACCAGGCCGTCGGCGCCGAGCGGTCCGACCAGCTGCACGCCGACCGGCAGCCCGGACGCGGTCAGGCCGGCCGGGACCGACACGGCCGGCTGGCCGGTCAGGTTGACCGGGTACGCCGCCGGCGACCAGGCCAGCCACCGCAGGTCGGCCGGCTCGGCCGCCCACGGCGGGCCGATCGCGTCGACGCCGAACGGCTCGATCGGCACCGTCGCCATGGCCAGCAGGTCCCAGCGGCTCAGTACGGCGCGGAGCGTCCGGCGCAGGGCGAGCCGCTCCTGCTCGGCGCGCAGGACGGCCGCGCCGCTGACGGTGCGCCCGTACCGGACCACGGCCAGCCGGCCCGGGTCGGCCAGCGGCTCGTCCGCGAGCGCCGTCCCGGCCGCCTCGGCCGCGGCGACGATGTCCACCAGGGCCGGGTACGGGTCCCGGAACGGGACGTCCAGGCGGTCCACCCGGTGTCCGGCGGCGGCCAGCGCGGCCGGCGCCCGCTCGCTCACCGCCCGCACGGCCGGCGCGGTGCCGGGGAACTCCACCCAGCCGACCCGCAGCGGTCGCCGGCGCTCCCCGGCGTCCGGCGGCCGGTCGGCCGAGTCGGGGTCGTCCGGGTGCGGACCGGCGAGGATCCCCGCCAGCTCGGCGGCGTCCCGCACGGTCCGGGCGATCGGGCCGAGGTGGGCCAGCCGGTCGGCGCAGGGCGGCACGTACGGCACCCGGCCGTACGACGGCTTGTAGCCCACGACCCCGCAGAAGGCGGCCGGGATCCGGATCGAGCCGGCGCCGTCGGTGCCCAGCGCGGCGCTGCACAGCCCGGCCGCGACGGCCGCGGCCGACCCACCGCTGGACCCGGCGGCCGAGCGGTCGCCGGCCCAGGGGTTGCGGGTGGGGGGGCCGACCCGGCTCGCCGTGCTGGCGCTCCACCCGTGCTCGGAGGTGGCGGTCTTGCCGACGACGATCGCCCCGGCGGCCCGCAGCCGGGCGACGGCCGGAGCGTCCACCCCGGGCCGGCGGTCGGGCAGCAGCGAGCCGCGCGCCGTCGGCAGGTCCCGGGTCTGGATCAGGTCCTTCACCGCGACGGTGATGCCGAGCAGCGGCCGCCGCAGCCAGGCGTCCGCGCCGAGCGCGGCGATGGCCGCGTCCGCGGCCTCCGCCTCGGCGAGCGCCTCGTCCCCGGCGACGCAGACGAACGAGCCGAGCTCGCGGTCCCGGTCCCCGATGGCGGCCAGGACCGCCGAGACGTGCTCGACCACACGGACCTCACCGGTCCGCAGCGCGTGCCGGGTCCCGGCGATGTCGGCGCAGCTCATCGGCCGTCCGGTGGACGATCGGCGGACCGTACCGGCAGCGCTCGGCGGGCCAGCGACCGCCGGTGCGGGCGGAGGTGGCTTCCTCGGTGCATTCCGCATACCTCCCGTGCCGCGCCCGCCGCGGCGGTCCGGAGCTCTTTTCCGCGGGTATTACGCAGCCCATCCCGACTTCGCGGCCGCGTACCGGCTGAAGCCCGATACCGGGGCGGCCGGCCGGGTGGACGCCGGAAAGCGTTACACGGACCGGGGCGGGGACGGAATGGACCGGACCGGTGTCCAACTGCGACTCCGGCGCCACCCGTGCCGGAGTCGACCGGAGCCGGTCCGGCGGCCTCCGGTCCGAGGATGCCGGGGAACTGGGGGGACGACCTCTCCGGCTACCGCCAGCTCACCGGGCTGTGGTAGCCGGCCAGCCTGCGCCGCCGGGGCCAGTGCACCAGCGGTCGATGCCGCCGGGAATCGCTTCCCCGAGCGTGTGCCGGTGCCTTGACTCGGGCCAGCAGCACGGCTGTCAAGGCAGCCAGCTCCCAGTCGGTCAACTGCCCGCCGACGATGCGGAGAAATGGCTGCGCCGAAGCGTCCACGGATGCCTCCCGGTACGGAGTGGGTCACCTATCGCGGCGGGTTGCCGTGCTTGCGGTCGGGCAGGTCGGCGTGCTTGTGCCGGAGCGCGTGCAGCGAGCGCACGAGGACCTGCCGGGTCTCGGCCGGGTCGATCACGTCGTCGACCAGTCCGCGCTCGGCCGCGTAGTACGGGTGCATCAGCTGCTGCCGGTACTGCTTCGTCAGCTCCTCCCGGACCGCGGCCGGGTCGTCCGCCGCCGCGATCTGCCGCCGGAAGATCACGTCGGCCGCGCTCTGCGCGCCCATCACCGCGATCTCGTTGGTGGGCCAGGCGTAGGCGAGGTCGGCACCGACGCTGCGCGAGTCCATGACGATGTACGCCCCGCCGTACGCCTTGCGCAGCACCACCGAGATCCGCGGCACCGTCGCGGTGCAGTACGCGTACAGCAGCTTGGCCCCGTGCCGGATGATCCCGCCGTGCTCCTGGTCGACGCCGGGCAGGAAGCCCGGCACGTCGAGCAGCGTGACGAGCGGGATGTTGAAGGCGTCGCAGAACTGGACGAAGCGGGCCGACTTCTCGCTCGCGGCGATCTCCAGCACGCCGGCCAGCGACCGCGGCTGGTTCGCGACGATCCCGACGACGTGGCCGTCCAGCCGGGCCAGCGCCACGATCACATTGGGCGCCCACCGCTCGCAGATCCCCATGTACTCCCCGTCGTCGACGATCTCCTCGATCACCTCGTGCATGTCGTACCCGACGGCGCCGTCCGCCGGGACGAGGTCGAGCAGCGCGTCGCAGCGGCGGTCCGGGGGGTCCCGGGTCAGCTCGACCGGTGGCGTCTCCCGGTTGTTCGCCGGCAGCATCGACAGCAGGTAGCGCACGTCGGCCAGGCAGCTCTCCTCGTCGTCGTAGGCGAAGTCGGCGACGCCGGAGACCTCCGCGTGCACGTCCGCGCCGCCGAGCTCCTCGTGGGACACCCGCTCGCCGGTGACGGCGCGCACGACGCCCGGCCCGGTGATGAACATCTGTGCGGTCCGCCGCACCATGAAGACGAAGTCGGTCAGCGCCGGCGAGTACGCCGCACCTCCGGCGCACGGGCCGAGCATCACGCTGATCTGCGGGATCACCCCGGAGGCCCGGCTGTTGCGCTGGAAGATCCCGCCGTAGCCGGCCAGCGCGGTCACGCCCTCCTGGATCCGCGCGCCGGCGCCGTCGTTCAGCGAGACCAGCGGCGCGCCGGCGGCGACCGCCATGTCCATGATCTTGTGCACCTTCTGCGCGTGGGCCTCGCCGAGCGTGCCGCCGAAGACCCGGAAGTCCTGGGCGTAGAGGTAGACGGTGCGCCCGTTCACGGTGCCCCAGCCGGTGACCACCCCGTCGCCGGGCGTCCGCCGGTCCTCCAGGCCGAAGCCGGTGGCCCGGTGCCGGCGCAGCGGCTCGACCTCGGTGAACGAGTCCTTGTCCAGCAGCAGCGCGATCCGTTCCCGCGCAGTGAGCTTTCCGTTGTCGTGCTGGCGCTCGGTGGCCGACTGGTCCGGCCCGGCGGCGACCAGCTCCTTGAGTCGCCGGAGCTCGTCGAGCCGCTCGCGGGCCGCCGCTGGGCGGACTGTGCTGGGCATGGCCTCCTCCGCTCCTTTCCGTCCGCTTCCGCCGGCCGGGGAACCGCACAGCACCGGTCGGTCAGCCGGCCCCGACCGGTGAGCCGAACCAGCGGCGCAGGGCGTCGTCGAGGCCGTCGTCTCCCGCTCCGGCGACCCACACCACGTAGCCGTCCGGCCGGACGAGCAGCGCCGCTGTGCGCCGCGCGGCGCCGCCGAGGGCGTCCGGCGGGTCCGGCCGGGCCGTCGCGACCACGACGCGGTCCTTCCAGCCCTCGGCCAGCTGGCGCAGGTCGGGGTCGTCGGCGAGGTCGAGCAGCACACCCTGCGCCTGGTGCAGCAGCTCGGTGGTGCTCGTCCGGCCGGATGCACCGGCCAGCGGGCGCGGCGGCAGGCGCCGGCCGACCAGCGGGTGGTCCCCGTCGCCGACGTCGTAGCGGGTGTCCAGCCCGCTGACGATCCCGGCGAGGTGCCGCCGGACCTCGTCGTACGCCATCAGCTCGGACAGCAGCCCGCGCAGCGGGTCGGCCTCCTCGGCGCCGAGGAAGATCATGCCCTGGGCCCGGGTGTTCATCAGCAGCCGCCGGCCGGCCGAGTGCCGCTCGCCGTGGTACGTGTCCAGCAGGCCGGGCGGGGCCCAGCCCTGGACCGTGGCGGCGAGCTTCCAGCCGAGGTTCGCCGCGTCCTGGACCCCGGTGCTCAGGCCCTGGCCGCCGGCCGGCAGGTGGATGTGCGCGGCGTCGCCGGCGAGCAGCACGCGACCCCGGCGGTACTCGCTGACCTGG
Organism: Mycobacteriales bacterium; assembly: GCA_045806925.1. Taxonomy (GTDB): domain Bacteria; phylum Actinomycetota; class Actinomycetes; order Mycobacteriales; family CADCTP01; genus CADCTP01. The sequence goes on from JBJMII010000187.1 coordinate 13,222, forward strand.
CGGGTCGCGTCGGTGAACGAGCTGACCCAGTCGGCGCTGCCGTGCCGGATCGACTCGCCGGTGATCCGCTCCCAGGCGCCGGCGACCTCCTCGAAGCTCACTTCCTCGCCGCCGTCGCCGGCCGGCGTGCCGTGCTCGCAGACGATGATCCGGTCCACCCCGGGACCGAGCGGCGCGGCCATCACCATGCCGTTGGGCAGCCGCTCGCCGAGGAACCGCGGCTCCAGGTCGCACCCGACGACGTCGGCCAGGTACATGCCGCGGGTCGGCGGCAGGCCCGGGAAGGCGAAGCCGCCCAGCTTGCGCACGGTGCTGCGCCCGCCGTCGCAGCCGACCAGGTAGCCGGCCCGCAGCGAGCGCACCCCGTCCGGCGTGGTCGCGGTGACGGTCACGCCGTCCCCGTCGTCGGTGAGGTCGTGCACTTCCCACCCGCGCCGGATTTCGGCGCCGAGCTCGGTGGCCCACGCCTCCAGCACGCTCTCGGTCTGCGACTGCGGGATCCCGCGGGCGCCGAAGTGGGCGTCCTCCAGCACCCGATAGTCGAACGGCAGCCCGCCGAAGTGGCCCATCGGGCTGGTCTCCGGGTTGCCGAACCGGGGCAGCAGACCGCGCTGGTCGAAGATCTCCATGGCCCGGGCGGTGAAGCCGAGCCCGCGCGACTGGCCGGTCGGACGGGGAAGCCGCTCGACCACGGTCACGCCCGCCCCACCGAGGCGCAGCTCGGCGGCCAGCATCAGGCCGGTCGGACCGGCACCGACAACGATCACGTCCGTGTCCATCACTTGCCTCCTTGGAAGTCGGTTGCTGTTCGCCGTGCGGTGCGGGCCGGGCCGAACCAGCGCCGCAGCGCGGCCCGCGCGCCGTCCGGGTCCGCACCGATCCAGGCGACGTGGCCGTCCGGGCGGACCAGCACGACGTCCGCCGGGTCCGGGGTGAGGCCGGCGTCCCGGGGAAGGGTCGCGGCGACCACGCGGCCGGCCCACGGCGCGGCCAGCCGGGCGGCGCCCGCGGCGGCGAGGAGCACGCCGCGCCCGGTCCGCAGCAGAGCGGTCGTGGTCGTTCGCGCCCGGCCGGCGCGGACCCCGGTCTCCGGCAGCCGCGCCCCGACCAGCGGGTGGTCCGGACCGGGACCGGGGCCGACGTCGTACCGGACGTCGAGACCGCTGATCATGCCGGCGATCCAGGCCCGGTTGGTCTCCGCGGTCAGCAGCTCGGCGACCAGGCCACGGATCGGCTCGATCTCCCGGCCTTCCAGCAGCATCAGCGCCTGGGCCCGGATGGCGGCCAGCACCCGCCGGCCGACCGGCTGCCGCTCCGCGGAGTAGGTGTCGAGCAGCTCCGGACCGACCCGGCCGGTGGCGACGGCGGCGAGCTTCCAGCCGAGGTTGACCGCGTCCTGCAGGCCGAGGTTGAGCGCCTGCCCGCCGATCGGCATCTGCTGGTGGGCGGCGTCGCCGGCGAGCAGCACCCGGCCGTGCCGGTACGCCGTCAGCTGCCGGTTGGCGTCGCCGAAGGCGTTGACCCACAGCGGCCTGCCGGTGCTGAGGTCCTCGCCGGTCACCCGCTTCCAGCTGTCGACGAGCTCGGTGAAGTCCGGCTCGGCCGTCCGGGTCGGTGCCGGCCGGCCGAACTCGTGCACCATCACCCGGGTGACACCGTCGCGGTTGCGGGCGGCGATGGCGAGCCCGTGCTCCAGGCGCTCGAACCGGCGGTTGGGGATGTCGACGCCGGCCACGTCGGCGCGCAGCAGCTCCCGGCTCGCCGGCTCGCCGGGAAACGGCGCCCCGGTGAGCGCCCGCACCGTGCTGTCCTCGCCGTCGCAGCCGACCAGGTAGGGCGCCCGCAGCCGGGTGAGGCCGGCCGGCGTGCCGGCCGTCACCACGACGCCGGCACCGTCGTCGAGGAGGTCGAGCAGCTCCCAGCCACGCCGGACGTCCGCGCCCAGCCCCGTGGCCCAGTCCTGCAGCAGCCGCTCGGTCCGGGTCTGCGGGACCTTCCACTGGCCCGGGTAGCGGCCGGGCAGGGTCAGGTCCAGCGGGATCCCGCCGAAGTGCCCGCGCGGCTGCGTGGGTAGGTCCCCGAACGCGTCGAGCAGCCCGCGGCTGTCCAGGATCTCCATCGTCCGGGCATGCAGAGTGGACGCCCGCGACTCCGTGCCGGGCCGCTCCAGCCGCTCCAGCACGACCACGTCCGCGCCGCCGAGCCGCAGCTCCCCGGCCAGCATCAGCCCGACCGGGCCGGCGCCGGCGACCATGACCTGGGTGTCCATCGTCAGCCGCCGCTTCCCACCCGGGCGACGGCGCGGCTCTCCACGTACGCCTTGGCGTGGCGGAGGGTGGTCAGGCTGTTCGTGCTCAGTGCACTGTGGACGTACTCCCGGGCATCCGCCACCGTCGCGTCCGGGCCGAGGATCCGCGGGATGGCGGCGGCATCGAGCCCCACGGTGTGCTGCGAGGACGCCGTGGCACCGCCGGCGCCGTCGTCGGCGAAGGTCCACACCCCGGTGTGCAGCGTCAGCAGCGCGGGCAGGGTGACCTGCTTGTACGCGATCCGATCGGGCGGGAAGGTCACCCGGTAGGACTTCGTGGTGTGCGTCGAGCCGTCCTTGGCGCGGGTGTCCATCTCCAGCACCTGCAGGCCGGGCGGGTCCTCGGTCAGCTGCACCCGGGCGACGTGCGGGAGCCGACACGCCCACTCGCCGGCCTCGTCGATGAAGTCGTAGACGTCCCCGGCCGGCCCGCGGACCTCGACGGTGTCGGTGAAGGAGAACGTCAGGTCCGCGGACGCGGCGGCGCGCTCGACGTTGTCCCGCAGCGCGGCCAGTTCCGAGCGCGAGTTGCGGTCGACCGCCTGGTCGATCCAGGCCAGGCCGGCCGGGTCGTCGTGCACGGCCCGGTAGTGGTGCAGCAGCCGGACCCTCGACGCGGTGGGGGACAGCGCCTGGATCACCCAGGCGCCGCCCATCGAGGCGACCGGGGGCGTGGAGACCTCCTGGCGGAAGTCGATCCGCAGGCCGTCCGGGTCGAGGACGCGGCGGGAGGTCCAGCTCTTCGCCTGGCCGTTCGCGGTCGCCCAGATCCGGATGCGCTCCTCGCACTCGCCGCGCTCCAGGTGGTCGACGTAGATGGTCGGCGGGAAGGTCTGCGGCCAGGTCTGCACCTCGGCGAGCCGGCGGTAGACGTCCTGGGCCGGCGCGGCGACGGTGATCTCGTGTTCGACCTCGCGGGCGGTCGGCAGGGACATGGTGGGCTCCCGGTCAGAAGTTGCCGAGGCCGCCGCAGACGTTGAGCGCCTGCGAGGTGATGGAGTCGGCGGTGTCGCCGACGAGGTAGCCGACGAGGCCGGCGACCTCCTCCGGCGTGGAGTAGCGGCCGAGCGGGATCTTCGCCTGGAAGCGGCGGAGGATCTCCTCCTCGGTGACGTCGTACGCGGCCGCGTAGCCCTGCCGGACCCGCTGTGCCATGGGCGTCTCGACGTATCCGGGGCAGACCGCGTTGACGGTGATGCCGGTGGGCGCGAGCTCGTTGCCGAGTGCCTTGGTGAAGCCGACGACCCCGTGCTTGGACGCCGAGTACGGGGCGCCGAGCACGACGCCCTGCTTGCCGGCCGTGGAGGCGACGTTGATGATCCGGCCCCAGCTCCGCGTCCGCAGCCCGCCGGTGTTGAGCACCTCCCGGGTCGTCCGGAAGACGCTGTTGAGGTTGGTGTCGATGACGTCGTCCCAGAGGTCGTCGGAGATGTCGGCGGTCACCCCGCCGCCGGTGCGGCCGGCGTTGTTGACCAGGACGTCGACGGGGCCGTACCGGTCCACAGCGGACCGGACGAACTCGCGGACCGACTCGCCGGAGCGGACGTCGACGTCCCGGCCGTCGACCTCGAGACCGTCCCGGCGCAGGCCCAGCACCGTCGAGGCGACGTCCGCTGCGGTCCGGGCTCCGATGTAGACCCGGTGCCCGTGCTCGGCCAGGAGCCGGGCGATCGCGAGACCGATGCCGCTGGTCGCGCCGGTGACGATGGCGGTCCGTTTCAGCTGCTGCCGCACGCTGCCTCCTCGGGGTGTCGGCGGCCTGGGTGTCAGGCGGTCTGGACGGTCGCGTCGAGCTGGGCGTTGACCGCTTCCAGCAAGGTGCGCGGGGTCGCGTCGATGAGCACGGAGTCGTCCAGCGTCACGCCGTACTCGCGCTGGATCCGGCCACTGGTCTCCAGCAGCGCCAGGGACTCGTACCCGAGGTCCCCGAAGCCGAGGTCGAGGATGTCGCCGTCGAGCGAGATGCTCTCGTCGGCGCCCACGGCGGCGATCAGGATGGCGTTGAGGTCGGAGAGGGTGAACCGCTTGCTGGCCATGGCTTTCCTTTCGTGGTGCGACAGGCGGGCTCGCTCCTGGGTCGGTCCCGGCCGGTTGGGCCGCTCCGCCCGGATCAGCAGGGCCGAGTTGAAGCCGCCGTAGCCGCGGGCGAGCACCAGCGAGGTGCACAGCTGGGCCGCCCGCGGCTGGCCGACGACGAGGTCGAGCTGGTAGTCCGCGGCCGGCTCGACGTTGACGGTCGGCGGGATGAGGCCCTCGTCCATGGACAGCAGGGCGGTCGCGACGTCGAGCGCACCGGCGCCGGACAGCAGCCGGCCGGTCATCGTCTTCGGCACGGTCACCGGCACTCCGCGCGGACCGAAGACCTCGGTGAGCGCGGCCGCCTCGACCCGGTCCAGCTCGGGCAGGCCCGCGGCGTCGGCGAAGACCACGTCGACGTCCCGCGGGGACACCTCGGCCTCGGCCAGCGCCAGCTCGATCGCCCGGCGCAGCCCGGGCTCCCGGCCGGACCCCGGCCGCGGGTCGAAGGTGGCGCCGTAGCCGGCGATCTGCCCGTAGATCCGGGCGCCCCGGGCCCGGGCGGCCTGCGCCGGCTCCAGGACGAGGATCGCCCCACCCTCGCCGGGCACGTGCCCGCTGGCCGCGCGGTCGAAGGGGAGGTAGGCCCGGGCCGGGTCGGCGCTGCGGCTCAGCCGGTCGCCGGCCAGCTGGGCGACCCAGCCCCACGGGCAGATCGACGCGTCCACCGCCCCGGTGAGGACCAGGCGGGCGCCCTTGCGGATCTGCCGGCGCGCGTGCGCGACCGCGTCCAGCCCGCCGGCGTGGTCGCTGACGACGACCCCGCTCGGGCCCTTCATCCCGTTGCGGATGGCGATCTGGCCGCTGTTGACCGCGTAGAACCAGGCGAAGGACTGGTAGGCGCTGACGTACTGGCTGCCCTTGCTCCACAGGTTCTGCAGCTCCCTCTGGCCGAACTCGAAGCCCCCCAAGGAGCTGGCGGTGATCACTCCCATGTCGAACTCGGGCAGCTCGGCCGGTCGCACGCCGGCGTCCTCCAGCGCCCAGCCGGACGCGACGAGGGCGAGCTGGGTCATCCGGTCGGTCTGCGGCAGCAGCCGGCTGGGCAGGTGGTCTGCCGCGACGAAGCCGGGCACCTCGCCGGCCAGGGTGGCCGGGTAGCGGCTCGGGTCGAAGCGGGTGATCCGGCGGATGCCGCTGCAGCCGGTCCGGGTGGCTGCCCAGAAGTCCCGCGCGCCGAGCCCGGTGGGCGCGGCGACGCCGAGGCCGGTCACCACCACCGCGTCAGTCATGGGTCCTCCGCCCGACCCGTGCCAGCACCATGGCGCTCTGGAACCCGCCGAAGCCGCTGCCGACCTTGAGCACCGTGTCGGTACGGTGGTCGCGAGCGGTGAGCGGGACGTAGTCGAGGTCGCACTCCGGGTCCGGGTGGTGCAGGTTCGCCGTCGGCGGCACCACGTTGTTGTCGATGGCGAGCAGGGACGCGGCGATCTCCAGCGAGCCGATGGCGCCGAGGGAGTGGCCGACCATCGACTTGATCGAGCTCACCGGCGTCCGGTACGCGTGCTCGCCGAGGCTGCTCTTGAACGCGGCCGTCTCGTGCCGATCGTTCTGCTTGGTGCCCGAGCCGTGCGCGTTGACGTAGTCGACCTCGTCGGGATTGGTCCGGGCCTCGTCGAGCGCGACCCGGATGGCCTCGGCCATCTCGACGCCGTCGGGCCGCAGCCCGGTCATGTGGTAGGCGTTGCTCCGGGTCGCGTAGCCGGCGATCTCGCCGTAGACGCGTGCGCCGCGGCGCACCGCGCTGTCCAGCTCCTCGAGCACGAACATGGCGGCTCCCTCGGCGAGCACGAAGCCGTTGCGGGTCGCGTCGAACGGCCGCGACGCCCGCGCCGGGTCGTCGTTCCGAGGCGTGGTCGCCTTGATCGCGTCGAAGCAGGCGAGGGTGATCGGTGAGATCGGCGCGTCGGTGGCGCCGGCGACGACGACGTCGGCCGAGCCCTCGCGGATCAGGTCGGTGGCGTAGCCGACCGAGTCGATGCCGGAGGTGCAACCGGTCGAGACCACCACGCACGGCCCTTCGGCGGCGGCGGTCAGCGCGACCTCGGCCGCGAAGGAGCTCGGGACCAGGTAGTTGTAGAGGTGCGGCACGGCGTACCCCTGGTCGACCAGGTGCAGCCGGCCGCTGTCGCTGACGATCCGGTACTCCTGCTCCAGGCCCATGGTCGCGCCGACCGCGGTGCCGACGGTGACGCCGACCCGGCACGGGTCCACTGTGTCCAGTTCGACGCCGCTGTCCGCGACGGCGCCCCGGGCGGCGACGACGGCGAGCTGCGCGGCCCGGTCCATCCGCCGGACCTCCTGGGCGGTCAGCCCGTGCTGGTACGGGTCGAAGTCGATCTCGCCGGCCACCCGGGAGCGGTACGGCGACGGGTCGAAGAAGGTGACCGTCCGGGTCGCGGTCCGGCCCTCGCTGAGCAGGCTCCAGAAGTCCTTGGTGCCGGTGCCGCCGGGAGCGAGCACCTCCATCCCGGTCACCACCACCCGCCGGCCGGTCATCGGCCGGCCTCCCAGTGGTAGAACCGGGTGGCCACGGCGTCGGCCGGGGACCGCCAGGTGGCGGGGTCGTACGCGTCGATGTGCGGCTTGAGGTCGGCGCTGATCCGGACGAAGCGGGGGTCGGTCTTCGCCTGCTCGATGAGCTCGCCGCCGTTGTCGGCGTCGAAGTCCTGCAGGTGGAAGTACAGGCCCCGGTACGAGAAGAGCTGCCGGCGCCGGGTGCCCATGAGGCGCGGCATCTCCGTCTCGTCGAACGCGGCGAAGAGCCTGGCGACCTCGGCGCCGGACTCGGGGCGCAACCGGGCCACGATCAGCGTGCTGTGCACAGCTGCTCACCTCCATGCTCGCCCGGCCGGACCGGGCCGAAGTCCCTGATCTCGCAGCGGGCGGTCCCCGGGCCGACGCTCTGCCCGACCCGGACCGCGAGGCCGGCGACGCTCAGGTGCAGCGCGTCCCGGTCCGGCCCGGCGTAGACGGCGACCGAGGCCAGTCCGGCGTCCCGGCCCGCCCGGGCGACGCGGACCGCGATCTCCCCGCGGTCGGCGATGAGCACCTTGCGCATGCTCGGAATGGTTTCCGCGGCGTGCGCAAACGTTCAAGACACCGAATTCAGGCGACTGTCAAGTCTCCGTCAGAAATCTGTCGTGCCGTTCCGCCGGTGCCCGCCGTCGCCGTTGCCCAGCCGGAATCCGACGCCGCGCACGGTGATGATCCAGTCGGTGCAACCGAGTTTGTTGCGCAGGCTGCTGACATGTGTGTCGACCGTGCGCCGGGACCAGGAATCGCACCACACCTGGTGCATGATCTGCTGCCGGGAAACCACGGTTTGCGGGTTCGACGCGAGCAGGAGGAGCAGGTCGAACTCCTTGCGCGTCACCTCGACCGGGCGGCCGTGCACGCTCACCTCGCGCGAGCTGGGATCGACCCGGAGCCCGCCGCGGCAGATTACCTGGGTGCCGGCCGGCCAGGGCCGGGCGCGGCGCATGACCGCGGCCATGCGCGCCATCAGCTCGCGGAACCCGTACGGTTTGACGACGTAGTCGTCCGCTCCCGCCTGCAGCCCGAGCACCAGGTCGAGCTCGGCGTTGCGGGCGGTGACCGCGATGATCGGGATGTCGCAGACGGTCCGGATGCCGCGACAGACCTCGAGGCCGTCCAGGTCGGGCAGCTCCAGGTCGAGCAGGACCAGCTCGGCGTCCTGGTAGGCCGCCAGCGCGTCGTTGCCGGTCTCCACCGGGAGCACCTCGTGCCCGTGCCGGCGCAGCCCGCGGGTGAGCGCCTCGAGGTCGCCGACGTTGTTCTCCACCACCAGCACGCGCCAGCTCGGCGACACGCCCGGCGGTCGGGGAATTGTCAGCTCGGCCACGCGATTCCTTCGTCGAAGAGTACGCCACCCGCGTCGAGTTCTTGGGTCGGCTCACGGGTTCGTCGAGAATACGAATCGTCGTCCAGGAGCGTCAACGCGCCTTCGCCCTGACCCCGACCTGACGTTCCTGTCCGAGTCCTGTACGAGCGGGGCTTTACCGCCGGAAGGGCCCTTGCCGATACTCCCGGAAACCGGACCGGAGGGTGACATGGACAATCTCGACGCGGATGTGATCGTGGTCGGTGCCGGCCCCACCGGCCTCATGCTGGCCGGGGAGCTGCGCCTGCACGGCGTGTCGGCGGTCGTCCTCGAGCGGCTCGCCGAGCCGGTGCGCCAGTCCCGCGCGCTCGGCTTCTCCGCGCGGACCATCGAGGAGTTCGACCAGCGCGGCCTGCTGTCCCGCCTCGGCACCGTCGAGGGCATCCCGGTGGGGCACTTCGGCGGCGTCTCCATCGACTTCCGGGTCGTCCCCGGCGGGTCGTACGGGGCGCGCGGGATCCCGCAGTCCCGGACCGAGGCGATGCTCGCGGGCTGGGCCGGCGAGCTCGGCGCGGACGTCCGGCGTGGCCACGAGGTGGTCGACCTGCAGGCCGGCGACGACGGCGTCGCCGTCGAGGCCAGCACGCCGGACGGGCCGCGCCGGCTCCGGACCCGGTACGTGGTCGGCTGCGACGGCGGCCGCAGCACCGTCCGCAGGCTCGCCGGCATCGACTTCCCCGGCACCGAGCCGGTCATCGAGATGTGGCTCGCCGACGTGGCCAACTGCCGGCTCCCGGTGCGCTTCTCCGGCGAGCGGGTGCCCGGCGGCATGGTGATGGTGCTGCCGCTCGGCCCGGACGCGCGGCGCATCGCGGTCTACGAGCGCAAGGCCGGCGTCCGGAAGAGCCAGCAGCCGCCGACCTTCGCGGAGGTGGCGGACGCCTTCGAGCGGCTGACCGGCGAGTCGGTGCACGGCGGGCAGCCGCTGTGGGTCAGCTGGTTCACCGACTCCAGCCGGCAGGCCAGCGAGTACCGGCGCGGCCGGGTGCTGCTCGCCGGCGACGCCGCGCACGTGCACCTGCCGATCGGCGGGCAGGGGATGAGCGCCGGCATCCAGGACGCGGTGAACCTCGGCTGGAAGCTCGCCGCGGAGGTGCACGGCTACGCGCCCGCCGGCCTGCTCGACACCTACCACCGCGAGCGGCACCCGGTCGGCGCGCGGGTGATCACCAACACGCTGGCCCAGCGGATCCTCTACCTCGGCGACGAGGAGATGCAGCCGCTGCGCGAGGTCTTCACCGAGCTGGTCGGCTACCCGGACGTCCAGCGGCACCTGGTCGGCATGGTGACCGGGCTGGACATCCGCTACGACGTCGGCCCCGGCGACCACCCACTGCTCGGTCGCCGGGTGCCGGACCAGGAGCTGGTCGGCGACTTCGGCGGGGCCGGCACGGCCACGGTCTACCAGCAGCTGCACCGCGGGCGCGGGGTGCTGCTCGATTTCGCCGACGACCCGCGGCTGCGGCACGAGGCATCCCCCTGGGCCGACCGGGTGGACACGGTGACCGCGGCGCCACACCCGTCCGGCGACCCGGCGCCCTTCGACGGCGTCGCGGCTGTGCTGGTCCGCCCGGACGGCTACCTGGCATGGGTCCGGCCGGCCAACGTGCCGGCCCTCAGGGACCTTAGTGCCCTCAGCCTCCCGGACGCCCTGGCCCGCTGGTTCGGCCGAGCCGGCTGACCGGTCCGCCCCGGACCGCACGGCAACCCGAAAGCACGCAACCCGGAAGCGAGGAAGAATGCCCACCATCTCCGCGGAGGACCGGCACCTGACCGTCCTCAACCTGTTCCGCACCGACGCGCCGGAGAAGCAGCAGCGGCTGCTGCACGAGATGCGCTCCATTGTGGACACCGCCGGGTTCCCCGGCTGGATCTCCAGCACCGTCCACAGCGGACAGGACAAGCTGGGGACGGCGAACTTCATCCAGTGGCGGAGCCGGGAGGACCTGCTGCTCCGGTACGAGGGGGAGAAGTTCAAGCACGCCACGGTCCCGCTGTTCGGCGAGCTGTCCACCTGGATGAAGCTGCTGCAGACCGAGGTCGTCTCCACCCAGCGGCACCCGTCGCAGGGCGACGTCACCGCGGTCTCCCCCGGGCGGGACGACTACACGGTGATCGACTTCTACGGCGTCGCCGACTCCGACCAGGACCAGCTGGTGGAGCTGCTGTCCGCGCAGGACTGGCTGCTGGCCACACCCGGCTACCGATCGCACAGCGTGCTGCGCGGGGTCGGCGCCCGCGGCTACGACGGCGCCTTCGTCGTCGTCTACTCGCAGTGGGACGACAAGGAGTCCTACGACGCGTACCGGATCGTCCCCGAGGCCGACCAGCCGCCGGCACGCCGGGAGGCCCAGGCTCGGCTGGACACGCTCGTCACCGTGCACGAGTGGAACACCTACCGGGTCGTGCACACCCGGTCGGCCGGTCAGCCGCCGGTCGGCCCGGCTGCCGCGACCACCGCGGAGAGCCACTGATGACCGGCGGGTCGGCGGCCCTGGTGGCCGTCGGCTGACCCGCCCACCCCCCCACGACCCGCCCACCCCCGACGACTCGGCGTTCGACCGCGGTTTCCCCGCG
>JBJMII010000188.1:0-10830 GCA_045806925.1 Mycobacteriales bacterium
CACCGGGCGTCCGCGACGGTCAGCCGCTGTCCCTCGGCGGTCTCCAGGTCGAGCCAGAGCGCGCCACCGTCGGCGAACCGGGTCAGGACCGCGACGAGGACGAGCTGCTGCCGGTGGGCGTCGCGGACGGTGCGCGCCGTCACCACCTTGGCGAAGCCGTTGAGGTCGGAGGCGGCCACCGACAGCCGGCCGCTGCCCGTCACGGTCAGTTCGAGCCGGACCTGGCGCACCGTCGTGTAGCGCTGCCAGTAGGTCGCGGGGAACCTGCCGAAATAGGTGTTGCCAGACACTTTCGTCCCGGCGCCGAGCGTCACCGTGGTGCGGCTTCGGGAAACGGTGCCGCGTTCCACCACAGCATAAAGGTCGTCGCTCACCGTCTCGGCGGGACCGGCGAACAGCCATCGTCCCGCGACCATTCCGGGGGAGGACGCGGCGTCGTCGACGGCGCCTTTCGGCAACGTCATCCCCTGCGTTCGCGACATGGCCAGCTCCCGTCGCCGTTATTCCCGCAGTCGGCTTTCGCCGCAGGTCGTCCTGACGGCGGCGTCGATTTCGATTCTGCAGCAGCACCCGCTGCCGTCGCGAGAGCAATGGCTGACAGCAGGATGCGATGGCAGCAGGGTGACAGCCCGTCCCGGCGCGGTCGGGTCGGACGCCGTCACGGGCGGCTCCCTCCGCCATGTCAGACGGCAACCGGCCGCAGCACCGTAACCAGATGATGCCCGGCGTGACAATTAGTTTCGATCGTATCGACAAAGTCGCCAGCGCTGGGCACACTCGGGCACGCATATCTGAGACAGGCGGGTGAGATGCCAACCGAACCTCGCATCAGCATCGCCATCATGAGCCACCCCAAGCGCGCCCGGGAGGCTCTTGCTCTCGCGCGGCGCCTGGACGGCGCCCGAATCGTCACCGACCCGGCACCGACGGCCCAGCAGAGCCCGCTCCGGACGGCCATCCGCTCGTGGCGCGCCGTCGACGCCCGGGCCACCCACCACCTGGTGGTCCAGGACGACGCCGAGTTGTCGGAGGCGTTCCTGCGTCGCGTCGACTCGGCCGTCCGGCTGTTCCCCGACGCCGCTCTTGCGTTCTACTCCAACTGGAGCGCCCGGAACGCTGCCGCGATCCGGCTGGCCGGAGCGGCGGGCGCCACCTGGGTCGACGAGATCGGCAGCGAGTATTTCCCGACGCTCGCCGTCGTCCTGCCCGCCCGGCACATCGAGGACTACGTCGAGTTCGCCACGGCGCACAGCGCCTGGTGGCGCGACGACGACGAAGTGATGCGGGAGTTCCTCGACACCCGCGACATCGACGCCTACGTCTCGGTGCCCAGCCTCGTCGAGCACGGCAGCCTGGAGAGCGTCGCCGGGAACGTCTTGCACGGCGAGCGCCGCGCGGTGTGGTTCACGATGGAGGCCGCCTACCACGACTCCCATGAGGCGCTGGCGCACTCGATCGACTTCTGCCCCTGGATGAACAAGGGCCGCGCGCTCACGCTGGTACGCGTCTCGCAGCGCGGCCGCCGGCAGTGGATCCAGCGGCCGTGGACGGACATGGCCGAGCCGTTCGGCCTCGACGCCGGGGGCCTGCGCGGCTCCTTCGACCGGCTCACCGCCCACGTCCCGCGGCTGCAGAAGGCGAGGGACGACCTGGGCGAGCTGTTCGTGTTCTCGCTGTGGGTGACGGCGTTCCTGATGGGAACGGTGCTGCGGGCGGGCGGTGTGCCGGTGCGCGTGCTGTCGGGGCCTGGCCACCTCCCCGACGAGCCCCCGATCACGCGCGCGGGACTGCACACCCTCGCGATCGGCGCCAGCTCCTGGCTCTCCCTGCCCGGGTCGCTGCTCAGCACGTACGCGACGGAGACGACCGACCTGGCGGAGACGGGCTTCGCCGCCGGACTGTCAGGCGGCTGACCAGCCTTTCCACGACCCATCCCCGGTCATGGCGGACCGCGCAAGGAGCGACATGGACGGCCTGAAGTTCAGCATCGTGATCCCCTACATGCGGTGGCGGGCGGCCCCGGGCGTCCTGCGGCTCGGTGAACGCCACCGGGACATCGTGCTGCGCGAGGCCCGGCGGGTGGCCCGCGGGGTCGTGCTGCCCGACGAGGTCGCGACCGACGCGTCGGCCCGCTCGGGGGCGGCACGGTGAAGGTCGCGGTCGTCGGCGGCGGGTCGACCTACACGCCCGAACTCATCGACGGGTTCATCCGGCTGCGCACCGAGCTTCCGCTCACCGAGATCACGCTGATCGATCCAGACGCCGGCCGCCTTGACACGGTGGCGGGGATGGCCGAGCGCATGCTCAAGCGCGCCGGACACCCCGCCCGGGTCGTGCCGACCGCGTCGGTCGCCGGGGGCGTGGCCGGGTCCCAGGCCGTCCTGATCCAGCTGCGGGTGGGCGGTCAGGCGGCCCGGCACATCGACGAGACGCTGCCGCACCAGTGCGGGCGCGTCGGCCAGGAGACCATCGGCGCCGGCGGTCTGGCCAAGGCGCTGCGCACGGTCCCCGTGGTGCTGGACATCGCCGAGCAGGTGCGCGCGAAGGCCCCGGACGCCTGGATCATCGACTTCACCAACCCGGTGGGCATCGTGACCAGGGCGCTGCTGGACGCCGGTCACCGTGCGATCGGGCTGTGCAACGTGGCCATCAGGTTCCAGCGCCGCTGCGCCACCCTGCTCGGCGCGGTGCCCGAACGCGTGACCTTGGACCATGTCGGCCTCAACCACCTGACCTGGGTGCGGGCGGTGTACCTGGACGGCGCCGACGTGCTGCCCGGCCTGCTCGACGCGCACGGCGAGGAGCTGGCCTCCGGCAGCGGCCTGCCGGTGGAGCTGGTCCGGCGCCTCGGCGCGGTGCCCTCGTACTACCTGCGCTTCTTCTACGCCCACGACAAGGTTGTGGCCGAGCAACGCGAGGGGCGGCCGCGCGCGGACGCGGTGGCGGACCTGGAGGCCGAGCTGCTGCGGATCTACGCCGACCCGGCCGTGGACACCAGGCCGGAGCCGCTCAGCAGAAGGGGCGGGGCGTTCTACTCCGAGGCGGCGGTCGCCCTGATCGCCTCCCTGACGGGCGACCGCGGCGACGTTCAGGTGGTCGACCTGCGCAACGATGGCGCGCTGCCCTTCCTGCCCGACGAGGCGATCGTCGAGGTTCCGGCGAGGATCGGCTCCGGCGGCGCGACCGCCCTGCCGGTCCGCCCGATGGAGCCGTTGTTCGCCGGGCTGATCGCCCATGTGGCCGCCTACGAGACCCTGGCGCTGGAGGCTGCCGTGCGCGGCGGTCGGGCGCGGGTGGCCGACGCGCTGCTGGCCCACCCTCTGGTCGGCCAGACCGACACGGCCGAGAGACTCGCCGGCCTGCTGGTCGAGGCCAACCGCGCGCACCTGCCCTGGGCCCGCCCGCGCTGAGCGGTCCCGCCCCCAACCGAGCAGAGGAGCACCATGTTGTACGTCGGTGTCGCCTGGCACGCCCGCGGATACGAAGTCTGTTTCCGCGGCGACGAGGGTCGGGCCAACGCTCCGGCGACCGGTTACCGCGCGGCCGAGCGCGACGCGTTGGTGGCGCACCTGCGGCGGGTCGCGGACCAGGCGGACGGCGATCTGGTCGTGGTGGTGGAGAGCACCAACGGCATCCTGGACGGCGGCATGATGGCGGCCGGGCTCAGGGTGTACCGCGCCGATCCCTGGACGCTGCCCGATCCGCCGTCCTTCGGATCGGTGGGCGCCGACGCCCTGGCCGAGGCAGCGCGACGCGACCTGTCGGCGCTGACCCGGCTGCGCATCGACGGCGGGACGCTCACCGGGCGGATCTCGGAGCTCCTGTCCGGAATCTCCGCCAGCGCGCAGGCCGAACGGCCGCTCCGGGAGGCTGGTCGCTGGTTCGACCACGGAGACCGGGACATGCCGGTCGTCGCCCTCACCTTCGACGACGGGCCGCATCCCCCCTACACCGGCCAGGTGCTCGACGTGCTGGACCGCTACGGGGTTCCGGCGACCTTCTTCTGCGTGGGGTTGAACGCCTGCGAGCTGCCGGGCGAGATCTCCCGGATCACCGCGGCGGGGCACGCGGTGGCGAACCACACCTGGTCGCACGCCTATCTGCCCGACCTGGCGCGCGACGGACTGCGCGAACAGGTCGGGCGGACCTCGCAGACGCTGGAGCGGGCGGCAGGACGCCCCGTCGCGCTGTTCCGGCCGCCCTACGGGTCTCGGACCCCGGAGGTGGTCGGCTGGCTCGGCGACGAGAAGCTGACGACCGTGCTGTGGGACGTCGAGGCGGCGGACTGGGCCCTCCCCGGGGCCGACGTCATCGCACGCAGGGTGCTCGACCAGGTGCGTCCCGGATCGGTCATCCTGCTGCACGACGGGGGCGGCGACCGGTCCCAGACCGCCGCCGCACTGCCCTCGATCATCGAGGGCGTCCGCGCGCGCGGCCTGCGGTTCGTCCTCGTCGAGGAGCTGGACCCGCACTGCTGACCGCCGGTCCGGTCACTTCACCGCAGCGCCTGTCCCGGGCGGCGCGCCACGCGCGGGCGCTCAGCGGGGTGTCGCACTGCGCCTCGACGCTCCAGGGCGGATTCAGCGGAGTCCCCACCCATTCGACTCCGCGTCCTTCCCGGACCCGGGCCGGGCCGCGGTGGGGTGGATGACTGCGCAAGGGACGGTCGTGGCGTGCTCTGCCATTCTACTGTTCATTTGACTCTTGCCCCTTCCGGTAATGGGGAGCCGGTCGCACCTGCGATTGTCGACGACCTTCCGGCACCGCGCGAGAGGCTCCGGTGTCACGACCCTGCATTTGCATGGTCATGACACGGAGGGTCAATTGGCCGGGCCGTGAGCACGCCGGCCGGGACCAGAAAGAATGACACCGGTGCTGTCATCGAAATGAGTTGTGTCAGCAGCGTGGCGAGTTGGCGGCGATCGCGTCGTCGCCGTCGCTGTCGTATCGGACGTGGCCACCAGCGATCAGGGATCCGGGCCGTTGGCGTTGTCCGGCATGTTCGGCAGGGACGGGCTGGGTCTTCCATCGCACCGGCCAGAACGTCTCGGCGAAGCCAGCGGCGGGTTTCCCGGCCGTCCGCGCATGTGCCGCGAGCGGGACTTGGAAGTCGGCATGCCCTGGCCAGAGCGCAGAAAGCTGGGACTCGTAACAGGCCACGGCGGCGCATTTGGCGAGCCAGCCCGCGCTGCTCATAGGAATCCGCTCTGGGGTGCCGAGGCACGCGCCGGGCGGGACTCCCGGCGGCTGGCTGGTCCGGGCAGAATATGGCAGGTCCTGCCAGAGCTGGACGGGGACGCCCGGATCCTGGCAGGCCGTGAGCACCGCATCACGTACCGCAACATGATCGACATGCGCGCCGATCGCCGCGGCGGTCAGTACCAGGTCCGGCCGTGTCGACAGCGCCACGCGAACTGCCCGGCACAGTCTCGCGTGCAGGCCGGCATCCTTGCTCGGCGAGTAGAGGGAGCTCCCCTCAGCGAACTGCCAGCCTGCAGGGTCACGTCGATAGATGGCGTCGAGGAACTCAGCCTGCCGCGGCTCGGCACCGAGGCGGGTGACCGCGCGCACATCCTCACGCCGCCGGACGCCAACCGGATCGTGCGGCAGTTTCCACAGCTCGTGCAGCGCTTGCGCCAACGGCGAGTACGGCGGGAATGCGGATCTTGCGAACATGGTCCAGACCAGGACCTCGTGACCGCTCGCGGTCAGGTCAAAGATCCTGCCGCCGGCCGACACCACCGCGTCGTCCAGATGCGGCGAGATGGCCAGAACTTTCATCGGTACCTCCGGGTGCCGCGATTGTCGCCGCGTGCACGCCTTTCCCCACTCAGTTTCCTTCGGTAGTCCGGGCGTCGGCAGGATGGTGGCCGGCGGATCGCAGAACGCCGCCGCAGTGGCGCTGTCGGTCCCGGCGACCGGGAACCTGGGCGGCCAGACACGTGATCCGGCACGTAGCGGCCGGTTTGGCAGACTGTACGCGTTCGTCGCCGGCACCCACCTTGACATCTACCTGCCCACTCCATCAACGGGACGCCTGCCCGGAGATAGCCTCGAATATGCCGATCTGGCGGCGCATCGCCTGGGCCAGTGTGAATCGCTCGTGGACCGAGTTCGTGGCGTTCTGGCGCCAGCGTCTGCGCCCGGCTATGTCCGTACGGGCCCGGTGGACGGTCTCGACCCAGGCGAGGCTGCCGCCGTCCGAGTATGGCGTCAGCAAGCCGTTCACGTCGTGGCCGATCTGCAGTCGGATCCCATCCGCGTCCGATCCCACGACGACTGCGCCTTTGCACATCGCCTCCGCCATGGTCAGGCAGAAAGTCTCCCGGCGGCTGTTCTGGACCACGGTGTCAGCTTTTCGCTGCGCAACATTGATGAGCACGTCCTCGACCATCCGCTCCTGTCTGGTGAACCGCCACAGGTGGACGCGCCGCCGTATTGGTATTTCGAGCATTTCGCGCGCTGCCACGAGCTGATCCCAGACGGCCCGGTCCGTCGGGTAGCTGTGCTGTGGGTCTATCCGAGGGCCGAGTAGCACCAGCTCCAGGTCAGTGTGGGATCGTGCGAGGGCCGCGAACCCTGCCAGCACACCGAGGTTGCCCTTGAGCGGATCCCACCGCGCCACCTGAAGGACGAAGGGCGTGTCGAGGTCGCCTGACCTGGGTGAGCCACAGCGGGCGAGCTGATCGCCACCCGGTGCGCCTGGGCGGATCGGCAGGTCGACATCCGGGAAGGGGTGGCCGCGGACGAGCGACGACCACAACTCATCGAGGACGTCCGGTGCAAGTGCCCGGTTCTTCAACGATGCCGGGTCGGTTCCTGGCGGAATGGTGGCGACTCGAGTGTCGGACTGCAGAGCCGGCCAGACCAGCGACCGGTCGGCGAATATTATGACATCGACATGATCCAGGTACGGCGCCAGCGCTACTTGCGCCTTCGCGGCCGCTTCGGTAGGCGCGGCGTGGCCCAGGTGACAGCGCCAGGCCACTATGCGGGCGCGCCGCCGTGCGTACGGCGCCAGCGTCAGGCACATCGGGTCATGCAGGATCATCACGTCAACCGGATCTCCCGACGCCAGATCCTGGCCGAACCGGTCCTGGTATGCCTCGATCCCGGTTCGTACGCTGTCGAGGTCGAACGTCATGTCCGTGCTGCCAGCCACGCAAGGGTCGAGGATTTGCGCAGCGACCATTGCCGCACCGGTGGGCGTCGCATGGCACCAGGTCGGAGCCCAGCCCTCAGCCTTGAAATGCGCCATCTCGTCGCGCACCACCGCAGCGCACCCGCCGAGCGAGTCGCCGACGCTCACCTGCAGCACGGTCGGATCGTGATCGTGCCGTATCGTCCGGCCGCTACCTGGTAGGCCTTGCCGACGTACGAGCGCGCGAGGAACTGGAGCCTCTGCTGAGGTGTGACTCATACTATTCCTTCGTTCGGCCTGGTTTCGGCCAGGTCGCGTTTCTCGATGATGGTGGCGAGATCCATCCACTCCCTTGCGATCTGGCGGCTCACCTGCGCCATCGTGCTCAGGCAATGGGATGGCAACGCCGTGATCACCTGCCGGGTCGGCAGCGAGGACGGCCGGGCATTCAGCAGGCGCAGCAGTATGCGTCCCGCGTCGGAATACTTGAGCGACGGGTCCACCTTGAGCTTGTCGAGAAGTGAATCGGCGCCTGCTTCGAGTCTGTACAGACGAGCCGTGCCGACCGGCTGTGGGCGCTGCGTGCCCTGAGTCGACGGCGCCGGGCGCGACCCGGCGAGCTGGCGCAGCTGTCCGGGAGTGAGCACGTCCTCGCCGCGCCGCAGCCGGTCACGCACGTCGCGTGCGGTCGCCTCGGACACACCGGAGGCCTTGGCGATCTCCCGTAGCGAGGCTTTCGGGTTGTTGGCCAGCAAGTCCCGGGCCAGCCGCCGCGCCGCCGCTCCGCTGACCGGCCTGATCTTTCCGTCCTGGCCGATCCGCTTGTCGCCGACTCCGACGGCTGCCTGTTCGCGCCTGCGGAGAACCCCGACCGTTTTCCAGGAAAGTCCGGACGCCTTGGCGATAGTGCGGTCGGACCAGTAAGGGCTGGCCTGGATGATACGCGCGGCCGCCGCCTTCCGATCGGCCAGAGACAGCGGGAGACCATGCGTGATATTCGATTCGACAGCGAGCAGGAAAGCGGCGTCGTCATCGACGTCTACGAAACGGGCGGTTATGTGCGTACGACCCTTCAGCTGCGCCGCGTGAATCCGATGCATCCCGTCGATGACCCGCATCGTGCCTCTTTGCACCAGGACCGCCGGGAACTCGTCCTCGGACTCGGCCAGGACTTCCGCATGCTTTCGGCTGATGCCTCCGAGCCGGGGGGAGTCCGCGGGCTGTAGGCTTTCGATCGCCAAGAGCAGGGCGCCGCCCTGATCTGCTTCGAGCCCACTGCCGGTCTGTGGGCAGGCTTCGATGGTCACTAAGTCCTCCCTGTAGGCGAGACAGCTCGTCGGCGTTATCAGCAGGAACAGGATGCGAGGTTGCGGAAGATCGGAGATCCGCCGTGTCCGGGCACGGGGTCTATGCGCCGGGTTGGCTCAGTTGGCTCGGTATTGCCGGTAATGAGCCATCTGCAGTGACAGGCTCACCCCGCCATGTCTCGCGGAGTTATCACATCGTCCTCGCCGCGGCCTCTTGACGACGCCGCCGCAAAGCTGACCCTGTTGCGGCGCGCGAAAACGTGCCCGGCCTCGAGCCCGGTCCCACCTGCCGACCTACCGTCCGCCGCCGCGCGACGGCTCGGAGCCAGGTCTCATCCTCCGGGCCAGGTCTCATCGCAGCGTGCGGAGTGTCGGGCGGAACACGGCGCGGCGGCGCTGCGTCTGATCATCCACGCAGGTACCGGCGCAAAGGCTCAGTCGTGAAGGCTGTCGTGGCGCAGGTCCGTCAGATGCCGGTGCAGTGGGCCGGAAATGCCGGCCACGGTGATCGCAGAGCGGACCGGCGGGACTAGGGCCCGGAACGGTCCGGCTTGTCCTCACCACACATGAACATGTCACCGGCTTGAGGAACGAGAGTTGCCATGCAATGGGTGACCGCCCAGTTGCCCTCTTCACCGGGGCTGGAGATAACTCTTTCGCAAACACCCAAGGTGGCCGCTTCAGCCTCTGCCAGCGTGGGCAGCAACACGAAGAACGTAGCCTTGATCTCGGTCCCGCCGGCGGCAATGTAGAAGTGCTCAATACCATCTTGAGGGACTATCAAGGTCCTTAGTGCTGCAGAGAAGATGGCTGAAGAGGCGTGAGCTGATCGCTTCATGAGTCGTGCTTGCACGATGTACATCAAGCACTCCTGGTCAACTCAAGAGTTCTCAAGACAGATTCCGCCACGCTGCGACAACCGATGTTGCCTGAGCAAGCGTGAGGCGGGGATCACAGAGACTCGAATAGAGACCATTGTCGGATGGTTCCATTCGACACTCCGCGACTTGGTCGGGCGTGGTTTCCAGGTGCAGCCCACCGGCGACACCCCCGGCACCGACCACGGCTAGCTGGAATTCACGAACTTCGGACCTGATCGTCTCCACTATACGGAACTTGGTGCCATCCGGGTCGGTGACGGTGTTTCCATGCATGGGGTCGCTGAGCCAGATCACCGGATGGCCGGCGCCCCGCACGGCACGCACCAACGGTGGCAGTCGGTCCGCGACGAGATCTGCACCCATCCGGGCGATGAGAGTAAGCCGCCCTGGTACCTGCTCGGGATCGAGTTGCTCGCAGAGTGCGACGAGCTCGTGAGCGTTTGCGTGCGGACCGACTTTGCACGCCACCGGGTTGACGACGTCGGCCAAGAGCGCGACATGTGCACCGTCTACTTGGCGTGTACGTTCCCCGATCCACGGCCAGTGCGTTGAGCTGAGCCACGTATCCCCCCCGCGGTCTTTTCGACGCATGGGGACCTCGTAGTCTAGGAGCAGGGCCTCGTGGCTGGCCCAGACCCGAGGCTCGATCGGTTCATGCGCCGAGCAGCTGAGTGCTTGACGCCAGCCGAGCTGGTCCATGATCTCGCTCGCCGCCATATAGCCAGTCACGATGCGTAGCGGGTCCGGGTGTCGACTCGCCACGTCAGCCGCGGGCCCATTAACCATGTGTCCGCGGTATGCCGGAAGGTCCATACCATCGACCCGCTCGAATGCCTCCGTGCGAGGCTTGGCGAACTGCCCTGCAATCCGGCCAACCCGTAGGATTGGCCGATGTGTGACCATCTTCAGTGTCGCGGCAAGGTGGTCGAGGACGGCGCACTTGCGCCATACGTCGCTCCGCGAGCATTCCGCTGGGTCTTCCGCGCAGTCTCCGGCCTGGATGACGAGGGCGCCACCGGCCGCGACCATCGCGAGGTGTGAGCGGAGCCGCAACACGTCTGCTTTTCGGACCAATGGGGGGCGGGATGCCAGGGCGTCGCGCACTCGGCGGACCTTCTCCGCATCGTCCCACAGAGGTTGTTGGCGGGCGCCGCGCGCCCTGATCGCTTCGATAATCTGTTCCATGATCTTCTCTTCGTGGAGTGGCCGCGGAACCAGGGAACGGATGAGCTGGTCGCATGAGCTCCTCGGGATGTCCTGGACAGATGATCTTTCTTGGCCGCCAGCACCAGGCTGGTGATGTCGGGCATGACCATGAGACCTGCGATGTTCGCGGTCGACTCCATTTGCCGCTGGTGGCGGGCAGCGCGGTGATCTCAGCGACTTCTACCTGATGAGCCGGTGCTCGAATCGAGGACATAGTCCGCCAGACACGCCCGATCGTCGACTCTCTCAGCCCGTACCCCTGGCCATCGACGCCCGTGACCGGTGTGTGGCACGG
>JBJMII010000189.1:0-45399 GCA_045806925.1 Mycobacteriales bacterium
AGCGGACATGAGCGAGGCGACCCTCTCGGTCGACGACGTCGAGGAGGCCATGCGCGACGTCGTCGACCCCGAGCTCGGCATCAACGTGGTCGACCTGGGCCTGGTCTACGGCGTGCAGGTCGGCGAGGACGGCTTCGTCACCCTGGACATGACGCTCACCTCGGCGGCCTGCCCGCTGACCGACGTGATCGAGGACCAGACCCGGGAGGCGCTGACCGGCGGCCCGGGCGGCGGGCTGGCCAAGGACTTCCGGATCAACTGGGTCTGGATGCCACCGTGGGGGCCGGACAAGATCACCGACGACGGCCGCGAGCAGCTGCGCGCCCTCGGCTTCAACGTCTGACCGGTCCGCTCGCCGGCGGGGCGCCGCCGGCGAGGAACGGCGGCGGGCCGCCGAGCATGCCGACGTGCAGCCCGGCCAGCCGCCACGCGCCGTCCGCGGCGCGGACGAAGACGTGCGTGGTGCGGAAGTCGCCGTCCGCCCGCCGCCCCTGGCATGGAGGCCGCCGGCCTGGTCACCCGGCGCCGCGACCCGGACAACCGGCGACTGCACCTGGTCGAGCTGACCCCGGCCGGCATCGAGCTTTCCACCGGCTGCGCGAGGCCGCGGTCGCGCACGATCGGCGGCTGCGGGCCGGGCTGTCCGACGCCGAGGTGGCCCGTCGTGGCTCGGGCGTCGCGGCGCAAAAACGGGTGACGCCCGCCCGTACACTGACCTGGTGACTCCTCGAACGTCCTGATCAGGCCGGGCTCGCTCGATCGACCCCGGCCGGATCCCGACACCCCGAGGAAGCCTTCCCATGATCACCGCCACCGCCCTGGAGCTGCGCGCCGGCTCCCGGATCCTGCTGTCCGGCGCCACCCTTCGGGTGCAGCCCGGGGACCGGATCGGCCTGGTCGGCCGCAACGGCGCCGGCAAGACCACCACCCTGCGCGTGCTGGCCGGCGAGAGCCAGCCGTACGGCGGGACCGTCGAGCGCCGCGGCGAGGTCGGCTACCTGCCGCAGGACCCGCGCACCGGCGACCTCGCCGTGCTCAGCCGGGACCGGGTGCTGTCCGCCCGCGGCCTGGACCAGCTGCTGCACGAGCTGGAGAAGACCCAGCTCGAGCTGGCCGAGGCCGCCGACGACGCCACCCGGGACGCGGTGGTCCGCCGGTACGGCCGGCTGGAGGACCGGTTCGCGGCGCTCGGCGGGTACGCGGCGGAGAGCGAGGCGGCCCGCATCTGCGCGAACCTCGGGCTGCCCGACCGGGTGCTCGCCCAGCCGCTGGGCACCCTGTCCGGCGGCCAGCGGCGCCGGGTCGAGCTGGCCCGCATCCTGTTCTCCGGGGCGCCGACGCTGCTGCTGGACGAGCCGACCAACCACCTGGACGCCGACTCGATCAGCTGGCTGCGCGACTTCCTCCGCGGCCATGGCGGCGGTGTGGTGGTGATCAGCCACGACGTCGGGCTGCTCGACCGGGTGGTGAACAAGGTCTGGCACCTGGACGCGATCCGGGCCGAGGCGGACGTGTACAACGTGGGCTGGAAGGCGTACCTGCTGCAGCGCGAGCAGGACGAGCGGCGGCGCCGCCGGGAGCGGGCCAACGCGGAGAAGAAGGCCGGCGCGCTGCTCGCCCAGGCCGACCGGATGCGGGCCAAGGCGACCAAGGCGACCGCCGCGCAGCAGATGGCCAGGCGGGCAGAGCGGCTGCTGGCCGGCACCGAGGGGGAGCGCAAGACCGACCGGGTGGCCCGGGTGCGCTTCCCGACCCCGGTGCCCTGCGGGCGCACTCCACTGACCGCGGACGGCCTGTCCAAGTCGTACGGGTCGCTGGAGGTCTTCACCGACGTCTCGCTGGCGGTCGACCGTGGCTCCCGGGTGGTGGTGCTCGGGCTGAACGGTGCCGGCAAGACCACGCTGCTGCGGCTGCTGGCCGGCGTGGAGCCGGCCGACACCGGCGGGGTGGTGGCCGGGCACGGACTGCGGCTCGGCTACTACGCCCAGGAGCACGAGACGCTGGACGTGGACCGGACGGTGCTGGAGACGATGAGGTCCTCGGCGCCGGAGTCCTCGGACGGCGAGCTGCGCCGCGTGCTGGGCGCGTTCCTCTTCTCCGGCGAGGCGGTCGACCAGCGGGTCGGCACGCTGTCCGGCGGGGAGAAGACCCGGCTGGCGCTGGCCGCGCTGGTCACCTCGGGGGCGAACGTGCTGCTGCTCGACGAGCCGACGAACAACCTCGACCCGGTCTCGCGCGACCAGGTGCTGTCCGCGCTGGCCACCTACACCGGGGCCGTGGTCCTCGTCACGCACGACGAGGGTGCGGTGGCGGCGCTGCGGCCGGAGAAGGTCATCCTGCTGCCGGACGGGGACGAGGACGCCTGGTCCGACGACCTCGCGGACCTGGTTGCGCTCGCCTGAGCAGAGCCGGCACACTCCGGTCGAATGCAGGACGTTGCCGGCCGGGTGGGAACAGCGTCGCCGTCGGTGCGCCGGAGCCGCCGGCGGCGGCATGGGCCCGTCCCGCCGACCGTCTCGGGGAGGAACCATGCAGACCTTCGCGAGCGGGCCGGCCGAGGTCGTCCGGCGGCCGGCCCGGACAGCCGGGTCGGACCGGCCGGGTCGGGGCGCCTGATGCCCGGCCGGGGTGGCGCGACCGTCGTGGTGACCCCGCCGCCCACCCCCAACGGCCCGCTGCACGTCGGCCACCTGTCCGGCCCGTACATCGGCGGCGACGTCGCCGTCCGGGCGGCCCGGGGCCGCGGCGATGACGTTTTGGCGGTCTGCGGGCTGGACGTCCACCAGAACTACGTGCCGGCCAAGGCGCGGCAGGAGGACCGCCCGGCCGGCGAGGTGCTGGC
Source organism: Mycobacteriales bacterium (assembly GCA_045806925.1). Lineage (GTDB taxonomy): Bacteria > Actinomycetota > Actinomycetes > Mycobacteriales > CADCTP01 > CADCTP01. Next base: position 2,843 of record JBJMII010000189.1, read on the forward strand.
CGACTACGGCGACCAGATCAGGTCCGCGTTCCGGCTCGCCCGGGTCTCCTACGACCTGCTGCTCGACCCGGCGGCTGACGCCGACTACCGGGACTCCGTCGCCGCCCTGCTGGCCGAGCTGGTGGACAGCAAGGCGGTCGCGGTCGACGACGTGCCGCTCGCGGTGTGCTCCGGCTGCGACCGGACGCTGCACCACGCCTGGGTGGCCGGCAGGTGCCGGGTCTGCGGCGACGGCGCGGCCGGTGGCGCCTGCGAGCGGTGCGGCAGCTACGCGGCGGCGGTCGACCTGGTCGACCCGGTGTGCACGGTCTGCGGCGGCGCCCCGCGGGTGGTCGCCGCCCGGCTGCCGGTGCTGCGGATGGAGGAGCACCGCGAGCAGCTGTGCGAGGCCTGGGCCCGGGCCGAGCTGTCCCCGCGGGTGCGCGGGCTGATCGGTCGGATGCTCGCCGAAGGCCTGCCCGAGGTGCCGCTGGCGTACCCCTCCGACTGGGGCATCCCGACGACGTCCGGCGGAGCGCCAGGCCGGCCGGGTGACCGCATCGACGTCTGGGTCGAGATGGCGCTGGGCTACCTCTACGCGGTGCCGCGGGAGCTGGGCACCCTGTCCGACGGGCGGGACGTCGCCCGCTGCGTCACCGGCTGGTCCGCGGTGGACCGGCTGTGGCACTTCCTCGGCTTCGACAACGCGTTCTACTACGGGGTGCTGACCCCGGCCGTGCTCGCCGCCGCCGGGGTGCCGACCGGCGTGCTGGGCGGCCTGGTCGTCAACGAGTTCTACCGGCTGGACGGCCTGAAGTTCTCCACCAGCCGGGGCCACGCGGTGTGGGCGACGGACTTCCTCGCCACCGAGGACCCGGCGCTGGTGCGCCTCTACCTGTGTTGGGACCGGCCGGCCCCGTACGAGAGCGACTTCACCCGGGCCGGCTACGAGGCGTTCCGGGACTGGGCCGCCGACCGGCTGTCCGGCTCGGCAGCCGGGGCGTTGCCGGCGGAGCTGGCCCGCCTCGACCTGACCCGCGCGGAGCGGGCGCTGCGGCTGGAGACGTTCGACGCCGCGACGGCGGCGCACTGCCTGCTGGGCGTGGCCGCGCAGGAGCCGGAACGGGCCCGGCCGCTGCTGGCGGCGCTGACCGGCGGCGAGCCGGAACGGGCCCGGCCGCCCGCGCCGCCCGGCTGAGCCTGGCCCCGGAGCGGGGGACCGGTGCGGCGGCGGCCTCAGGGTGCCGGTGTCTCCGCCTGCGCCGGGGCCGGCGGCTCGTCCGCGGCGCCGCCCACAGCGCCCAGCGGGCCCGCCGCCGGCTGCAGGGCCCGCCCGCGGAGCAGGACGTAGCCGGCCGTCGCCGCGAAGGCGAGCAGGGCCAGCAGCGACGCGAGGCCGCCGACGTGCAGGAAAGCGGTGACCGCGGCGAGCGCGACCGCGCAGAGCGTGCGGGTGCGCCGGTCCGGGAAGAGCCGCAGGCCGGCCAGGAAGGTGGCGAGGTAGACCACCAGGATCGACGCGGCGGTGAAGGGCACGAGCGAGCTCTCGTCGCCGCCGATCAGCCGCAGCACCAGGAAGTCGATGCCGTAGCAGACCCCGGCGACGGTGAGCGCGGCGAGCGGTGCCCCGTTCCGGCCGGATACCCGGGACAGCCGGCGCGGGACCGCTCCGTCCCGCGACATCGCGAACAGCAGCCGGGACGCACCCAGCACCCAGGCGTTGGTGGTGATCACCAGCAGCGCGACGGCGAGCGCCGCGCCGACCCGGGCCGCGGTCTCGCCGTGGCTGAGCTCCAGCATCGCCGAGAGCACCGCGTTCTTGTCCGTGGCCGCGTCCGCCGGCACGACCAGCGCCAGCATCAGCGCCAGCGTGCAGTAGAGCAGGCCCAGCCCGGAAGCGGCGACCAGCGCGGCGCGCGGGTAGCTGCGCTCCGGGTCCTGCACCTCCTCGGCGGCGTGCGCGACGTTCTCCCAGCCGAAGAAGGAGAAGAAGCAGACCACGATCGCGGCGCCGACCGCCCACCAGCCGTTCGGCGCGAACGGGGTGAGCCGGTCGACGTCGGCGGCGGGCGCGGAGACGGCGGCGACCGTGACCAGCCCGACCACGAGCGAGGCGACCAGCGCGAACTGCACCCGGGAGGCCACCCGGATGCCCAGCATGTTGGTGAGCACCCCGAGGCTCATCACCCCGAAGCCGGCGAGCAGGACCGCGCCCTGGTCCTGCCAGCCGAAGAGTGCCGCCAGGTAGCGGGCCGCGGCCAGCCCGAGGATCGGGTTGGTGGCCAGGTTGAGGAAGAGCAGGAACAGCCCGATCATCGCGCCCGGCCGCCAGCCGAACGCGGTCCGGACCAGGAAGCTGACGCCGCCGGCGCTCGGGTAGCGGGCGGAGAAGCGGGCGAAGGTGAGCGCGATCGGCAGCGACGCCAGCGACAGGATCACCCAGGCGAGCAGCGACGCCGGCCCGGCCACCTCGAGCGCGATGCCGGGCACCACCAGCACCCCGGCACCGACGAGCGAGGACAGGTAGTAGACAGCGAGGTCCCGAGTGGTGAGCACCCGCCTCAGGCCGCGCTCCTCGGCGGTCATCGCGCCACACTAGCTGCGGGCGGGACGATCCGGGAGCCCATGCAGCCTCAGGCGGGCAGAGCCACACGAGTGCGGGGCCTCACGCGTACGGGGCCTCACTCACACGGTGCGTGCCGGGCGATCCGCTCGGCGGCGGCCGCGACGGACGGCGGGACCGGCAGCCCGGCCGGGACGTCCGGCGCCGGCTCGGCCGGTCCGGTGGTCAGCCGCACCGGCAGCACCCCGGCCCAGGTGCCGGCGACGTCCAGCGGCGGGTCGGCGGAGTCGCTCGGCGGCCCGGCGCTGACCTTCACCGACGCCTCCGCCAGCGGCAGGGCGAGCACCAGCGTCGCGGCCAGCTCCCGGGCGGTCGGCGCCCGGACCTCGTCCCACCGTCCCGGCAGCAGCCGCTCGGACAGCAACCGGAGCGCCGCGGCCTTCTCGGCGGCCGGCAGTACCGTCGCCCGGCCGAAGACGACCGCGGACCGGTAGTTCATCGACGAGTCGTACAGCGACCGGGCCAGGACCAGCCCGTCCAGCAGGGTGACCGCGACCGACAGCGGGGCGGCCGCGGCCGCCCGGCGGAGCAGGCCGCCGCCGGTGGAGCCGTGCAGCAGCAGCCGGTCGCCGTCCCGCGCGTACGCGACCGGCAGCACCACCGGGCCGCCGTCGACCACTCCGGCGACATGCGCGACGAGCCCGGCGTCGAGCACCTCGTGCAGGACCCGGCGGTCCCGCGACTGCAGCGAGCCCAGCCGGGTGAGCCGGGTCCGGTCGGTCAGGGGCAGCAGCTCGGTCACCCCGCGAGCCTAAGGCGGCGCCCGAGGCGCCCCGTCCGGGCGGCGGCTCAGGCTCGCGGGAGATCGGATCTTTTCGCTGGATCCGGTGGCCGAGTGGTGCTGATCGCTGCCCTGGGTGATCATGGGGTAGCTGCGGGGTAATAACCCCCGGTGGACCCCACACCCAGGCGACGGAGGGTCGAGGAGTGGCAGAGCTCAAGAAGGGCGCCCGCATCACGGGTCAGGCCCGCGACAAGCTCGCGGCGGACCTGCGGAAGAAGTACGACTCGGGGCAGAGCATCCGTGCGCTGGCCGAGTCGTCCGGGCGGTCGTACGGATTCGTGCACCGGATCCTGACCGAGTCCGGAACGACCCTGCGGGGCCGCGGCGGCGCGACCCGACGGAAGAAGAGCTAGCCCTGGCCAGCTCGTTCACGGGGGAGACGGCCGACTCGGCGCTGGACCCGGAACGGACGGACTGGTCCGGGGTTCGAGTGGAGCGGGCGGGGCCGCTCGCCACCGTGGTGCTCGACCGACCCGACCGGCTCAACGCGCAGACGCCGTACACGTGGACGGCGCTGCGCGAGGCCGGCCGGTCGCTGCCGGGCGACGTCCGGGTGGTGGTGGTGCGCGGCGAGGGGCGCGCCTTCTCCGCCGGGCTGGACAAGGCGGCGTTCTCGGCCGGCGGCATCCCGGGGACCCCCGGGCTGGCCGAGCTGGCGGCGCTGCCGCCGGAGCGGGGGGACGCGACGATCCGCGGCTTCCAGGAGGGCTTCGGCTGGCTGCGCCGCCCCGACCTGGTCTCCGTGGCCGCGGTGCAGGGGCATGCGATCGGTGCCGGCTTCCAGCTGGCGCTGGCCTGCGACCTGCGGGTGCTCGCCGACGACGCGCAGCTGGCGATGGCCGAGACCGGCCTCGGCCTGGTGCCCGACCTCGGTGGGACCGCGCCGCTGGTGGAGACCGTCGGCTACTCCCGGGCGCTCGAGCTGTGCGTCACCGGCCGCCGCGTCGGCGCGCAGGAGGCGCTGCGGCTGGGGTTGGCCACCGTGGTGGTGCCCCGGGCCGAGCTGGCCGCCGCCACCGCGGACCTGGTGGCCGCGCTGCTCGCCCCGCCGCGGGACGCGGTGGTGGAGACCAAGGCGCTGCTGCTCGGCGCCGCCGGGCGGTCCCGGGACGACCAGGAGGCGGCCGAGCGGGCCGCCCAGCTGCGCCGGCTGGCCGACCTTGCCGCCGGTGGTGTTCGCTGAGGGCGGAGCCGGGGAAGCGCGACCGGTCGAGCTGGGTTGGCCGGTGGGGGAGGTGACCGGATGACGATGCCCGGCGGGCACAACGCGTGGCAGCTGATGTCGTCGTACCGGCGGGACCCGGCGATGGCCCGGCAGCAGCTCGCCCCGGGCACCGCGCGCCGGATCGCCGCCTTCGCCGCGCCGTACAAGCGGGATCTCGCGGTCTTCCTGCTCACCGTGGTGGCGAGCTCGATCATCGGGGTGGTCACCCCGGTGCTCGCCGGCCGGGTGGTCAACGTGATCACCAGCCACGGCACGGCCGGCACCGTGGTCCGGATCGCGCTGGTCATCGCCGGGCTCGCCGTTCTCGACTCAGGCCTGTCGCTCGCCCAGCGGTGGTACTCGGCGCGCATCGGCGAGGGGTTGATCTTCGACCTGCGCACCCGGGTCTTCGACCACGTGCAGCGGATGCCGCTCGCGTTCTTCACCCGTACCCAGACCGGGGCGCTGGTCAGCCGGCTGAACAACGACGTCATCGGTGCCCAGCAGGCGTTCACCTCAACGCTGTCCGGGGTGGTCTCCAACGTCATCGGGCTGGTGCTCACCGCTGCCGTGATGTTCTCGCTGTCCTGGCAGATCACCGCGCTGTCGCTGGTGCTGCTGCCGGTCTTCGTGCTGCCGGCCCGCCGGGTCGGGGTACGGCTGCAGGCGATCACCCGCGAGTCGTACGGGCTGAACGCCTCGATGAACGCGACCATGACCGAGCGCTTCAACGTCTCCGGAGCGCTGCTGGTCAAGCTCTTCGGCCGGCCGGCGCAGGAGTCCGGGTCGTTCTCCGACCGGGCGTCTCGGGTGCGGGACATCGGCGTGGTGTCGGCGATGTACGCGCGGATGTTCTTCGTCGCGCTCATGCTGGTCGCCGCGCTGGCGCAGGCCCTGGTGTACGGCCTCGGCGGCTACTTCGCGCTCACCGGCCGGCTGGACGCCGGCACCGTGGTGACGCTGGCGCTGCTGCTGTCCCGGCTCTACGGGCCGCTGACCGCGCTGTCCAACGTTCGGGTGGACGTGATGAGCGCGCTCGTGTCGTTCGAGCGGGTCTTCGAGGTGCTGGACATCGAACCGATGGTCGCCGACGCGCCGGGCGCGGTGGAGCTGGCGCCGGGAGCGCGCTCGATCGAGTTCGACGACGTGCGCTTCGCGTACCCGACCGCGTCCGAGGTGTCGCTGGCCTCGCTGGAGGACGTCGCGGTGCTGGACCAGGCGCCGGCGCAGGAAGTGCTGCACGGGGTGTCCTTCACCGCCGCGCCGGGGGAGCTGGTCGCGCTGGTCGGCCCGTCCGGCGCCGGCAAGACCACGATCAGCCACCTGGTGCCGCGGATCTACGACGTCCGCTCCGGCGCGGTCCGGGTCGGTGGGCAGGACGTCCGGGACGTCACGCAGGCCTCGCTGCACGCCGCGATCGGCGTCGTCACCCAGGACGCCCACATGTTCCACGAGACTATCGGCGACAACCTGCGGTACGCCCGGCCGGAGGCGAGCGAGGCGGAGATGTGGCAGGCGCTGGAGGCGGCGCAGGTCGCCGACCTGGTCGCCGCGCTGCCGGACGGGCTGGACACCGTGGTCGGCGACCGCGGCTACCGGCTGTCCGGCGGGGAGAAGCAGCGGCTGGCCATCGCCCGGCTGCTGCTCAAGGCACCCGGCATCGTGATCCTCGACGAGGCGACCGCGCACCTGGACTCCGAGTCCGAGCTCGCGGTGCAGGAGGCGCTGTCCGCGGCGCTGTCCGGCCGCACCTCGCTGGTCATCGCACACCGGCTGTCCACGGTGCTCGGCGCCGACCGGATCCTGGTGATCGACGGCGGCCGGGTGGTGGAGAGCGGCCGGCACTCGGAGCTGCTGGCCGCGAACGGGCTGTACGCCGAGCTCTACCGGACCCAGTTCGAGCGGCAGCGGGAGTCCCTCGAGGCCGAGCCGGCGGTCGGCCCGGTGGGCTGACCCGAGCTCTGCACCGCCGGCGGGCCGGTCCGGCGCGGGCTGCCCGACCGGCGGTCACCAGGTGGGCAGCATGCCGCCGTCCACCGGCAGCATGACCCCGGACAGGTACGACGCGGCGGGCGACAGCACGAAGGCCGCTACCCGGCCGAACTCGGCGGGCTCGCCGTAGCGGCCGAGCGGGATGCCGGCCTCGTTCCGGCCCCGGGCCGCGGTCGCGTCCCCGGTCGACTTCTCCAGCTCGACCATCCGATCGGTGGCGATCCGCCCGGGCAGCAGCCCGTTGACCCGGACGTTGCGCGGGCCCAGCTCCGTCGCCAGCGTCTTCGCCAGCCCGGCCAGGCCCGGCCGCAGCCCGTTGGAGATCGCCAGCCCCGGGATCGGGGTGTGCACCGAGCTGGACAGCACCCAGGCGATCGAGCCGCCGCCCGGTCCCAGCGCGCCGACGACCAGCCGGGTCAGCCGCAGCGCGCCGAGGAAGACCGCATCGAAGGCGGACCGCCAGGCCTCCTCGTCGGTGTCCAGCGCGGTGCCGGGCGGCGGGCCGCCGACGCTCACCAGCGCCCCGTCCAGCCCGTCGTACGCCGCGTGTGCCGCCTCCACCAGCCGCCGCGCCCCGGCGGCGACGCCCAGGTCGGCGACCACGCCGACCGCGTGCGCCCGGCCACCGAGCTCCTGGACGGCGCGTTCGACGCCGGCCTCGTCCCGGGCGCCGAGCACCACCCGCGCGCCGTCCGCGACCAGCGCCTCGGCGGCCGCCCGGCCCAGGCCCCGTGAGCCGCCGCTGACCACGTACACCCGTCCTGCCAGTCCGAGGTCCACGCGCCGATCTTGCCGGATCGGCCCACCGGGTGGGGATCTCGGTCGCCCGCGGTACCGAGCCGGGGACCGGCGGGACCGGATCGGCCGGCGCCGCCGTCCGGTAGACTGATCGAGCGGCGGTCATCGACCGCCGCTCTCCGCGGGCGAGCTGCCCGCCGGGCCGCCAGGCGCGATGACGCTCAGAAGCGGCCACCGACCGCCTGGAGTGTTCCCGCTTGTCCCGCCCTGCCCGCCGTCCGCGGACGGCTCAGTCCCCGCCCGCGCGGACCCGGTATGCCCCGACCCCGCACGCGCAGACCCCATACGCGCAGACCCCATGCGCGCAGACCCCATACGCGCAGACCCCCCGCTCCGGCGGCGCCCGGCACGAGCCGACTGCCGCTCGCCCGGCGGCCGCTCGCCCGGAGTCGGCCGGCGCTCGTTCGGCCGGCGCTCGCCCGGAGTCGGCCGACGCCCGCCCCGGTGAGGCTCGGCCGGGCTCGGCGCCCGCACCGGCCCGTACCCGGTCCAGCCGCGGACCTCGGCGGACCGGCGCGCCGGCCCGCCCGCCGCGGCCGGAGCCGGTGAGCGAGCTGGAGCTCGCGCTCACCGCCTCGCTGGACACGCCGGCCGGCGCGGCCGACTTCGCCGCGCTGCGGCTTCCGCAACGCCTGCTCACCGGCCTGCAGCGGCACGGCATCACGGCCCCGTTCCCGATCCAGGCCCGCACGCTGCCGGACGCGCTGGCCGGCCGGGACGTGCTCGGCCGGGCCGAGACCGGCTCCGGCAAGACGCTCGCCTTCGGCCTGCCGATGCTGGCCCGGCTGTCCGCCGGGGACGCCGGCCGCGCCGCCGGCCGGCCGGGCGGGCTGGTGCTGGTGCCGACCCGCGAGCTCGCCGGGCAGGTACGGGACGCGCTGGCCCCGCTCGGCCAGCCGGTCGGCGTCCGGGTGCTCGCCGTCGTCGGCGGCGCGCCGCTCGGCCGGCAGGTCACCGCGCTGCGCCACGGCGTCGACCTGCTGGTCGCCACCCCCGGCCGGCTGCTCGACCTGATCCGGCAGGGCGAGTGCTCGCTCGCCGATGTCGAGGTCACGGCGATCGACGAGGCCGACCACATGGCGGACCTCGGCTTCCTGCCGGACGTCACCCGGATCCTCGACCTCACCCCGGCCGGCGGCCAGCGGCTGCTCTTCTCCGCGACCCTGGACCGCGGTGTGGACCGGCTGGCCCGGGCGTACCTCACCGACCCGGTGCCGATCGCGGTCGCCCCGGCCGCGGCGCCGGTGTCCACGATGGATCACCTTGCCTTCACCGTCCGGCATGAGGACAAGGTCGCGGTCGCCGCCGAGATCGCGGCGCGGCCGGCGCGGACGCTCGTCTTCGTCCGGACCAAGCACGGTGCCGACCGGCTGGCCCGCCAGCTCGGCCGGGCCGGGGTCGCTACCGGCGCACTGCACGGCAACCTCGCCCAGAATGCGCGGCAGCGGGCGCTGGACGCCTTCGCCGCCGGCCGGGCCCGGGTGCTGGTCGCCACCGACGTCGCCGCCCGCGGCATCCACGTCGACGACGTCGACCTGGTGGTGCACTACGACCCGCCGGCCGACCACAAGGACTACCTGCACCGGTCCGGCCGGACCGCCCGGGCCGGCGCCCGCGGCACGGTGCTGTCGCTGCTGCTGCCCGAGCAGGCCGGGGACGCCGCCAAGGTGCGGGACCGGGCCGGCATCCGGATCGCCTCGACGCCGGTCGGCCCCGGTCACCAGGCGGTGGCGGCGCTCGGCCGGTCCGGCGAGCCGGTCGTGGTCCGCGCGGAGCCGCCCGCCCCGCCGGCACCGGTGCGCCGGCCGTCCCGGAACCGCCGGGACCGCACCGACCGCCGGGAGCGGAGACCAACCGCGGCGTAGGCGCTGCCGCGGACCGGTGCCTCGCCGCCGTGCGGCGAGGCACCGGGCCGCGCCACCGGTGCTGCCGGCAGCGGTGGCGCCGCAGGTCGGCCGAGACCCGTTCACCGCCCCGGACCGGCCGGCTCCCGGCCAGATCGTGACTGCGGCGAGTGAGAGCTCAGAGGAGCTGGCGCAGCACGTACGGCATGATGCCGCCGTGCCGGAAGTAGGCCGCCTCGCCCGGCGTGTCGATCCGGACCACGGCCTGGAACTCGCGGCCGTCCGCGCGCACCGTTACGGTCCGCGGCACGTCGTCACCGTTGAGCGCCTCGATGCCGACGACGTCGAAGGTCTCCTCGCCGGTCAACCCGAGCGACTCGGCGGTCTCGCCGTCCGCGTACTGCAGCGGGAGCACGCCCATGCCGATCAGGTTGGACCGGTGGATCCGCTCGTACGACTCCGCGACCACCGCGCGGACGCCGAGCAGCGCGGTGCCCTTGGCCGCCCAGTCCCGGGACGAGCCCGACCCGTACTCCTTGCCGGCGAGGATCACCAGCGGCACGCCGCCCTCCGCGTACGCCACCGCGGCGTCGTAGATGTCCGCCTGCTCGCCGGTCAGCAGGTTGCGGGTGACGCCGCCCTCAACGCCCGGGACCAGCTGGTTGCGCAGCCGGATGTTGGCGAAGGTGCCGCGGATCATCACCTCGTGGTTGCCCCGGCGCGACCCGTAGGAGTTGAAGTCGCGACGCTCGACGCCGTGCTCGATGAGGTACCGCCCGGCCGGGGAGTCGGTCTTGATCGCGCCGGCCGGCGAGATGTGGTCGGTGGTCACCGAGTCGCCGAGCTTGGCCAGCACCCGGGCACCGGTGATGTCGGTGACCGGCACCGGCTCGCGCTGCATGCCGTCGAAGTACGGCGGCTTCCGCACGTACGTCGAGTCGGGGTCCCACTCGAAGGTGTCCCCGGTCGGCGTCGGCAGCGAGGTCCACCGCTCGTCCCCGGCGAAGACGTCCGCGTAGTCCCGGGTGTACATCTCGCTCGCGATCGACTCGTCGATCGTCCGCTGCACCTCGGCCGAGGACGGCCAGACGTCCCGCAGGTACACCGGCTCGCCGTCCGACCCGGTGCCCAGCGGCTCGGTGGTGACGTCCACGTCCATCGAGCCGGCCAGCGCGTACGCCACCACCAGCGGCGGAGAGGCCAGGTAGTTCATCTTCACGTCCGGGTTGATCCGGCCCTCGAAGTTGCGGTTGCCGGACAGCACCGAGACCACCGCGAGGTCGGCCTCGTTCACCGCCGCGGAGACCGGCTCCAGCAGCGGACCGGAGTTGCCGATGCAGGTGGTGCAGCCGTAGCCGACCAGGTGGAAGCCGAGCTTCTCCAGGTACGGCACCAGGCCGGCGCGCTCGTAGTAGTCCATGACGACCTTGGAGCCGGGCGCCAGCGACGTCTTCACCCACGGCTTGCGCTGCAGGCCGCGCTCCACCGCCTTCTTCGCCAGCAGCGCGGCGCCGAGCATCACCGACGGGTTGGACGTGTTGGTGCACGAGGTGATGGCCGCGATCACCACCGCGCCGTGGTCCACCTCGACCCCGGTGCCGTCATCCAGGGTGACGGGGGTCGGCTTCGACGGTCGACCCGGCCGGCTGTCCGCCCGGTGCGGTGCGTGCGCACCGTTGCGGCTGCCGGCGCCGATGGCCACCGGGTCGCTCGCCGGGAAGCTCTCCGCGACGCCCTCGTCCACAGTGGACATGGCCCCGTCCGACTCGTCGCCGTCGGCGTAGTCGCGCAGCGCCTGCCGGAACGAGGCCTTCGCCTCGCTCAGCGCGACCCGGTCCTGCGGCCGCTTGGGACCGGCCAGCGACGGCACCACGCCGGACAGGTCCAGCGACAGCGTCTCCGAGTACGCCGGCTCGGCGTCCGGGTCGTGCCAGAGGCCCTGCTCCTTCGCGTACGCCTCGACCAGCGCGACCTGGTCGTCCGGGCGGCCGGTGAAGCGCAGGTAGCGCAGCGTCTCCGCGTCGATCGGGAAGATCGCGCAGGTCGACCCGTACTCCGGGCTCATGTTGCCGATGGTGGCCCGGTTGGCCAGCGGCACCGCGCCCACGCCGGGCCCGTAGAACTCGACGAACTTCCCCACCACTCCGTGCCTGCGCAGCATCTGGGTGATGGTCAGCACCAGGTCGGTCGCGGTCGAGCCCTCGGGCAGCTCGCCGTCGAGCTTGAAGCCGACCACCCGGGGGATGAGCATCGAGACCGGCTGGCCGAGCATCGCCGCCTCGGCCTCGATGCCGCCGACGCCCCAACCGAGCACGCCGAGCCCGTTGACCATCGTGGTGTGCGAGTCGGTGCCGACCAGCGTGTCCGGATACGCCTGCATCACCAGGTCTCCGGGCGAGCGCTCATCCCGCGGGCCGCGGGTGAACACGACGCGGGCCAGGTATTCGATGTTGACCTGGTGGACGATGCCGGTGCCCGGCGGCACCACCTTGAAGTCGTCGAACGCCCCCTGGCCCCAGCGGAGGAACTGGTAGCGCTCGTAGTTCCGCTCGTACTCCAGCTCGACGTTGCGGGTGAACGAGTCCGGCGTGCCGAACAGGTCGGCCACCACCGAGTGGTCGATGACCAGCTCGGCCGGGGCCAGCGGGTTGATCCGGGCCGGGTCGCCGCCGAGGTCGCGGACCGCCTCCCGCATGGTGGCCAGGTCCACCACCGCGGGCACCCCGGTGAAGTCCTGCATGACCACCCGGGCCGGGGTGAACCGGATCTCCCGGTCCGGCTGCGCGGACGGGTCCCAGCCGGCCAGCGCGCGGACGTCGTCGGCGGTGACGTCCGCGCCGTCCTCGGTCCGCAGCAGGTTTTCCAGCAGGACCTTGAGGCTGAACGGGAGCCGCTCGGCCCCGTCCACCGCGGACAGCCGATGGATCTCGTACGTCGAGTCGCCGACCGACAGAGTGCCCCGTGCCCCGAAGGAGTCCGTGCTGACCATGGACTCATCCTTCCACCCCGGAGCGGCCTCCCGGGCGCCCGGTGTGCCGGCTGTGGACAACCGACGTACGGTCGTCCGGTGGACACGATGGTGGCCCGGGCGACCGCGCCCGCGCACGCCGTCCGAGCAGTCCCGGACCCGGGCCTGCAGGCCGCCGCCCGGGGCGCGTTGGCCGCGCTCGTCCGCGGTGGCGGGGTCGTCGTGCTGTCCGGCGCGGGACTGTCCACCGAGTCCGGGATCCCGGACTACCGGGGTCCCACCGGCGCGGCCCGGCGGGTGTCGCCGATGACCTACCGCACGTTCACCGGCGACCCGGCCGCCCGCCGGCGCTACTGGGCCCGCAGCCACCTCGGCTGGCGGCTGGTCGACCGGGCCCGGCCGAACCCCGGGCACCGGGCGCTCGCCGAGCTGGAGCGGCGCGGCCTGCTGGCCGGCATCGTGACCCAGAACGTGGACGGCCTGCACCAGGCCGCCGGCGCCCGCGCGGTGGTCGACCTGCACGGCCGGCTCGACCGGGTGGTCTGCCTGGGCTGCGGCACGCTGAGCCCGCGCGGCCGGCTGGCCGCCCGGCTGGCGGCGGCGAACGAGGGCTGGCAGGCCCGGGTGACCGCGGTCAACCCGGACGGCGACGTCGAGTTCGCCGACGCGGAGCTGGACAGCTTCCGGACCGTCGACTGCGCCGGCTGCAGCGGCACTCTCAAGCCGGATGTCGTCTTCTTCGGCGAGACCGTGCCGGTCGACCGGGTGCAGGCCGGCTACGCGCTGGTGGAGCGGGCCGCCGCGCTGCTGGTCCTCGGCTCCTCGCTCACCGTCATGTCAGGCCACCGCTTCGTGCTGCGCGCGGCGAAGCTCGGCATCCCGGTCGCGATCGTCAACCAGGGCGCCACCCGGGGCGACCGGTACGCGGCGGTGACCGTCGACGCCCCGCTCGGCCAGGTGCTGCCGGAGCTGGTCCACCGGCTCGCCGGCTGACCTCCCCGCCCATCCCTCCCGCCCATCGGTTCGTCCCGGTCCGCGCTGCTTTGCGGTCTGCTGTTGCTGCTGAGACTGGAAGAATGTCGAGTTGCTTGTGGCGCAGATGTGACTGGTGTGGCAGGGTGTGCGCGGTCGTGGGCCGCAAGGGGGTCAGACGTGCGGGGTACGGGGGCCTTGATCAGGACGGCGGCGGTCCTCGCCACCGCCGCGCTGGCGATCGGCCTGGCGCCAGCTGCCGCGGCGGCCCGGCCGCGCAACCCGGGTGCCGGCGAGGTCACCGCAGCCCAGGCCGAGCGGAACCGGAAGGCCGCCGAGGTGGGCCGGCTGACCGGCCTGGTGGCCCGCGCGGACGGCGACATGCGCCGGGCGCAGGACAAGGCCGAGCTGGCGGTCGAGCGCTACCACAAGGCCGTCGTCGACCTGCAGGTCGCGACCGGCAAGGCCGGGCAGGCCCGGGCCGCGGCCGAGCAGGCGGCCCGGGCGGTGCGGCGGGCCCGCACCGACTTCGGCAGGTTCGCCCGCGGCAGCTACCTGCAGGGCAGCACGGTCGACTCGACCACCGCGGCGCTGCTGGACGCGAGCAGCCCGACCGACCTGCTGCAGCGCGCCGACCTGCTCGACTACGTCGGCCGGCGCAAGCTCGACGTGCTCGGCCAGCTGGACCGGGCCACCGTGCGCCGGGCCAACTCCGGGTCGAGGGCGCGCCAGCTGCTGGCCGCGCAGCAGGCCGCCACCGAGCGGGCCGAGCGGCTGCGGATCGAGGCGGTCCGCGAGGTCGCCGAAGCGCGCAGCCGGCTGGCTGCCCTGCAGAGCCAGAAGGAGGCCTTCACCGCGCAGCTCGAGGCGGCCCGGGTCAGGCTCAACGGGCTGTACGCGGAACGCGAGCGGTACCGGGCGTGGAAGCGGGCCCAGGAGATCGCCGCGGCGCGGGAGGCGGCGCGGCAGCGCCGGCTGCGGGCCGAGGCGGCGGCCCGGGCCGCGGCGGCCGAGCGGAGCGCCGGCTCGCGGTCGTCCCTGCGCAGCACGCCCGGGTGGTCCGGGGGCGGCTGGTCCGCGGCGAAGGGCCAGCGGGTCGCCGACCTCGCGCTGCGCTGGCTCGGCACGCCGTACGCGTGGGGCGGCGGCAACGCGTCCGGGCCGACCGGCGGCGTGAACGGTCCCGGCGCCGGCTGGAACGACAGCAGCCTGGTCGGTTTCGACTGTTCCGGGCTGGCGCTGTGGGCGTGGGCGCAGGTCGGCGTCGACCTGCCGCACTACTCCGGCTACCAGTACAGCTCCGGCCGCCGCGTCTCCAGCGACACGCTGCGGCCGGGCGACCTGGTCTTCTGGGCGTACGACACCGGCGACCCCGGCTCGATCCACCACGTGGCGATCTACCTCGGCGGCGGCCGGATCGTGCAGGCACCGCAGAGCGGGGACGTCGTGCGGATCTCGTCCATCTGGTACGACGGCTACATCGGTGCGGCGCGCCCCGGCTGGTAGTCGACCCGGGAGCTCCCCCGGACCTCGGGGCGGCCGGTCCGCCGGCCCGGCACGGCTCCGCGGCCACCGGGGCTTCCGGACGGGTGCCGGCGGTGGTGAGCGCATAGTGTGGCGGGGTGAGCGATCAGCCCGCGGCCCTGGTGGACCGTTTCGGCCGGGTGGCGACCGACCTGCGGGTGTCCCTGACCGACCGCTGCTCGCTGCGTTGCGCGTACTGCATGCCCCCCGAGGGGCTGCCCTGGCTGCCCAGCGCCGAGCTGCTCACCGACGACGAGCTGGTCCGGCTGGTCGGCATCGCGGTGTCGCTCGGCGTCCGCGAGGTCCGGCTCACCGGCGGTGAGCCGCTGGTGCGCCCGGACGTGCCGCGGCTGGTGGCCCGGATCGCCGGGCTGCGCCCGCGCCCGGAGCTGTCCATCACCACCAACGGCATCCTGCTCGGCCGGGACGCCGCCGCCCTGGCCGCCGCCGGACTGGACCGGGTCAACGTGTCGCTGGACACGCTGGACCCGGACCGGTTCAAGCGGATCACCCACCGGGACCGGCACGCCCAGGTGCTGGCCGGGATGGCCGCCGCCCGGGCCGCCGGCTTGGAGCCGGTCAAAGTCAACGCGGTGCTGCTTCGCGGGGTCAACGACGACGAGGCCCCCGCGCTGCTCGGCTGGGCGCTGGCCGCCGGCTACCAGCTGCGCTTCATCGAGCAGATGCCGCTGGACGCGCAGCACGCCTGGGACCGTGCGGCGATGGTGACCGCCGACGAGGTGCTGGCGTCGCTGCGGGCGGGGTACGAGCTGGCACCGGTCGCCGAACCGGACCGGGGCAGCGCGCCGGCCGAGACCTGGCGGGTCCTGGACGGCCCGGAGCGCGACTGTTGGGCGGTGGCGGCGCCGCGGGTCGGGATCGTCGGCTCGGTGACCCGGCCGTTCTGCGCGGCCTGCGACCGGCTCCGGCTGACCGCGGACGGCCAGCTGCGCAACTGCCTGTTCGCCACCGAGGAGAGCGACCTGCGGGCCGCGCTGCGGGCCGGCGCGGACGACGCCGAGCTGGCCCGCCGGTTCGTCGCCTCGGTCGCCGGCAAGCGCGCCGGGCACGGCATCGACGACCCCGGCTTCCTGCAGCCCGCCCGCCCCATGTCCGCCATCGGCGGGTGAGGCTGGCTCACCTCGGGGGGCGGGCCCCCGGCCGCACGGGCGGCCGGTCGGCTGCGCTGGTGGCGTTGGTCGGCGGTCTGATCCATCGAGCCCCGCCGGGGGCGGCGGACCCCGACCGCTCCACGACCCGCGGGGACGGCGGTACCGCGGCGGGTTTGTTCAGCCGTGGGAGTCTTCCGGCGCCGCGGGAGCGGCGGCGAGGAGCAGGGTGAGGTCGAGGGCGCGGACGCTGTGGGTCAGCGCGCCGACCGAGACGGCGTCGACTCCGGTGGCGGCGATCGTGCGGACGGTGTCCAGCGTGACGTTGCCGGATGCCTCCAGGGTGACCTGGCGGTCGCCGGCCAGCGCCGCCCGCAGCTCGACCACCCGGCACATGTCCGCCGCCGGCATGTTGTCCAGCATCAGCCAGGACGCGCCGGCCCGCAGCGCCTCCTCGGCCTCCTCGACCGTCTCCACCTCGACGTCGACCGGCAGGTCGCGGCCCTCGGCTGCCATCGCGTCCCGCACCGCCTTGATCGCGGCGGTGATCCCGCCCGCAGCGGCCAGGTGGTTCTCCTTCAGCAGCACCATCGCGGCCAGATCGCGCCGGTGGTTGGCGGCGCCGCCGGCGACCACCGCGTACTTGTCCAGCAGCCGGAGGCCGGGCGCGGTCTTGCGGGTGTCCAGCACCCGGACCGGCAGCCCGGCGACCGCGGCCACGAAGGCGGCCGCCTGGGTGGCGATCCCGCACATCCGCTGCAGGAAGTTCAGCGCGGTGCGCTCGCCGGTGATGATCGCGCGGGCCGACCCGTGCACGGCCAGCAGCGGGTCGCCGGCCGCGACCGGGTCGCCGTCCGCCACCGCCGGCCGGACCGACAGGGCGGGGTCGACCTGCCGGAACACCTCCGCCGCGACCGGCAGCCCGGCGACCGTGCCCGGCTCCTTCGCCCGGACCAGGGCCTCCGCGTCCAGGCTCGCCGGCACGCTCCACCGGGTGGTCACGTCGTCGCCCGCGGCGTCCTCGGCGAGCGCCCGCCGGACCACCTCCCGCACCGCGTCCACCGGAAGACCCATGCGGCGAGCGTACGGAAGCGTCGGGGCCGCCGCCGGTGGGCAATGCTGGACCATGGCCAAGCTGATCTACTCGGCGATCTGCTCACTCGACGGCTACGTCGCGGACGAGAAGGGCGACTTCGACTGGGCCGCCCCGGACGAGGAGGTGCACCGCTTCGTCAACGACGTCGAGCGGCCGATCGGGACGTACCTCTACGGCCGCCGGCTGTACGAGGTGATGGTCGCCTGGGAGACCATGCATGCCGAGCCGGACCAGACCCCGGCCACCCGGGACTACACCCAGCTCTGGCAGGCCGCCGACAAGGTGGTCTACTCCCGGACGCTGCCGGACGTCGCCAGCGCCCGGACCCGGCTGGAGCGCGACTTCGACCCGGACGCCGTCCGGCGGCTGACCGGGCAGGCCGCCCGGGACGTGTCGGTGGGCGGGCCGCAGCTCGCCGCCGAGGCGCTGCGGGCCGGGCTGGTCGACGAGGTCCGGCTCTACCTCAGCCCGGTGCTGGTCGGCGCCGGCACCCGGGCACTGCCCGACGGCGTACGGACGGACCTGGAGCTGCTGGACGAGCGCCGGTTCGGCAACGGCGTCGTGCAGGTGCACTACCGGGTCCGCCCGCGTTAGCGGCGCGTCACCTCGAGCGGGAAGTCCCGGCGGCTCAGGAAGTCCGTCAGCGTGCCGCGGTGCTGGTCGCAGGCGAGCCACTGCTTGACCCGGTCGGAGCCGTGGATGCGCGGGTTCCGCCAGCTCAGCGTCCACACCGCGGGCGCCCGGCAGCCCCTCGCAGAGCATTGGGGGACGTCGTCGGGAGCGGTCACCGACAGACAATAAGGCGTCGGGCGGCCACGGGGGGAGCCGCCCGACGCGAGAGCAAAGCTACACCAGGGCGACGGCATGGTGCGACAACGGGTCCGAAGATCACCCGAACGGCGGCAGCCGGTCACTCCGTGCCCTTCAGCGTCGCGTTCGCATCCCCCGGCCGGGCGGTTCAGCCCGGCCCGGAAGTGCCTTCCCGCACCTACCTCACGCCCTCCTCACGGGCCGTGTTGTTGGCTCGACGCAGGATCCAGGCGGGCCGGCGTGCGCCGGCCGGGACGGCCCGGGAAGGTCAGGGAGCGGATGGTTGACACGTCGGTCGGGACGGCCGGCGGCGCGCCGGCGGCGCCCACCCCGGCCCGCGACGCGGCGCTGCTGGAGCGGGCCCTCTTCGAGGTGAAGCGGGTCATCGTCGGGCAGGACCGGATGGTCGAGCGAATGCTCGTCTGCCTGCTGGCCAAGGGCCACTGCCTGCTCGAAGGCGTGCCCGGGGTGGCCAAGACGCTCGCCGTGGAGACGCTCGCCGCGGTCGCCGGCGGCACCTTCGCCCGGCTGCAGTTCACCCCGGACCTGGTCCCGTCCGACGTCATCGGCACCCGGATCTACAAGCCGGGCTCGGAGCGCTTCGACACCGAGCTCGGGCCCGTCTTCGCCAACTTCGTGCTCACCGACGAGATCAACCGAGCCCCGGCCAAGGTGCAGTCGGCGCTGCTGGAGGTGATGTCCCAGGGGCAGGTCTCGATCGGTGGCACGACGTACCCGGTGCCCCAGCCGTTCCTGGTGATGGCCACCCAGAACCCGATCGAGTCCGAGGGTGTCTACCCGCTGCCGGAGGCGCAGCGGGACCGCTTCCTGATGAAGGTCGTGGTGGACTACCCGACCGGGGAGGAGGAGCGGGAGATCGTCTACCGGATGGGCGTGCAGCCGCCCACGCCGGGGCAGGTGCTGGCCCCGGCGGACCTGCTGCGGCTGCAGCGCGCGGCCAGCAACGTCTTCGTCCACCATGCGCTGGTCGACTACGTGGTCCGGCTGGTGCTGTCCACCCGGACGCCGGCCGACCACGGGATGGCCGACGTCGCCGGCTGGGTCGCGTACGGCGCCAGCCCGCGCGCCTCGCTCGGCATGATCGCGGCCGCCCGCGGGCTGGCGCTGATGCGCGGCCGGGACTACGTGCTGCCGCAGGACGTGCTCGACATCGCCCCGGACGTGCTCCGGCACCGGCTGGTGCTCTCGTACGACGCGCTGGCCGACGGCGTGCCGGCCGAGCACGTGGTGCACCGGGTGTTGCAGAGCGTGCCGCTGCCGCAGGTGACCCCGCGGCAGCGGGCGGCCGGCGGGCCGTACGGCGCGCAGGGCGGCGGGTACGCGGCACCGGCCCCGGCAGCGAGCACCGGCGCCACCGGGGTGGTCAGCGAGCCCGACCCCCGGGAGCGCTCGGCGTGACGTCACCGTCCACCGGGGGCACAGTCGCCACCGGCGCGACCCCGGTGCGGTCGCTGCGCGACGCGGGCCCGGCCGAGGCGGCCGCGGTGCTGCGCCAGTTGGAGCTGACGGTGCGGCGCCGGCTGGACGGCCTGCTGCAGGGAAACCACATCGGTCTGGTACCCGGTCCGGGCAGCGAGCCGGGGGAGTCCCGGGAGTACCACCCCGGTGACGACGTGCGCCGGATGGACTGGCCGGTGACCGCCCGCACCACGATTCCGCACATCCGGCAGACCATCGCCGACCGCGAGCTGGAAACCTGGATCGTGGTCGACCTGTCGCCCAGCCTCGACTTCGGCACCGCCCGGTGCGAGAAGCGCGACCTGGCGGTGGCGGCGGTGGCGGCGGTTGCGCACCTCACCGGCCGCGGCGGTAACCGGCTCGGCGCGCTGCTGACCACCGGCGAGGCGCTGCACCGCTTCCCCGCCCAGGCCGGCCGCGCGCACACCACCATGCTGCTGCGCAAGCTCGCGCTCACCCCGCGCTCCCAACGCGGCCGCCGCGGCGACCTGGCCGCCGCGCTGGAGGCGCTGCGCCGGCCGCCGCGCCGGCGCGGCTTCGCTGTCGTGGTCTCCGACTTCCTCGGCGACTCGTCGGCCACCCCCGACTGGGAGCGCCCGATGCGGGCGCTGGCGATGCGGCACGACGTGCTCGCGGTCGAGGTGCTCGACCCGGCCGAGCTGGGGCTGCCCTCGGTCGGGCTGCTCACCCTCGTCGACCCGGAGAGCGGCAGGCTGCTGGAGGTGCAGACCGGCAAGAAGGAGCTGCGCGCCTCGTACGCCGAGGCCGCCGCCGAGCAGCGGGCGGAGATCGCCGCGGCGCTGCGCCGGGCCGGCGCCGCCCACCTGCAGCTGCGCACCGACCGGGACTGGCTCGTCGACATGGTCCGCTTCGTGGCCGCGCGCCGGCGCGGCGCGTCCGGAGGAGCGCTGCGGTGACCCGTACCTTCCTCGCCCCGGCCTGGCTGTGGCTGCTGCTCGCGGTCGCCGCGCTGCTGGCGCTCTACGTGGTGCTGCAGCTGCGCCGCCGGGCGTACGCGGTCCGCTTCACGAACCTGGAGCTGCTCGGCAGGCTGGCCCCGCGCCGGCCCGGCTGGCGCCGGCACCTGGCCTTCGCGCTGCTGCTGCTCGCGCTCGCCTCGCTGACCACCGCGATGGCGAAGCCGACCCGGGACACCCGGGTGCCGCGCGACCGGGCCACGGTGATGATGGCGATCGACGTGTCGCTGTCCATGCGGGCCGAGGACGTCGAGCCCAACCGGCTGGAGGCGGCGCAGGCGGCCGCGAAGGAGTTCGTCGGGCTGCTGCCGCCCCGGATCAACCTCGGGCTGGTGACGTTCTCCGGCACCGCGTCGGTCGCGGTGGCGCCGACCACCGACCGGGCGGCCGTGCTGCGCGCGATCGACACGCTGGAGCTGGCCGAGCGGACCGCGATCGGGGAGGCGATCTTCTCCTGCCTGGACGCGGTCCGGACCTTCCAGGCCCAGCTGCAGGGGCAGGACGCGGCCGAGGCGGCGCCGGCCCGGCTGGTGCTGATGTCGGACGGCAGCAACACCTGGGGCCGCAGCCCGGAGCAGGCGATCGGCGCCGCGAAGCAGGTGGAGATCCCGGTGTCCACCATCGCCTTCGGCACCGACAACGGCTTCATCGAGCTGGAGGGCGACCGGGTGGCCGTGCCGGTCAACCACGAGCAGCTGCAGGGCATCGCGGAGGGCACCGGCGGCAGCTACTACGCGGCCGCCTCCGCCGAGGAGCTGGCGAACGTCTACCGCGACCTGGGCAGCCAGATCGGCTACACGATCGAGCGCCGCGAGGTGACCACCTGGTTCGTCGGCACCGGGCTGCTGCTGGCCTTCGCGGCCGCGGCGGCGGCGCTGCTGTGGACCAACCGGCTGCTGTGAGAGCGGGACACAGTGAGCGAGCGCGAGGGCTCGCAGCGCGAGCGGGGAGCGAGGGCGGCCGGGCGTCCGGCTGCCCCGCGCGGAGGCGCGGGCATGGGCATTGCGCCTGACGACCTGCCGGCGCGAGCGGGCACGGTCCGGCAGGTCAGCAGCCGGCTGGTCTACCGCAACCGCTGGCTGTCGCTGCGGGAGGACGAGGTGCGCCGGCCGGACGGCTCGGCCGGGA
Organism: Mycobacteriales bacterium; assembly: GCA_045806925.1. Lineage (GTDB taxonomy): Bacteria > Actinomycetota > Actinomycetes > Mycobacteriales > CADCTP01 > CADCTP01. Next base: position 24,130 of record JBJMII010000189.1, read on the forward strand.
TCTACTCGGTGGTCGACAAGCCGGACTTCGCGCTGGTCGTCCCGGCCGAGCCGGACGGCTTCCACCTCGTCGAGCAGTACCGCTACCCGGTCGGCGGGCGGTACTGGGAGTTCCCGCAGGGCACCGGGCCGGCCGGCACCGCGCCCGAGCCGGAGGCGCTGGCCCGGGCCGAGCTGGCCGAGGAGACCGGGCTGCGGGCCGACCGCTGGGAGCTGCTCGGCCACCTGCACTGCGCGTACGGGATGAGCAGCCAGGGCTTCCACGTCTTCCTCGCCACCGGGCTGACGCCGGGGCCCACCGCGCGGGAGGCGTCCGAGCAGGACATGCGGCAGCGGCTGGTGTCGCGGGCCGACTTCGAGGCGATGATCCGGGCCGGCCGGGTCACCGACGACAGCACGCTCGCCGCGTACGCGCTGCTGCTGATGCGCGAGGCCGGCGGTTAGACACCCCGCGAACAGCGATGGAGGAACCGCCTCGACCGGCGTCCGATGATCGCCGGCGGACCGACCTAGCGTCGCGGGTCGAGCACCAGCTTGCCCACCGAGCGCCGGGACAGCAGCTCCCGGTGCGCCTCGGCCGCCTCCGCCAGCGGGTACGTCGCACCCACCACCGGCCGCAGCTCACCGGCGGCGACCATGGCCAGCAGCGACGCGACCGGTTCCCGGAGCAGCTCCGGCCGGCGCAGGCAGTGCGCCAGCCAGAAGCCGATCACGGCGGTGGAGTGCGCCATCAGGTTCGTCGGGTCGACCGGCGTCGGCGGCGTCCGGGACGCCTGCCCGTAGACCACCAGTCGGCCGAAGGGCGCCAGCGTCCGCAGGCTGGCGTCGAAGACCGGCCCGCCCACCATCTCCAGCACCACGTCGACCCGGTCGCCGCCGTTCGCCGCGCGGATCGCGTCCACCAGGTCCGGCGCGGCCGGGTCGACCGCGGCGTCGGCGCCCAGCGACAGCGCCAGCTCGCGCTTGGCCGCGGACGACGCGGTCGCGATCACCCGACCGGCGCCCCAGGCCCTGGCCAGCTGCACACCGAGCGTCCCCACCCCGCCGGCCGCCGCGTGCACCAGCACGGTCTCGCCGGCCGCCAGGTGCGCGCAGGTGCGCAGCGCATGCCAGGCGGTGGCCCCCTGCAGCACCACCGCGAGCGCGGCGCCGTCGCTCACCCCGTCCGGCACCGGCCAGGTCAGGACCGGCGCGGCCAGCACCCGCTCCGCGTACCCGCCGCCGCCGAGCAGCCCGACCACCCGGGTCCCATCCGGGCCCACGCCGACGAACTCCGCGCCCGGCACCAGCGGCAGGGTCTGCTTCGCCAGGTACGAGTCCTCGGTCTGGTGGGTGTCGGCGTAGTTCACCCCCGCGGCGGTCACCTGGTAGCTGACCAGCCCGCCGGCCGGCTCGGGATCCGGCAGCTCGACCAGCTGCAGCACCTCGGGGCCGCCGAACTCGGTGATTTGGATGGCGCGCACAGCAGGACTATAGGGTTCCGGCTCGTGACCCGATCCGTGCTCGTCACCGGCGGCAACCGCGGCATCGGCCTGGCCATCGCGCGCGCCTTCGCCGCCCAGGGCGACCGGGTCGCGGTGACCCACCGCGGCAGCGGCGCGCCGGATGGGCTGTTCGCCGTCCGGTGCGACGTCACCGACGCGGCCGCCGTGGACGCGGCCTTCGCCGCGGTGGAGGCGGAGCAGGGCCCGGTCGAGGTGCTGGTCTCCAACGCCGGTGTCACCGACGACACGCTGCTGCTGCGGATGAGCGAGGAGCAGTTCACCCGGGTCGTCGACGCGAACCTGGCCGGCGCGTACCGGGTGGCCAAGCGCGCCGCCGGCAGGATGCTGCGGGCGCGGGCCGGGCGGATGGTCTTCGTCTCCTCGGTGGTCGCGCTCACCGGCAGCGCCGGCCAGGTCAACTACGCGGCGTCCAAGGCCGGCCTGATCGGGCTGGCCCGCTCGCTGGCCCGCGAGCTCGGCTCCCGCGGCATCACCGCCAACGTGGTGGCCCCGGGCTTCGTGGACACCGACATGACCGCGGCGCTGACCGGGGAGCGGCGGGCGGAGATCCTCGCCCAGGTGCCGCTGGGGCGGTACGCGAGCACCGAGGAGGTCGCCGGTACGGTCACCTTCCTGGCCTCGCCGGCGGCCGCGTACATCACCGGAGCGGTGCTCCCGGTGGACGGCGGACTGGGCATGGGACACTGAATGGGGCGCGTCTGATGGGTTTCCTCGACGGCAAGCGGCTGCTCGTCACCGGCGTCATCACCGACGCCTCGATCGCCTGGTCGGTGGCCCGGGTCGCGCTGCAGGAGGGCGCCTCGGTGGTGCTCACCGGCTACGGCCGGCTGTCGCTGGTCGAGCGGGTGGCGAAGAAGCTACCCGGGCCGGCGCCGGTGGTCGAGCTGGACGTGACCGACCCGGCCGCGCTGGCCGCACTCCCGGCCCGGGTGCGGGAGCACGTCGACGGGATCGACGGGGTGCTGCACTCGATCGGCTTCGCGCCGGCGTCCGCGCTCGGCGGCGGCTTCCTGGACACGCCCTGGGAGGACGTGGCCACCGCGGTGCACGTCTCGACGTACTCGCTGCCCGCGCTGGCCAAGGCGGCGTTGCCGCTGCTGCCGGAGCGGGGCGGCTCGGTCGTCGGGCTCACCTTCGACGCGACGGTGTCCTGGCCGGGGTACGACTGGATGGGCGTGGCGAAGGCCGGGATGGAGTCGGCCGCCCGCTACCTGGCCCGGGAGCTCGGCCCGCGCGGCGTGCGGGTCAACCTGGTCGCCGCCGGCCCGCTGCGCACCATGGCGGCGCGCAGCATCCCGGGCTTCGCATTCTTCGAGGACGCCTGGGGACAGCGGGCGCCGCTCGGCTGGGACATCTCGAACCCCGAGCCGGTCGCCCGGTCCTGCCTCGCGCTGCTGTCCGACTGGTTCCCCGCCACCACCGGGGAGATCGTGCACGTCGACGGCGGTTTCCACGCCACCGGCGTGTAGACATGTGCTGGTGAGCACCGCGTACGACGCCCTGCTGCTGCTGTCCTTCGGCGGCCCGGAGGGGCCCGGCGACGTGCTGCCGTTCCTGGCGAACGTGGTGCGCGGCCGGGGCGTCCCGCGGCAGCGGCTGCTCGAGGTGGCCGAGCACTATCGGCGTTTCGGCGGGGTGTCGCCGATCAACGAGCAGAACCGGGCGCTGCTGGCGGCCCTGCGCGCCGAGCTCGACCTGCCGGTCTACTGGGGCAACCGCAACTGGCACCCGCTGGTCGAGGACACCGTCGCGGCCATGCGCGCCGACGGCGTACGTCGGGCGCTGGTCTTCGTGACGTCCGCCTACACGTCGTACTCGGGCTGCCGGCAGTACCAGGACGACCTGGCCCGGGCGCGGGCCGTGGTGGGGGAGGGCGCGCCGGAGCTGGCCAAGCTGCGGCACTACTTCAACCACCCGGGGTTCGTGGAGCCGGCCGCGGACCGGGTACGGGCGGCGCTGGCCACCCTGGCCGACCCCGGCGCCGCCCGGCTGGTGTTCACGGCGCACTCGATCCCGACCGCGATGGAGGCCGCCAGCGGGCCGGGCGGGCACCTCTACTCGGCGCAGCTGCGGGAGGCCTCCCGGCTGGTCGCGGACGCCGTCCGCGGCGAGGGCGCGGACTTCGACCTGGTCTGGCAGTCCCGCAGCGGGCCGCCGTCGGTGCCATGGCTGGAGCCGGACGTCAACGACCACCTCGCCGACCTGGCCGCCCGGGGCGTGCCGGCGGTCGTGGTGTCGCCGATCGGCTTCGTGTCCGACCACGTCGAGGTGCTCTGGGACCTGGACGAGGAGGCCGCGGCGACGGCGGCCAAGCTGGGCCTCGACTACGCGCGGGCCGGCACCGTCGGCACCGACCCACGCTTCGTCCGGATGGTCCGCCAGCTGGTCGAGGAGCGGACCGCGGGCGCGCCCGCGCTCGCGCTCGGCCGCCTGGGCCCGAGCCACCACAGCTGCCCGCCGGACTGCTGCCCGGCTCCCCGCCGCCGTCCCGTCCGCTGACACCGGCCGGCCCGGGTTGTCGCTCCCGCTCCCCGATCACGTTCACCAAGCGGGGGCCCGGCCGGCCGGGTTGTCGCGCCGGCGGGCGGTCACGTTCACCAAGCGGGGGCCCACCGGCCGGGTTGTCGCTCCGGCGGGCGGTCACGTTCACCAAGCGGGGGCCGGGCCGGCCGGGTTGTCGCGCCGGCGGGCGGTCACGTTCACCAAGCGGGGGCCTACCGAACCGGACAAACCGCCGGCGAACATGGTCGGCCGCTTGGTGAACGTGATCGGGTGGCGTGGGTGGTGGTCGGCTGGTTGGTGAACGTGATCAGGTGGGGTCGGTGGTGGTCGGCTGGTTGGTGAACGTGATCGGGTGGCTCAGCGGTGGCGGGAGGGGACCGCGTTGTACGCGGCCAGCCGGGCCCGGCGCACCGCGGTGCACAGCGGCCGCAGTGCCGCGTCCCGGGCCCGCGCCTCGGCCCCGGTGACCGAGCCGCCGGGCGCGTCCATGGCGGCCAGGTCGAGCACCGCGGACAGCCGGTCGGCCTGGGCGAGCAGCCGGACCGCCCGCCCGTCGTGGCCGGGCGGCAGGTCCGGGGTGCTGCCCCGGCGCACCTTCGCCAGCCCGTCCGCCACCTCCGGCCGCCAGCTGGCGATGTCGAGCGCGGCCAGCGCGGACGCCGCGTCCCGGGTCGCCGCGGTCAGGTCGTGCTCCGCCTCAGCGACGGTGAGCGGGTCGGGCGCCGGCGGCACCACCTCGTACGCGGTCCACAGCACGCACGTGGTCCGGCTGCCCAGCGCCGAGCCGTGCTCGGTGATCGCCGGCACCAGCCCGAGACCGCGGCCGAGCACCGCCTCGCCGGCGGTGAGCGCCGCGGTGCTGAACGGCCCTGGCCCGGGCAGCCCGCGCGGGTCTCCCGGCACTGGCAGGACCACGTCGACGCCGTCCGGCGAGCGCTCCCGGAGCACCGGCAGCGCCCAACCCAGCGGGACGATGTCGTCGAGCCGGTCCGTGACCGGGGCGCCGGTGACCCGGTGCGGCTCGTCCCCGCCGGTCACCCGGGTCAGCACGTCGTCGTACGCCGCCTCGCCGGCCAGCCAGGCCGACGCCCAGGCGGCGAGCACTCCGGAGCGCACCCTCACGCCGGCAACCCTACGTGCTCGCTCCGACACCCGCCCAGGATCGGGACGGTTTGTCTCGATCGTCGCTGCCCGCCCGCTCCCGGAACGGCCGTCCCGTACGGCGTGTCGGGACCTGGACACGGGCGGACGTTCCTAGCGTCGACCCGTGCAGAGGGACCGCGGGCTGGGTGACAGCGCGCCGGGCGATCACCGGCCGGGCGACCGCGTCCGAGGGGATCAGGTGCCGGGGGACCGCGGGCCGGGGGACCACGGGCCGGGGGACCGGGTCCAGGGGGACCGCGGGCCGGGGGACCACCGGCCGGGGGACCGGGTCCAGGGGGACCGCGGGCCGGGGGACCACGGCGGGGACGTGCTGGCCGGCGACCGGCGCCGCAAGCGGCTGATCGCTGAGGTGCCGGCCGACCACGACCTGGTCGTCGAGGTCGCCGGCGACGGCTTCTGCGGCGCAGTCGTGGACTGCGCCAAGGACGCGGTGACGCTGGAGGATCGGCGCGGCCGGCGCCGGCTCTTCCCGCTCGGGCCGGCCGGCTTCCTGCTCGACGGGCGGCCGGTCACCCTGGTCCGGCCGCGCGCCGCGCCGGCGCCGCGCCGGCCCGGCCGCACCGCGTCCGGCTCGATCGCGGTGCCGGGGGCCCGCGCCCGGGTCGCCCGCGGCAGCCGGATCTGGGTCGAGGGGGCGCACGACGCCGCGCTGGTCGAGCGGGTCTGGGGGGACGACCTGCGGGTCGAGGCGGTCGTGGTGGAGCCGCTCGACGGCATCGACGCCCTCGCCGACCGGGTCCGCGACTTCGCCCCGGAACGCGGCCGGCGGCTCGGCGTGCTGGTCGACCACCTGGTGCCCGGCTCCAAGGAGACCCGGATCGTGGCCGGCGTGCGGCACCCCGAGGTGCTCGTGCTGGGCCACCCGCACATCGACGTCTGGCAGGCGGTGAAGCCGGCCGCGCTCGGCATCCGGGCCTGGCCGGCGGTGCCGCGCGGCGAGGACTGGAAGACCGGGGTGTGCCGGGCGCTCGGCTGGGGCGACCCGCGGGACGGCTGGCGGCACGTCCTGGCGGCCGTCGACTCGTACGCGGACCTCGAGGTGCCGCTGCTGCGGGCGGTCGAGGAGCTGATCGACTTCGTGACCGGATGACCGGTCCCAGACGGGTCGGGACCGGGTCCCGCGGGACCCGGGAGGCCGCCCGGCGAGACCGGGCCGTGATCGCCCGGCGCGGCGCCGACCAGGGCAACAGTGGCAGGATGGACCCGTGCCCGCGTGGTTGATCTGGCTGGTGGCGGCCGGCGTGCTGGCCATCGCCGAGGCGCTCTCGCTCGACCTCGTCCTGCTCATGCTGGCCGGTGCGGCGCTGGCCACCGCCGGTGCCGCCGCGCTCGGCGCGCCGGTCGCGCTGCAGGTTGGGGTCTTCGCGGTCACCGCCGTCGGGCTGGTCGCCGTGGTGCGGCCGCTGGCCAGGCGCCGGCTGGTGCTGCCGACCACCGAGCGCATCGGGATCGAGGCGCTGAAGGGTCGGCAGGCTGTCGTGGTGCGCACCGTCGACCAGCACGGCGGCCGGGTCAAGCTGGCCGGCGAGGAGTGGTCGGCCGAGGCGTACGACCCGACGCAGGTCCTGCAGGTCGGCACCACGGTGCAGGTGATGGAGATCCGCGGCGCCACCGCGGTCGTCTGGTCGCACCTGTGAGCGCGTGCGTCCGCACCGACTCGTTACCCAGCGCCCTGGAGAGGTCATGGAACCCGTTCTGATCGCTTTGCTGGTCGTCATCGCGGTCCTGGTCGTAGTCCTCGTCCGCACCGTCCGGATCATCCCGCAGGCCCGGGCCGGCGTGGTCGAGCGGCTCGGCAGCTACTCGCGCACCCTGGACCCTGGTCCGCACCTGCTGGTCCCGTTCGTGGACCGGATCCGGGCCATGATCGACCTGCGCGAGCAGGTCGTCTCGTTCCCGCCGCAGCCGGTGATCACCGCGGACAACCTGACCGTCAACATCGACACCGTCATCTACTTCCAGGTCACCGACCCGCGCGCGGCGACGTACGAGATCGCCAACTACATCCAGGCGGTGGAGCAGCTCACCGTCACCACGCTCCGCAACGTGGTCGGCTCGATGAACCTGGAGCAGACCCTCACCTCCCGCGACCAGATCAACTCCAAGCTGCGCGGCGAGCTGGACGAGGCGACCGGCAAGTGGGGGATCCGGGTCGCCCGCGTCGAGCTCAAGGCGATCGACCCGCCGCCGTCCATCCAGGACGCGATGGAGAAGCAGATGCGCGCGGACCGGGACAAGCGGGCGATCATCCTGCAGGCCGAGGGTGCCCGGGAGTCGTCGATCAAGACCGCGGAGGGCCAGAAGGCAGCCCAGATCCTCTCCGCCGAGGGTGCGAAGCAGTCGGCGATCCTCGCCGCCGAGGCCGAGCGGCAGAGCCGGATCCTGCGGGCCGAGGGCGAGCGGGCGGCCCGCTACCTGGCCGCGCAGGGGCAGGCGAAGGCGATCGAGACCGTCTTCGCGTCCATCCACGCGGCCGACCCGGACCCGAAGCTGTTGGCGTACCAGTACCTGCAGACGCTGCCGCAGATCGCCCAGGGCGACGCGAACAAGGTCTGGATCATCCCGAGCGAGTTCTCCAAGGCGCTGGAAGGGCTGGCCGGGCTGACCGGCGCCGCCGCCGGGGATGCCGCCGCGGGCGGTGCGAACTGGCTGACCGAGGCCGGCAAGTCGGCCGGCGCCCGGCCGGCGGCGGCGTACGAGGCGCTCGACACCGAGGACTGGTTCGACTCGAAGCTGCCGCCGGCCCGGCTGCAGCCGGAGGCGGAGATCCGCGCGTCGGACCGGGACACCGAGACCGAGGCGGCGCACCGGGGGCTGTCTTTCGACGGCGACGCCGCGCCGGCGGACGCGGGCACGCCCGGCGAGCCCGCTGTGCGCGAGGACGACGCGCCGCGCGCGCTGCCGCCGTCCGGGCCGCCCCCGACGGCACCGTTCAGCGGTCCGCCGTCGGGGGAATACCAGCGAGCGCCGTACGGCGGGACGAGCGACCAGCGCAACCAGCGTTACCCGGGTGGTGGCCAGGGCTCCAGGCAGGGCTATCCCGGCGAAGACTCCCCGTAGGAGTTGTGGTCAGGCTCTCCGGGCCGCGAGGGCCGGGTCGAAGCCGTACGGCAGCTCCAGCCGGTGCCGGGCCAGCAGCGCGGCGTCCGAGAGCAGCTCGGGGGTCGGGCCGTCGGCGACCAGCCGGCCCTCGGACAGCACCACCGAGCGGGGGCACAGCTGCAGCGCGTACGGCAGGTCGTGGGTCACCATGAGCACGGTCACGTCCAGCGCGAGCAGGATCTCGGCGAGCTCGCGCCGGGACGCCGGGTCCAGGTTGCTGGACGGCTCGTCCAGCACCAGCACCTCCGGCTCCATCGCGAGCACGGTGGCCACCGCGACCCGGCGGCGCTGGCCGAAGCTCAGGTGGTGCGGTGCGCGGTCGACCGCGTCCGCCATGCCGACCTGCTCCAGCGCCCACCGGACCCGCTCACCCAGCGCCGGGCCGGTCAGCCCGAGGTTTGCCGGGCCGAAGGCCACGTCCTCGCCCACGGTCGGCAGGAAGAGCTGGTCGTCCGGGTCCTGGAAGACGATGCCGACCCGGCGGCGGACCTCCCGCAGCAGGTCCCGGCTGTCCGCCCGCACCGGCCGGCCGGCCACCCGGACGGTGCCCGGGCCGCCGGACAGGATGCCGTTGAGGTGCAGGACCAGCGTGGTCTTGCCGGCGCCGTTCGGGCCGAGCAGCGCCACCCGCTCGCCGCGCTCCACCCGCAGCGACACGTCCCGGAGCGCGGGGGAGCCGTCCGGGTACGCGAAGGACAGCCGCTCCACCTCCAGCGCGGTCACCGCAGCACCCCGCCGAGCGCGAGCAGCGCGCCGGCCGCGACCGGCAGCGCGAAGGCGGTCGCCCAGGCCCGCGGCGGCGCCGGCCCGCCGGCCAGCGCCGGCATGGTGCCCGTGTAGCCGCGGGCCAGCATGGCCAGGTGCACCCGCTCGCCGCGCTCGTAGCAGCGGACGAACAGCGCGCCGGCCGCGTGCCCGAGCGTCCGCCAGCCGCGCACCGACCGGGCGGTGAAGCAGCGCGACTCCCGGGCGATCCGCATCCGGCGCAGCTCGCCGGTGACCACGTCGGCGTACCGGAGCATGAACGAGGCGATCTGCACCAGCCGGGCCGGCAGCCGCAGCCGCTCCAGCCCGACCAGCAGCGACCGCTGCTCGGTGGTCGCCACCAGCAGGATCGAGGTGACGACCCCGAGGGTCGCCTTCGCCAGCAGGTTCCCGGCGCCGAGCAGGCCGGGCCGGCTGACCGCGACGCCGAGCACGGCGACCCGCTCGCCGCGGGCGACGAACGGCAGCAGCAGCGCGAAGGCGACGAACGGCGCCTCCACCGCGGTCCGCCGCAGTACCGTGCGCAGCGGCACCCCGGCCGCCGCGGCCACCCCGGCCAGCAGCAGCGCGTAACCACCGAACGCCGGGTACCAGGTCCGCGGCGTGCTCACCACGACCAGCACGAAGGCGACGGCGGCGAGCAGCTTGCACTCCGGTGGCAGCCGGTGCACCGGGGAGTCCCGCCGGACGTAGCCGGCGTGCGCGTGGCCCGCGCTCACCGCCGCGCCGCGGGCTCCGGCTCGGGGTCGGTGGCGTCCCGGCGCCGGGTCACCACCTTGAACAGCGCGCCGCCGATCGCCAGGGTCGTGACCACGCCGAGGACGCGGGCCAGCCCGCCGGACAGCCGGCCGTCGGGCACGCCACGGACCTGGTAGCCGGCGACCGGCGAGCCGGCCAGCGGGTGCTCCTGCGCGTTCGCCTCGAAGCCCTGGTCCGCGGCCACCTCGGTCAGCCCGTCCGGCGCCCGGCTGGCGTAGTAGCCGACCCCGCCGGCCAGCACCAGCGCGAGCAGGAAGCCGGCCAGCAGCAGCGCCCGGGTCCTCGTCACCGGACCCCCTGCGCGGGCACCGCCGCGGACCGGGGGGCGGCGAGCAGCTCGCGCGCGCCGTACACGAGGTCGGGCCGGACCGTCAGCACGCTGCTCACCACGAGCGCGGTGATCACCGCCTCGCCGACGCCGATCAGCGCGTGCACGCCGACCATCGCGGCAGCCAGCGAGCCGAGCGGGACGTCGGTGGTGCCGCCGAGCGCGTAGATGCCGGCGAAGACCAGCGCGGCGGCGGGCACCGAGACCAGCGCGGCGCCGAAGGAGGCCGGCGGCACCGAGCCCGGCACCCTCGGCAGCACCCGCAGCAGCGCGCGGAAGACCAGCCAGCCGACCAGCGCCGTGGTGACGGCCATGCAGGTGACGTTCACCCCGTACGCGGTCAGGCCGCCGTCGGCGAAGAAGAGCTGCACGAGCAGCACCACGCTCACGCACAGCAGCCCGGTCCACGGCCCGACCAGGACCGCGGCCAGCGCGCCACCGAGCAGGTGGCCACTGGTGCCGGCGGCCACCGGGAAGTTGAGCAGCTGCACCGCGAAGACGAACGCGGCGACCAGGCCGGCGAGCGGGGCGACCCGCTCGTCGGCGAGCTCGCGGCGGCTGCCGCGCAGCGCCACCCCGATCGCGGCTGCGGCCAGCACGCCGGCGCCGAGCGAGACCGGGGCGTCGATGAACCCGTCCGGGACGTGCACGCCGACCTCCTGCCGGTCCATCCGGTAACTGCCGAACCGCAGGTCGAACGGTACCGGATCGGGTCCGACCCGCAAGCCGACGGGACGGCGGGCCAGGGCGTATCCCGGGGATCTTGGTGGATGCGGACGCCGTCCCGCGCCGCCGAAGATTCACCGGACACGCCCTCTGGCCGGGCTCAGAAGTGCAGGGGGCAGAACGGGACCTGGTCACCGGCCAGCAGCCGGTCGGCCGCGTCGACCGCGCCGGGGCTGTGCTCGTCCACCAGCCCGGCCGCGGCGAGCCGGCGCAGCCGGGTGCCGCCCAGGTACGCCGCGCCGAGCACCGCCGCCGGCACCGTCAGGTCCGCGCTCCGCGTGGTCGGCCGGCAGTCCGCCCCGTCCGGTCCGGCGTCCAGCGCGAACCGGCCGGCCGCGTACCCGTCCGGGTCGACCACCTCCAGCACCGTCCGCCCGGCGGTCGGGTAGCCCCGACCGGTCAGCGCGGCGGGCACGTCCAGCACCCGCAGCCACAGCCGGTCCCAGCGCTGCACCTGGCGGGCCGCCCGGCCGTCCGCGAGCAGCCACGGCAGCGGCTCGTCCACCGGCCGGTCGGCGGCCCGCACCCGGGCGATGAGGTCCACCCCGATCGCGAACCGCCAGAGGTCCGCGTACGCCTGCGGGGACGTGGTCACCAGCTCGTCGACGTGCAGCGTCCCGGTGGGCAGCATGCCCTCCCAGGTGTCGTCGGCGTGCCAGCGCAGGTAGCCGTCCACCTCGCCGGCCGGGTCCCGGTGCAGCGCCGCCCGGCCGGTCCACTCCGGCTGCTCCCCATCCGGGTGCGCCAGCCCCAGGTCGAGGTCCCAGCGCGGCTCCGGCCGGTCGATGCCGCCCGGGCGGGCCCACCGGGCCGCGTCGTAGACCGGCGGTGCCAGCTTGCGCAGCTCGCCGATCTCCACCGCCTCCACCACCCCGAGCGGCGGGTCGAGGGCGGCCCGGGCCCGGTCGACCTCCCAGACCGCGTCCTCGGTGGCGACGCCGAAGCCGTACCGCCCGTAGATCCGCCACTCCGCGGCGATCAGGATGCTCACCGGGTCGCCGCGGTCCGCGGCCGCCCGCAGGCCCTCGGCCATCAGCCCGGTCAGCAGCCCGCGGCGGCGGTGGGTCGGCGCGACCGTCACCGCGGTCACCCCGTCGGCGGGTACCGTGCGGGCGCCGGGCACGGTCAGCTCGAAGGGCAGCGTGCGGAACGTGCCCACGCAGGTCCCGGCCTCGAAGGCGCCCCAGGCCCGGCTCAGGTCCGGCCGCACCCGGTCCAGCCAGAACTCGACCCGCGCCTGCAGCGGTCGCGGCGGCTGCAGGAAGGTGCCCTGGATGGTGCGCAGGTAGCCGAGCGCGTCGTCCGCGCTGATCGTCCTGATGGTGACTGCCACCTCGCGGACCCTAGCCGGCGGACTGCCCACCGGCACCGGGGTTTTCCGGGGGCTTGATCGCGGATTCCCCCGGGTACGGGTCGGCCGTGGCGGAGAAGGACGGACACCGGGACTCGGGCGGGGCGCCGGAGCGGGACGAGACCGAGGCGGAGCGGCTCGACCGCAACTACGGCGAGCTGCTGCAGGAGCTTCGGGTCGCCCAGGTCGGCGTGCAGATCCTGTTCGCGTCGCTGCTCACCGTCGCGTTCACCGAGCGGTTCCAGCAGATCACCGAGCTGCAGCGCTGGACCTATGTGACGACGCTGCTCGCCGCGGCGGCCGCGACCGCGTTCCTGATCGGCCCGGTCTCGTTCCACCGCATCGTCTTCCGGCGGAGCCAGAAGGCCGCGCTGGTCCGCACCGCGCACCGGATGGCGCTCGCCGGCCTGGCCTGCCTGCTGGTCGCGGTCGTCGGTGCGGTCATGGTGGTCCTCCAGGTGGTGCTCGGCCAGAGCGCCGCGGTCGCCTACGGTGCCGGTGTCGCCGCCTTCTTCGTGCTGCTGTGGCTGGTGCTGCCGCTGGTCAGCCGGGCCAGGCACCTGCCCGGACCCGACTGACCTGCGGCCGGGGTCAAGGGGTGAGCACGAGCACAGTCTCCGTCGCGGCGGCCACGTCGGCCGGCTGCACCCGGACCGGGTAGGAGTCGTCGGTCAGGTAGGCCGGCAGCAGGTCCAGGTAGTGCCGGTCGGTCGGCAGCGCCGAGGTCCCGCCGGGCAGCGCGCTGCGGCCCACCGGGCCGCCCGGGGACAGCACGCCGACGTAGCGGCGGGCCGGGCCGGAGCCGAAGGTGAACCCGTTCGCCGAGTCGGCCCGCGGGTTGTGCGCGGCGGCGTCCACCGTGCCGTAGCCGCCGTCCACCGGCACCCCGGACAGGCCCGGCAGCGGCGCCGGGAACCGGCCGAAGGCCGGCGGCGCGGAGAACGGCCCGCCCAGCGGCGAGGCCAGCGTCAGCCGGTGCAGCCGGCCCCAGCGGTAGTCGGCGACCCGGGTCGAGCCGCCGAAGGCGGGCGCGAAGTCCGCGCTCGCCAGCCGGTCCAGCCCGGTCCGCACCGCCCGCAGGATCGCCAGCGCCTGCCGGTCCGCCGGGTCGGCGATGCCGGGCGCGGCGAAGAAGTCCACCCCGGACGCGGACGGCGCCCCGGACAGCGCCCGCTTCAGCGCGGTCAGCGCCCGCTGCCCGCCCACCGGCGGGGCGCCCAGCCGGGCCGCGACGGCGTCCACCGTGGACGCGATGAACCGGCTCCGCCAGACCGCGTACAGGGTGGCGGCGACGCTCGCCGCCTGCTCCCGGGTGGACGGTGCACCCGGCCGGCCGGCCAGGTCCGCCGTGTCGTACCCCTCCGGGATGCCGGTCGGGGTCGACCGGTCCCATAGCGTCAGCCGGGCCACGGCCTCGGCGACCCGAGGGTCGCGGGCCAGCGAGCGCAGCTCCGGTACCCGGGACACCGCGCCGCGCAGCAGCGCGGCGCCGATCCGCGGGGTGAAGAACTCGGCGTCCAGCAGCACCGTGTCGGACTGGATCCTGGCCATGTCCGCGGCGTCCACCTTGCCGCGGCGCAGCTGGGCGCGCAGCGCCTCGGTGATCCGGCCGGCGCGCAGCCCGTCGTAGCCGGGGTTGAGGTAGAAGATGCCGCCGCCCGGGCGAAGCTGGTTCAGCGGGTCGTTGTCCAGCGTGCTGCCGACCGGGTCGTTGTTCGCGCTGACGAACCAGCCGGCCGGCGGGTCCACCAGGTGCGGCATCTCGGCCGCCGGCAGGACCCGGTACGGCGAGGCCTGGCCGGGTGCCGGCCGCGGGTCCGGCAGCCACTCGTTGCCGCCCTGCCCGTTGCGGACCAGGTACGGCGGGTTGCCGGCCACCGTGCCGGCCTGCAGGTCCTCGCGCAGCGGCAGCTCACCGCTGGTGAAGTACGCGATGTGGCCGGCCCGGTCGGCGTACGCCCAGTTCTGCGAGCCGACGTCGAAACTCTCCAGCCCGCGCTGGAAGTCGCCCAGGTCGCGGGCGTCCAGCCACTGCAGGAAGGCGTCCAGCTCCTGGGTGGGGGAGTAGCCGACGTACTGGACCGACAGCGCGGCGCCGGTGGTCGGGTCCAGCTGCACGATCGGCCCGTTGTTGCGGCGCGGCACGACGAGGGTGGCCGGCGGGATCCCGTTGCCCGGCGGCACCACGGCCACGGTGTCCGGCTGCCCGTCGCCGATCCCGTTCGCCCGGAACACCTCGGGCACCGCCAGCACCGGCTCCCGCTGTTCCTTGTAGAGGGTCACGTACCCGCTCGGGGACGCGGAGTCGGGCTGGACCGCCTCCAGGTAGGTATCGGTGACGTCCATCGGGTTAGTGGTCGAGCCCCAGGCGATCCACCGGTTCTGGCCCTGGGCGAGGCCGGGCACCCCGGCGAAGCCCTCGCCGGCCGCGTCCAGCCCCGGCGCGGTCAGCTGCACCGGGTAGAAGATGGCCGGGTTGCCCAGCCCGAGGTGCGGGTCGTTGGACAGGACGGGCCGGCCGTCGGCGGTGTGCCGGCCGGAGACCACCCACTCGTTCGAGCCGGTGGCGTGCTCGCGGCGGTCGAGCAGCTGCGCCAGCACCGGCACCTGCTCGACCGCGGCCCGGTAGCGCCGCGCCAGCCGCACGGCGGCCGCGAGCCCGGTCCGGTCCAGGCCGGCGGCCGGCCCCGCTGCGCCGGCCGGGGGTGTGCTGGCTGGTGCTCTGCTGGCTGGTGCGATGCCGGCTGGTGCTGGGCCAGCTGAGGGTGCCCGCGGCGGCGTCCGGGTCGCGTCCGGGACCGTGGACGCGGAGCTGAAGGGCGCGTGCGCGACCAGGTCGGTCAGATAGAGCGCGCGGCCGTCGATGCCGTTCCCGGCGCCGCCGGCGACGTACGCCTGCAGCTCGGCGGTGACGTCCGCGTCCAGGTCGAAGGAGAGCTGGAAGGACAGCAGCTTGCCGATCACGATGGTGTCCACCGGCGTCCACCGGGCCACCGACGTCAGCTCCAGCGCGCCGTACTCCGCCGGCAGCGCCGCGCCGGACGCCAGCTTCGCGTTGACCCCCTCGGTGTACGCCGTCACCGCGTCCCGCAGCCGCGGGGTGGCGGCCGCCCAGGACCGCTCGGCGGCCCGCCGCAGCCCGAGCGTGCGCAGCTGCACGTCGCTGCGCAGCGCGCCCGGCCCGAGCAGCTCGGCCAGCGTGCCGGAGGCGGTGCGGCGCAGCGTGTCCATCTGGAAGAGCCGGTCGGTGCCGTGCACCCAGCCCTGCCCGAACCACAGGTCGTGCCGGCTGGCGGCGGCCAGGTGCGGTACCCCGTCGGTGGTCCGCACGACCCGGACCGGGGCGGTCAGGCCGGGCGCGGTGACGGTGCTCGCGGCGCCGGCCGCCGGCGGTGGAGCGGCCTCGGCGCCGTCGGCGGCGGCGACCAGGGACAGCGGCAGGACGGTGGCGGCGGCGGTGACCGCGAGCGCGCGGAGAGGGCGCACTGAGCCTCCTCGTCGAGGCGGGCGGGATGGCGGCAGCCTGGCACGGCCGGCCGCGGTTCGGGAAGGGTCAGCCGGTCAGGCCGGCCAGCGCCACGTCGCCGGCCCGGACGAAGGCGATCCGGGCGCCGAAGCCCACCGCCAGGTATGCGCCGGCGGGCGCGGTCACCGCGCTCGCGTCGAGCAGCACGTACGCCTGGCCGGCGAGCATCCGGGCCGGCAGCGGCACCGGCACCGGCCCCGCCACGCTGCCGAAGACGGGCACCTCCGGCCGGCCGGGCACCGGAGTGACCCGCTCCGCGTCGCCCGGCAGGGTCAGCCGGCCGGCCGGGTCGTGCAGCCACGCCGGCCGCCCGCCGTACCAGACCGCGGTCCACTCGCCCCGCCGCTCCGCGACCGCGAGCGACCGGCCCACCGCGGGCTGGTCGGGCAGCACCGCGGCGTCGCCCGCCGGCGCCTGCCGCAGCAGCGCGCCGGGCGCGGCGACCGTGACCACCCGGTCGGCCCGGTACGCCTCCGCCCGCAGCGGCGCGCCGGCGGCGGCCAGCACCCGGCTCCAGTCCCAGGCCGGGTCCAGGCGCAGCGGTGCGCCGGGCACCTCACCGCCGCCCAGCACGTGCCGCCGGTCCAGCGCCAGGCCGCGCCCGGCCAGCCAGCGCAGCAGCCGGCTCACCGACCGGTACGCGGCCGGGGTCGGGCCGGCCGGACCCTGCTCGACCGCGATGCCGACCGAGTCCGCGTTGACGGTCGGGTTGCCCGCGTGCCAGGCGACGTCCTCCAGCCGGACCGTCTGGGTCACCGCACCGTCCCGGGCGCGCACCACGTAGTGCGGGCTCCACCGGGAGCTCGGCAGCTGCGCGGTGACCACAGTCGCCGGGTAGCCGGCGGGCGCGTCGGTGACCACCACCGTACGGGTCGCCGCAGCCGGCGTACGGTGCGCGGCGGTGCAGCCGGCGGCCGGCACGAAGCGGCAGTCCAGTCCGGCCGGGCACTGGGCGGGCGGCTCGCCCGCCGGCCCGCGCCCGGTACCCGGCGCCGCGGGCAGCACCGCGTCCCGGCGGGCCGGCACCGAGAAGCGCTGCGAGCTGACCACGGCCGGCGCCACCCCGGTGCGCAGCAGCGCGAAGACGTCGTCGGCGAAGGCGCGGCCGGTCATCGAGTCGCCGGTGCCGTACCGGGCCACGGCGCCGTACCAGCCGACCAGGGTGCGGGGGACCGGGCCGCCGGTGGCCTGCTGCGCGTACCGGCGGAGCAGCACCGCGGCGCCCCGCGCGTTGTCGGCCGGGTTGTCCCGGACCCGGCCGGCCGGCCGGTGCAGCAGCGCGGCGGCCTCGGCCAGGGTGCCTGCCGCCGGGTCCGGGCCGGCGGCCGCCCGCCCGCCGGGTCCGTGGCCGTCCAGCCGGGACGGGCCGTCCGCCAGCCGGAACAGCCCGTGCCCGCCGGCCACCGCCGGGTCGGTGCTGGTGCCCCAGCCGGTCAGCGCCGCGGACAGCGCGACCAGCAGCGGGGCCGGCACACCGAACTCGGCGGCCGCCGCGGTGATCTCCCGCTGCCGCTCGCCGGACACCCCCGGCACCGCCCGGCTCTCGGCCGGCCGTGCGCCGGCGCCGCTCACCGCGGCGACCAGCAGCCCGACGACCCCGACCGCCACCAGCGCGGCCGCCCGCCGCACCGCCCTGTGCACCGACGAACCTCCTGTCAGGTGAGCCCGCGGAAGCCTGGTCGGTACGGTGTCGGGACGCAAGTCCCCGGGCCGGTGCGCCACCCGGTCAGGGCATGCCCGACGGCTGCACCGATGCGCTGCCGCTCCCGGCCACGCTCGCGTCGTCCACCTGGGGCGCTTCGGTCCCGGCCGGCGGGCTGGGGACCTCGGTGGTCGCCGTCGTTGCGGGTGGCGGCGGGGAGGTGGCCGCCGGCTGGCTGGTGGTCGGCGCCGGGATGGTGACGGACGGGGTCGAGGACCGCGCCGGCGCCGCCGGTACCGACCGGGTGACACTCGGCACGACCGGGCCGGCGGTGGTCACGGCCGTGGTCGTCACGCCATGGGTCCCGGTCAGCGTCACGGTGTGGACCAGGATCTGGCCCTCCGGGCCGATCACCACTCTGGTGGCGACCACCTCGTCCGGACCGGGCGGCGCCGCGGTCAGCGGCGGCGCGCTCGGCGCCACCACCGGGCCGTTCTTGATCGCGCCGCGGTCGACCCGGGCCAGCCCGGCGGTCACCCCGCCCACGACGGCCAGGCAGGCCGCCGCGGTCAGCGCCGCGGCCCAGCGGCGGGACGACCCGGGTGGCGGGTGAACCACCCCGGCGTCGAGGTCGGCGTGCTGGTCGTCGATCGCCACGTGACCGAGCTCGTGCTCGATCACCTCGGCCACCTCACGCTCGGACAGCCGCCGGTCCACCAGCACGGTGCGCTCCTCGGGCACCCACAGCCCGTCCGCACCGTCGAGGTCCGCGAAGCAGATGGTCACGCCGCGGTCGGCAGCCAGTCTCAGCAGAGACGGATCGACCACAGAACCCCCGGAGTGCTCAGGGCGGCCAGCGAGTAGCGCGCAGCCTGCGTGCGCCAACAACGAAACCACACGGCCGCCCGGCCACCAAGCGTTACCCGGGAGTCCTTCCTCACCCGGGTGCCGCGAGCCGGTCGTCGGCACCCGGCGGGGTGCCAGCTAGTCCGCGTCGTCCAGGAAGACGACCGGGCGTCCGGACCGCTCGGCCTCCTCCCGGGCCAGCCGGGCCTGCTCGCGAACCCGGGCCTGCTGCTCGGGGGTGAGCCTGGCCCCGCCGTACGCCGCGTAGCGCAGCGGCTCGACCGCCGGCTCGGCCGGGGCTGCCGGCTCCGGCACCGCAGGCGGCCCGTTCTGCGCGCGGAGGAACTCGACGAACCCCTCGAGCTGGCGCACCTGGTCTCCCGTCAACCCTGCCGTGCACAGGCCGACCGGCACCGGGGCCGGCGGCTCGGGGGCGTCCTGGAGCTCGGCCTCCTCGAGGGTGAGGTAGCCGGCCGCGACCATCAGCTCCAGCATCGCGACGCCGAGCACCGGGCGGACCCGGCGGAGGTTGGGCACGTCCGGCCGGTTGAGCCCGCGCAGCCACCGGGACACCATCGACTCGGCGAGGCCGCTGCGGCGGGCCAGCTCGGCCTGGGTCAGGCCGGCGCTGCGCATGGCCGACTCCAGGTAGGCGGCCCAGTCGCGGCCGGAAGCCCTACGGATGCTGCGGACGATGACTCGGCTCTCCCTAACTACCAGCTACTCCAGCGCCGCCTTGCGGACGCCCGGTTCCAGGCGGCGGGACCCCGACGGACGGCCACCCTCTTGCCGCCGTCATTGTGGCGCGGATTGCTTGCGTGCGCACCCCCCTTGCGCTTATCTTCCATGCGTGCAAGCAAGGTAGCCGAACTGGCTGCCGCCCGGCCTCGCAGATGCGACCACCTTCGGGCCGGGCGGCGTCCGCGGTCGGGCCTCCCGCACCGACACGGCCGACGGGCCGTGGGGAGGCCGCCGCCGGCGCCCTGCTCCTCGGGCCCTGAGGGGAGGTTCGAGTAGCGCACGGCGACCGCCCTCGCCCTCTCGGCATCCGTGACCTCCGAGTGGGTGGGGGCGGTCCGGCGCGTCCGGCCTCCGGCGGCGACGGCTCAGCCGGGACTGGTTCACTGGACCGGTGACCCGTGCCGACCCCCCGGTCCGGTCCGGGCCGGCCGGGCCGGAGCCAGCACCGCAGCCAGCACCGCAGCCAGCACCGCAGCCAGCACCGCAGCCAGCACCGCAGCCAGCACCGCAGCCAGCACCGCAGCCAGCACCGGCGGCCGGGCCCGGCTCGCTCGCCGAGCCCGCGCGGCGACGGGTGCTGCGCTCCGAGCTGCTCCTCGTGCTCGGCGTGTCCGTCGGCGCCTCCGCGGTCTACGCCGCGCTGTCCCTGCTCCGCCGGCTGCTGGCGCCGATCCCGCTGTCGCAGAGCCAGGCCACCCTCAACAGCTCGTACGTGCCGGACCAGCCCTGGCTGGACCTGGCCTTCCAGCTGGCCGGCATCGGGCTCGGCCTTGTGCCGGCGCTGCTGGCCCTGCACCTGCTCGCCCGGGACGGCATCCCGGCCCGGGCGATCGGGGTGGACACCGCTCGCCTGCGCGGCGACCTGGGCCGCGGTGCCGTCCTCGCCGGCGTGGTCGGCGTCCCCGGCCTGCTGCTCTACCTGGCCGCGTACCGGCTCGGCATCTCGGCGACCATCGTGCCGTCCGCGCTGCCGGACGTGTGGTGGCGGGTGCCGGTGCTGGTGCTGTCAGCGGCGATGAACGCGACGCTCGAGGAGGTCGTGGTCGTCGGCTACCTGGTCACCCGGCTGCGGCAGCTCGGCTGGAGCCCGCGGGTCGCGGTCGGCGCCAGCGCGCTGCTGCGCGGGGCGTACCACCTCTACCAGGGCTTCGGGGCGTTCCTCGGCAACGCGGTGATGGGCGTGCTCTTCGGCTGGTTCTTCCTGCGGACGCGGCGGGTGCTGCCACTGGTCGTCGCGCACACGCTGCTCGACGTGGTCGCCTTCGTCGGCTACACCGCGCTCCGCGGCCGGGTGTCCTGGCTGCCCTGAGGGCCGGCTGCCTGAGGATCAGTCGTCCTCGCGCGGCTCGGCGTGCCGGCCGCGACGCACCCCGTCGCGGTAGCTGGACAGCCGCCCGCGGACCTCCTGCGGCGACCGGCTGGCGGCACCGTTCGGTGCGTTCTCCGCCTCGCCGCCGGCCGTGCCGGGCACGTAGAGGGCCTGCGGCCGGCGCCGCGGCAGCCCGGCGGTGGTGGTGCCCGCGGTGGCCGGCTCGGCCAGCCGGGCGGCCGCCCGCCAGCCCTCGTCCGCGGCGGTGTGCCAGGACGCCGCCGGCGGCGCGTCGTCGCGCCGGGTGAACCACTCGGACTGCAGGTCCTCGAAGATCGACAGCCGGACGTCCTCGGCGCTGCCCGCCGGCGCCGGCGGCAGCGCGTCGGCGCCGTCCTCGGTCCGGTCCCGGCGGGACGTGTCGGTGCCGGCGCGCTCCGCGTACGAGCCGGTGCTGGTACCCCGGACGGGAGCGCGGCCGGGCGGGGCGGCGCGGCGGCCGGCCAGGTCGCCCGCGGCCAGCGAGCGGACGTCGAGGTCGGGCGAGGTGGGGTTGGGGACCGGCGGCGGGCCGAGCGTCCGTGACCGCTCCGCCGGCACCCCCGGCGGCGGGAGCGGGGCGGCGGCACGGCGGCGGGCCGACTCCGGCGCCGGGGCCCGCTCGCGGCGCGGGCCGGTCGGGTCGGCCAGGTCGGCGGGGCTCGGCTGGCCGTTGCGCGGGGCCTCGTCCCGGTGTGGCGGGGGCTGCCGGTGCGGCTCCTGCCCGTACGGGCCGCCGACGTGGCTGCCGTTGGTCCCCGGGTAGCCGTTGAACTGCGGCTCCGGGACGGCGTCCCGGCGCGGGCCGGGCAGGTCGCCGGGCGTCCCCCGGTCCGCCGCCCCGCGGCGCAGGCCGGGCACCTCCGGCGGCGCGCCGTTGCGCTCGGGCTCGAACGGGGACCGGGCGGGGCGGGGCAGCGGGTCGAACAGCGGGTCCGGCCGGCGGGACGGCCCGGCGCCGGGCGG
>JBJMII010000190.1:0-6203 GCA_045806925.1 Mycobacteriales bacterium
GAGCTGGACGCCCGGGTCTCCGTCTGCCGCGCCTGCCCGCGGCTGGTCGCCTGGCGGGAGCAGGTCGCGCTGACCCGGCGGGCCGCGTACGCCGAGCAGGCCTACTGGGGACGCCCGGCGCCCGGCTTCGGCCCGGCGGACGCCCGGATCGCGGTGGTCGGGCTCGCCCCGGCCGCGCACGGCGCCAACCGCACCGGCCGCATCTTCACCGGCGACCGCAGCGGCGACTGGCTGTACGCGGCGCTGTACCGGGCCGGGCTGGCCAGCCAGCCGACGTCCGTGCACGCCGGGGACGGGCTCCGCCTGCTCGGCACCCGGATCGTGGCGTCGGTCCGGTGCGCGCCGCCGGCCAACAAGCCGACCCCGGCCGAGCGGGACACCTGCCGGCCCTGGCTGGTCCGCGAGCTCGAGCTGCTCGCGCCGACGCTGCGGGTCGTCGTCGTGCTCGGCGCCTTCGGCTGGCAGGCGCTCTGGCCGGCGCTGGCCGCCGCCGGCCTGGCCCACCTGGGCAGCAGGCGACCGGCCTTCGCGCACGGCGCGGAGGTGCGGGCGGGCCGGCTCTCGGTGCTCGGCTGCTACCACGTCTCGCAGCAGAACACCTTCACCGGCCGGCTGACCGAGCCGATGCTGGACACCGTCCTGGCCCGCGCCCGGGAGCTGGCCGGCTGAGCCGGGCGCGCCGGCCCCGGCTCGTCAACCACTCGATGGGCGACGGCGTGATCCTGCCGTACACGAGCACCCCGCTGGCCGGGCCGACGTCCCGGGATCGGAGCCGGCCGGGGAGCTGTGGCACGCTGAGCCGGTGCGCGGATCCGGCCGGGGCGCCCGGATGGCGGCGGTCGCCGTCGTGGTCTTGGCCGTGCTCGGCATCGTCTCGCTCGCCGCACGCAGCGACCGCGCCGGTACGGTGACCGCGGTGGCGACCTCGACGCCGACGGTCTCGCGGCCGCCGCTGACCTCGGCGGCGTACAAGCAGCCGGACCCGGGCGAGACCATCCCGGGCGCCGACACTTCCGGTGGCGAGATGGCCGACATCCTCGTCGTGGTCGTCGCCGTCGCCCTGGTCGCGCTGGCCGCGTCCGCCGCCATGGCGTGGGCGGTCGCGGTGCGGCCGCAGGTCGACCTGCCGGAGATGCGCGGCAGCGCCGACCAGGTCGCGCGCCCGGCCCCGACGGCGGACGCGGTGGCCCCGGCCCGGCTCGCCGCCGCGGTGGAGGGCGCCCTGCGGGAGCTCGAGTACGGCGGCCCCGGGGAGGGCGTCATCGCCTGCTGGGTGCTGCTGGAGCGGGCCGCGGCCGACGCCGGCACCCACCGGGCGCAGCCGGACACCCCGTCGGAGCTGGCCGGCCGGCTGATCGACCGGCACGACGTGTCGCCGGCGCCGCTGCTGCGGCTGGCCGAGCTCTACCGGGAGGCCCGCTACTCCCGGCACGTGCTGCCCGAGTCGGCCCGTACCGAGGCGCGAGCGGCACTGCAGCGGGTGGCGGCCGAGCTGGCGGCCACCCCGGTCGGCTCCCGCCGGGCCGGGCCGTGACCCGCCCCCGGAACGCCGGGCGGCGGATCCTGGGCGAGGTCGGCCGGGTGCTGCTCGGCGCCGCCGTGGCCGGCGGCGCGCTCTGGCTGCTCTTCTTCGCGGCCTCGTACCGGGCCCGCCTCGACCTGTGCGCCGCCGCGGGCCTCGCGGTGGCGGCGTGCTGGCGGCTGGTGGCGGCGGTCTCCCCGCCCGTTCCGGGCGCCTTCGACCTGCCGCCCCGGCCGGCGCCGGACGACGGCCTGATCGAGCTGACCTCGCTGGAGCACCGGCTGTCCTGGGGTAGCGTTGACCCGGACCGCTTCCGGGAGCGGGTCCGCCCGGTGCTCGTCGAGCTCGCGCTGGAGCGGCTGCGGTCCCGGCACGGGGTCGATCCTGCTACCCAGCCGGAAGATGCCCGCCGGATCCTGGGAGAGTCGCTGTGGCAGATGGTGACCGGGCCGGCGCCGAGCCGGTGCCCGACCCGCCCGGAGCTGTCCCGGCTGGTGGACGAGCTGGAGCGGATCTGACCGGCGGGACGGTGCGCCCGCTGCCGCTGCCCGAGCTGTGGGCGGCCTGCGACGCGGTGCTCGACTCCGTCGAGCGGGTCGTGGTGGGCAAGCGCCGGCCGCTGTCGCTGGTGCTCGCCGGCATCCTGGCCGGCGGGCACGTGCTGCTCGAGGACTTCCCCGGGCTGGGCAAGACGCTGGCCGCCCGGTCGCTCGCGCAGACGCTCGGGCTGGACTTCCGCCGGCTGCAGTTCACCCCGGACCTGCTGCCGTCCGACGTCACCGGCTCGTTCGTCTACGACCAGCGGGCGGGCGACTTCGCCTTCCGGGCCGGGCCGCTGTTCTGCGGGCTGCTGCTCGCCGACGAGATCAACCGGACCCCGCCGAAGACGCAGTCGGCGCTGCTGGAGGCGATGCAGGAGCGGCAGGTCACCGTCGAGGGCCGGACCTTCCCGCTGGCCGAGCCGTTCCACGTGATCGGGACCGCTAACCCGATCGAGTACGAGGGGACGTACCCGCTGCCCGAGGCGCAGCTGGACCGCTTCCTGGTCCGGGTCGGCTTCGGCTACCCGCACCGGGACGAGGAGGTGGACGTGCTGCTGCGCCGGGTGGCCCGGCGGCAGGAGGCCACCCTGCTCGAGCCGGTGCTGCACCGCGACGCGCTGCGGCAGGCCCAGCGGGCGGTCGAGGAGGTCACCGTCGAGGAGACGGTCGCCCGCTACTGCGTGGACCTGGCCGCGGCCACCCGGGCCCGCTCGCAGGTGCTGGTCGGCGCCTCGCCGCGTGGCGCGCTGGGCCTGATGCTGGTGGCCCGCGGGCACGCCGTGCTCCGCCGGCGCGACTACGTGACCCCGGAGGACGTGAAGGCGGTCGCGGTGCCGGTGCTGGCGCACCGGCTGACCCTGAAGCCGGAGCTGTGGATGCGCCGGGTCGCGCCGGAAGACGTGGTCCGGGAGGTGCTCGGCGAGGTGCCCGCGCCGCCGACGGTGCGGACCGAGCCGCGCCGGCCGGAGCCGGCGGCGAGCCGGCCGGACTACGCCGCCCACCGGCCCGACCCGCGCTGAGGCGGACCGATGGCCGAGCGTCCCGGCTGGCGGCCCACCGCCGCGTACCGGCGGGCGGTCGGCGTCGGCGCCGGCCTGCTGCTCGGCGCGGTGCTGCTGCGCCGGCCCGACCTGGTGGTGCTCGCCGCCCCGCTGCTGGTCGGTTCCGCGCTCGCGCTCGCCTCCCGGCCGACCGCGGCGCCGACCGTGCGGCTGTCCGTACCGGCCGAGGCGCTGCTGGAGGGCGGCAGGGCGACCGTGACCGCGACGGTCTCCGCGCCCGACGACCTGGACGTTGCGGCGGTGGTGCTCGCCGTCCCGCTCTGGCTGGACCCGGAGCGCGGCCCGGTGCCGCCGGCGGCCGCCGTCCCGGTCGCCGCCGGTGGGCCGGCGGTGCTGGACTTCCCGCTCCGGACGCGGCGCTGGGGCCGTCGCCAGGTCGGTCCCGCCACCCTGCACGCGTGCGCCGCGTACGGGCTGCTGGCCTGGCCGCCGGTGAGCTCCGAGTCGATGGCGACGGCGACCTGGCCGCTGCGGGCGGACTTCGGCGCCGGCGACGTGGTGCCGCGGGCGGAGGGGCTGGTCGGCGGCCACCCCTCCCGCCGGCCGGGCGAGGGCAGCGACGTGGCCGGTGTCCGCCCGTTCGTGGCCGGCGACCGGCTGCGCCGGGTCAACTGGCGCGTCACCGGGCGCACCGGGACGCTGCACGTCACCTCGACGTACGGGGACCGCGACACTGAGGTGCTGCTCTGCCTGGACAGCCGGCAGGACCTGGGCCGGTCGCCGGACAGCTCGCTGGACACCGGGGTGCGGGCGGCGGCCGCGATCGCCGAGCACTACCTGCGGGCCGGCGACCGGGTCGGGCTGGTCGACCTCGGCCAGCGCTACCGGGTGGTGCCGGCCCGGGCCGGGGGCGGGCACCTGGTCCGGCTGCTGGACGTGCTGCTGGACGCCCGCTCCGCCGACTCGGCGGCCGCCGGCGCCGGCTCGGGGCCGCCGGCCGGCGAGCTGGCCCGGCGGGTCGGCGCGGACGCGCTGGTGGTGCTGCTCAGCCCGCTGGCCATGGACGCCTCGCTGCGCACGGTGGCCGGGCTGGTGCAGGCCGGCCGGTCGGTGGTCGTGGTGGACACGCTGCCGGCCGGGCTGCGGCCGGACCCGCGCGGGGAGTACACGGAGCTGGCGTTCCGGCTGTGGCGGCTGCGCCGGGACGCCGACCTGCACCGGCTCGCCGACCTCGGCGTGCCGGCGGTGCGCTGGCAGGGCGCCGGCAGCCTGGACGTGGTGCTGCGGGACGTCCGGCGGGCGGCGCGGGCCCCGCGGGTACCGCGGTGAGGCGACCGGCCGTGCCCGGACGGGTCCGGTCCCGGCTGGCGCTGCCGCGGCGGCGGCTGCCCCCGCCGGCCCGGTCCCGGCTGGCGCTGCCGCGGCCGGTGCTGGCCCGGCGCTGGTCGGCGACCACGCTGGCGCTGCGGCTGACCCTGCTGGCGACGGGCGCGCTGGCGCTGGCGCTGGCGCCGGACGGACGTTTCGGCGTGCCCGGTGCGATCGCCGCGGCCGGCGTGCTCGGCCTGCTCTTCGCGGTGCCGGAGCCGCAGGGCGCCGGCCCGGCGGTCGTGCTCGGCGCGGCCGCGCTGTCCTGGGCCGCCCGGCACGGCTCGGGGTCGCCGCCGGTCGGGCTGACCCTGCTGCTCGCCGTGCTGCTCGCGGTGCACCACCAGGCGGCGGCGCTGGCCGCGGCGCTGCCGGTCACCGCCCGGGTCGACCGGCGGCTGCTGGCCCGATTCGGCGGCCACGTCGCCCTGGTGCTGGGCCTGTCCGGCCTGCTCGCCGGGCTGGCGCTGGGGCTGGCCCGGCCCGGCGGGTCGGTGCCGCTGGAACTGGCCGGGCTGACCGGCGCGGTGGTCGCGACCGCCGTCCTGGTGCTGCTGGGCCGGGGGGGCGGGCAGCGCTGAGCGGTGCGCCGGGCCGCCCGGGTCACCCCTGGGTACCCTCGGGGCCATGGCCGACAGACCGCACATCCTGATCGTCGGCGGCGGCTACGTCGGTATGTACACCGCGCTCCGGCTGCAGCGGAAGCTGCGCCGCAACGAGGCCGACATCACCGTGGTCGATCCGCGCAACTACATGCAATACCAGCCGTTCCTGCCGGAGACCGCGGCCGGCTCGCTGGAGCCGCGGCACGTGGTGGTGCCGCTGCG
This sequence comes from Mycobacteriales bacterium, assembly GCA_045806925.1. GTDB lineage: Bacteria > Actinomycetota > Actinomycetes > Mycobacteriales > CADCTP01 > CADCTP01. Next base: position 5,261 of record JBJMII010000190.1, read on the forward strand.
CAAGGTGCTGCGCCGGTGCCGGGTGCTGACCGGGATGGTCACCGGCGTCGACCACGCCCGGAAGGTCGCCCGGGTGCTGCCCGTCGAGGGTCCCGAGCAGGAGGTCGGCTACGACGTGGTGGTCCTCGCGCCCGGCTCGGTGGTCCGGACGCTGCCGATCCCCGGCCTGGCCGAGGTGGGCATCGGCTTCAAGACCGTCGCCGAGGCCATCTACCTGCGTAACCACGTGCTGTCCCGACTCGACTACGCGGCCTCGGTGACCGACGAGGCGCGCCGCCGCAAGGCCCTCACCTTCGTCTTCGTCGGCGGCGGCTATGCGGGCACCGAGGCGTTCGCCGAGCTGGAGGACATGGCCCGGTACGCGACCCGGTACTACCCGGACATCGAGCCGGACGACATGCGCTGGGTGCTGATCGAGGCGGCCGGCCGGATCCTGCCCGAGGTCAGCGTGCCGATGTCCGAGTACACGGTGCGCCAGCTGCTCAACCGTGACCTGGACATCCGGCTGAACACCCGGGTCGAGTCGCTTATGGACGGTCACGTGGTGCTCAGCGACGGCGAGGAGTTCGACGCCGAGACGATCGTGTGGACCGCCGGGGTCAAGGCACACCCGATGCTGGCGCACACCGACCTCCCGCTCGACCCGAGGGGTCGGCTGATCTGCTCGGCCGACCTGCGGGTGGCCGGGGTGCAGGGCGCCTGGAGCGCCGGCGACAGCGCCGCGGTGCCGGACCTGACCGCGCCCGAGCCGGGTGCCACCACCAGCCCGTCCGCGCAGCACGCGGTCCGCCAGGCGAAGACGATGGCGGCCAACATCGTGGCGTCGCTGCGCCGCCGGCCGCTGGCCGACTACCGGCACAAGCACGTCGGGTCCGTCGCCAGCCTCGGGCTCTACCGGGGGGTCGCCGAGGTGTACGGGATCAAGCTGCGCGGGCTGCCGGCC
>JBJMII010000191.1:0-8397 GCA_045806925.1 Mycobacteriales bacterium
CGACCCGCCGCCCGGTGCGGTCCGCGACCCGGCCGCGGCGCCCGAGTCACCCTGGTGGAAGCCGGACGCCCCGGTCGACCCGTGGCGGGACGCCCGGTCCGCCGCCTCGCTGGGCGGCCCGCCAGACTTCGGCGACGGCGGGGCCGGTCCGCCCGCGCCGACCGCGGCACCGGAGACGCCGGCCAGGAGTCGCTGGCGGCTGCGCCAGCTCAGCCTCACCGCCGCGATCGTGCTCCTGCTCGCTGCGCTGCTCACCGGCGTCAGCGGTGGCGTGGTCGGCTACCTCGCGGCGTCCCGGATCGCCCCGGCGCTGCTCGACCCGGAGGCGACGCTGAGCCAGATCAGCCCGCCGGTCAACCGGCCGCCCGGCTCGATCGCGGACATCGCCCGCCGGGTGCTGCCGACCGTGGTGTCGATCGAGGTCCGGTCCTCGTCCGGCTCCGGCACCGGCTCCGGCGTGGTCATCGACCGCTCCGGCTACGTGCTGACCAACAACCACGTGATCTCCGCGGTCGCCACCGGCCGCGGCGGCGGCAGCCTGCGGGTGCTCTTCTCGGACCAGTCCACCGCGGCCGCCCGGGTGGTCGGCCGCGACCCGAAGACCGACCTCGCGGTGATCAAGGTGGAGAAGCCGGGCGTCACCGTGGCCGCGCTCGGCGACTCCAGCAAGATCGCCGTGGGCGACCCGGTGATCGCGGTCGGCTCGCCGCTCGGCCTGGCCGGCACCGTGACATCCGGCATCGTGTCCGCGCTCAACCGGCCGGTCCGGCTCGGCGGCCAGAGCGGCAGCTCGGGCAGCGACACCAAAGCCGTGATCAACGCGATCCAGACCGACGCGCCGATCAACCCCGGCAACTCCGGCGGCGCGCTGGTCGACGGCGCCGGCGCGCTGGTCGGCATCAACTCCGCCATCGCCACGCTGAGCACCGGGCAGGGGCAGAGCGGCAGCATCGGTCTCGGGTTCGCGATCCCCATCAACGAGGCGCGGGAGATCGTCCAGCAGCTGATCCGGACCGGGAAGGTGCAGCACGCCACCCTCGGTGTCACCGCCAGGTCGGTCACCGACGGCGCCCGGGACGGCGCACTGGTGGAGAGCGTGGCGGCCGGCAGCGCGGCCGCCATGGCCGGCATCCGGGCCGGGGACGTGATCACCCGGGTCGCCGGCCGGCTGGTCGGCGGCGCGGATGACCTGGTGGTCCAGGTCCGGACCCGGAAGGTCGGGGACAAGGTGGAGCTGACGTACGTGCGGGCCGGCCGCACCGCCAAGGCGACCGTCACCCTGCAGTCCGACTGACCGGGTTAGGCTGGGACCGTGTTCGGCAGCCTGGGCTGGCTCGAGATCGTCACCCTGCTCGTGGTGGCGCTGCTGGTCTTCGGCCCGGACAAGCTGCCGAGCGTGGCCCGGGACGCGGCGGCCATGCTCCGCCAGGTGCGCACCATGGCGAGGACCGCACGGGCGCAGATCAAGAGCGAGCTCGGCCCGGAGTTCTCCGACTTCGACCTGGAGTCGCTGAACCCGCGGACGTTCGTCCGCAAGAACCTCTTCGAGGACTACGACGAGGAGGACGAGCCGCCTCGCCGCCGCCGGGAGGGCCCGCCAGGCCCTGGGCCCGCCGCGCCGGGCGAGCAGACCCCCTACGACCCCGACACCACCTAGCCCAGGCCAAAGCTCAGCGACCGGCCGGCTCCCGACCGGCCGGCTCCCGACCGGCCGGCTCCCGACCGGCCGGCTCCCGACCGGCCGGCGCCCGACCGGCGGGACTCAGCGGCCGGCGGGGCTGAGCCCGAGCTGGACCCCGGCGAGCCCGCGCTGCCGGCGGGCGAGCCGGTCCGCCAGCCCGGACAGCGCGACCGCGGCGGGCGACTCCGGCGCGGCCACCACGATCGGCCGGCCGGCGTCCCCGCCCTCGCGCAGCCGCTGGTCGATCGGGACCTGCCCGAGCAGCGGCACCGACGTCCCGGTCAGCTTGGACAGCGAGCCGGCCACCGCCGCCCCCCCGCCGGACCCGAAGAGCTCGACCCGACTGCCGTCCGGCTGCTCCCACCAGGACATGTTCTCCACCACGCCGACGATCTGCTGGTGGGTCTGCAGGGCGATCGACCCGGCCCGCTCGGCCACCTCCTGCGCGGCGAGCTGCGGCGTCGTCACCACCAGCAGCTCTGCCGACGGCACCAGCTGGGCGACCGAGATGGCGATGTCGCCGGTGCCCGGCGGCAGGTCGAGCAGCAGCACGTCGAGGTCGCCCCAGTAGACGTCGGCCAGGAACTGCTGCAGCGCCCGGTGCAGCATCGGCCCCCGCCAGACCACTGCGGTGTTCCCGGGGGTGAACATCCCGATCGAGATGACCCGCACCCCGTACGCCTGCGGCGGCAGGATCATCTGCTCGACCTGGGTGGGCCGGCCGGTGACGCCGAGCATCCGCGGCACGCTGTGGCCGTAGATGTCCGCGTCCACCACCCCGACGGACCGGCCGCGCGCGGCCAGCTCCACCGCGAGGTTCACCGTCACCGAGGACTTGCCGACCCCGCCCTTGCCGGAGGCCACCGCGTACACCCGGGTGAGCGAGCCCGGCTTCGCGAACGGGATCTCGTTGACCTGGCCCGGCCCGCGCAGCTGCTCCTGCAGGCCGCGGCGCTGCTCGGCGCTCATCACGTCCAGGTCCACCCGCACCCCGGTCACCCCGGGCAGCGGCGCGACGGCGGCGGTGACGTCGCGGGTGATGGTGTCCTTCAGCGGGCAGCCGGCGACGGTGAGGTAGACGCCCACGGTGACCGCGCCCTCGGGGGTCACGTCGACGCCCTTGACCATGCCCAGCTCGGTGATCGGGCGGCGGATCTCCGGGTCGCGCACGCCGGCGAGGGCGACGGTGACCTGCTCTGGGGTGACCACCAATCCAGCGTACGCAGCTGGGCGGTTGCCCGCGCACCTACCATGCAGGGGTGCGCACCGTCCTGTCCGCTCGCGAGCTGTCCGTCTGGCGGACATTCCTGCGTGCGCATGCAAGCATCACCCGCCAGCTCGAGCACGATCTGGCCGACCGGCACATGCTGCCGCTGCCGTCGTACGACGTGCTCCTCCAGCTCGCCGAGAGCCCGCAGCGGCGGCTGCGGATGACCGACCTGGCGGAGCGGGTGCTGCTGTCCCGGTCCGGGCTGACCCGGCTGGTCGACCGGCTTTCCGCCGAAGGCCTGGTGTCCCGGGAGGCGTGTCTGGACGACGCCCGCGGCACGTTCACCGTGCTCACCGAGGCGGGGCTGGCCCGGCTGCGGGAGGCGGCGCCGACCCACCTGCGCGGCATCGAGGAGTACGTGACGAGCCGGCTGTCGCCGGTCGAGCTGGACGCGCTGGGCCGGCTGCTGCGCAAGCTGCTGCCGGAGGCGGACACGGCGGCCGACGTCGACGCGGACCGGGACCTGGTCGAAGAGGTCGGCTGAGCCCTGTCCGGGCCGGAGTGCTTGACTGTCGTCCGGCCCGATCGAAGGGAGTTGGCATCGTGCGACCGATGAGCGCGCTGGCCGCCGTCCCGGTCACCGTCCTGCTCGTCGCCGGCTGCGGCAGCGCCACCACCGGCGGCAGCGGCAGCCCCGCGCCGGCCACGCCCGCCTCGGCCAGCGCCAGCACGGCCGGCGGCGACAGCCTGGCCGCGCAGTCCGCCGAGGAGATCCTCAAGAAGGCGACCGCCGCGCTGACGGCCGCCGGGTCGGTCCGGATCAAGGGCGAGGGCGGCACCGGCAACCAGCGGTTCGCCATCGACCTGCGCTACTCCGAGGCCAACTCGACCGGCACGCTCAAGATCAACGGCCAGACCGTCGAGCTGCGCAAGCTCGGCCAGGCCGTCTACCTCAAGGGCAGCCGGGAGCTCTGGGTGCGCAACGGCGGCGAGGCGGTCGCGCAGCTGCTCGCCGGCAAGTGGCTGAAGACGCCGCTGACGGACCGGCGCTTCAGCGGGCTGTCCGCACTGACCGACCTCGGCGAGGCGGCGAAGGGCATCCTCGACCCGGACGGGACGGTCACCAAGGATGGCCGGAAGACGGTCAACGGGGTGCCCTGCGTTGGCCTGGTGAGCAGCGGCAAGGACGGCGGCACGCTCTGGGTGGCGACCGCCGGCGAGCCCTACCCGATCCGGATCGAGCCGAGCGCCGGGTCCGGGGAGCAGGGCGCGCTGGACTTCACCGGCTACGGGGAGTCCGTCACCGTCGACCCGCCGCCGGCCGACCAGGTCGTCGACGTCGCTAAGCTGCCCGGCGGAAACTGAGCGGGGCCGGCCGTGCCGACGCTTGCCTACCACGTGGTCGACGTCTTCACCGACCGGGCGTACGCGGGAAACCCGCTGGCGGTGGTGCTGGACGCGGACGACCTCGGCACCGAGCAGCTGCAGGCGGTGGCGCGGGAGTTCAACCTGTCCGAGACGGCCTTCCCGCTGCCGCCGACCGAGCCGGGTGCGGCCGACTACCGGGTGCGGATCTTCACGCCGAACCAGGAGCTGCCGTTCGCCGGCCACCCGAGCGTGGGCACCGCCTGGCTGCTGGCCCGGCTGGGCCGGATCGGCACCGGCCCGGTCCGGCAGGAGTGCGGGGCCGGCATCCTGCCGGTCCAGGTCACCGCGGAGGGCGCGACGCTGACCGGCGGCGCACCCACCGTCGGCGAGGAGCTGGACCCGGAGCCGCTGCTGGCCGCCGCCGGCCTGGAGGGTGCGGACGGTGCCGGGGTGCCGCCCCGGACCTGCGGGACCGGGCTGGAGTGGACCTATCTCCCGGTGGCGGCGGGCGCGGTCGGGCGGGCGGTGCCGGACTGGGTTGCGCTGCCGCGGGCGGTCCGCTCGATGGGGCTGGCGGTGCTGAGCTGGGACGCCGAGCGGCGGGCCGCGCACCTGCGGGCCCTCACCGACGAGGGCTTCGAGGACCCGGCCACCGGGTCGGCGACGCTCGGGCTCGGGGTCTACCTGGCGGCGGCCGGGCTGGTGCCGGACGGTACGACGGCCTACCGGGTCAGCCAGGGCGCGGAGATCGGCCGGCCGTCCACCCTGCACGGGACCGTGACGGTGACCGGCGGCCGCGCGGAGCGGGCGACCGTCCGCGGCGGTGTCGCCCCGGTGGCCGTCGGCGAGCTCACCCCACCCTGACCCGCGCGGCGCGCCAGCTTCACGACCCCGTCGTTGAGCACAGTGCTCCGCCGAGCATCGACGTTCATGTAGCGGACTGCCAGCGGCTCAGCCGGCGCTCCGCGGGCGGCGGCGGCGGTGCAGGGTGGTGGGGATGCGGGTGGGCGTGCGGGCGGGAGACGCCGGCGGCGGCTCGGCCAGCGAGCCGGTCGGCAGCGACCCGCCCGCCTCGACCAGCTCGCCGGTCGGCGTCAGCCGGAGCACGGCGGCGGTCGCCGCCCACCGGTCCGCCGCCTGCGCGGCGTCGCGCAGGTTGAGCCGCGCGGTCACCATCGCCGGCACGACCTCCTGCCACTCCTCGCCGCCCGGCTCGACCCGGTCCACCCGGGCCCGCCAGGTGACGATCCGGCCGCCGCTGTCCCCGGACCGCACGGTGACGTCGCACTCGGCCGCGTCGGCCAGCCCGGGCAGCGGCTGCTCGCCCGGCCCGGTCACCACGTACGCGCGGGTGTCCCGCCAGAGCAGCCAGGCCGGCGCCGGCCGCTGCCCGGCCACGCCGATCCAGAGCAGGCCCGCCTTCTTCGTCGCCTCGACGACCAGCGGGGGGACGGGCGTGGGCGAGGCTGTCACGCGCGCAGCCTCGCATGCCCGGCCGGCGGCGTCATGCCCGGCCGCGTCACGTCCCGGGCGCTCACGTCCCGGGCGCTCACGTCCCGGGCGCTCACGTCCGGCCGCGTGACGTCCCGGGCGCTCACGTCCGGCTGCGTCAGGTCCCGGCTGCGAGGATGGCCGGCGTGGGGGAGCCGGCGACCGCGGACGCGATCACCGTCCCGCCGCCCCGGGACGCCGCCCTGCTCGCGGTCGCGCTGGTCGCCGTCTCCACCTCCGCCCCGCTGATCGCCGCCACCGCGGCGCCCGCGCTGGCCATCGCCTGCTGGCGCAACCTGATGGCAGCGGGCGTCCTCCTGCCGGTCGCGCTGGTCCGCCGGCACCGGGAGCTGCGCTCGCTCGAGCGCCGGCAGTGGCGGCTGTGCCTGCTCGCCGGCACGCTGCTGGCCGGCCACTTCGCCGCCTGGGTGCCGAGCGTGACGCTGACCTCGGTGGCGTCCTCGACCGCGCTGGTCGCCACCCAGCCGGTGTGGGCGGCGCTGCTGGCCCGCGCGCTCGGCCGGCAGGTCCGCCGGCCGGTCTGGGTCGGCACCGGGGTGGCCGTGGTCGGCGCGTCGCTGCTGACCGGGGTGGACGTGACGCTGTCCGCCCGCGCGCTGCTCGGCGACCTGCTCGCCCTGGTCGGGGGCGCGCTCGCGGCCGCGTACGTCACCGTCGGCGGCGCCGTCCGCGCGCCGTCGCCAGGCCGGACGCGGGAGGTGAGCACCACGGCGTACACCACGATCTGCTACTCGACCTGTGCGCTGCTGCTGCTCGCGCTCTGCCTGGGGAGCGGCCAGCGGCTGACCGGCTACAGCGGCGTGACCTGGCTGCAGCTGGCCGGGCTCACCGCCGGCGCCCAGCTGCTCGGTCACTCGCTGGTCAACGTGGTGCTGCGGACCACCAGCCCGACCGTGGTCAGCCTGGCGATCCTCTTCGAGGTGCCGGGCGCGATCCTCATCGCCGCGATCTGGCTGGGCCAGCTGCCGCCGGCCGGGACCGTCCCCGGCCTGCTCGTGCTGCTGGCCGGGCTCGCGCTGGTGGTCCGGTCCGGTGCCCGCGCGGTTCCGGTCGAGTGATTGGCTTGTGACCGAGCCGACAGCGCCGTCCCGACCCGCCCGCCCTAGCATCCGGGAATGACCTCCGCTCGCGCGCTCCGGCCCCGCCGGTCCTGCCTCGCGGTGCCGGGCAGCTCGCCGAAGATGCTGGACAAGGCCCAGGGCCTGCCCGCCGACCAGGTCTTCCTCGACCTGGAGGACGCGGTCGCCCCGGACGCGAAGCAGAGCGCCCGGAAGAACGTGGTGGACGCGCTGGCCAACGGCGACTGGGGCGGCCGGACCCGGGTCGTCCGGGTGAACGACCTGACCACCCAGTGGACGTACCGGGACGTGCTGGAGGTGGTGGAGGGCGCCGGCGCACACCTGGACTGCGTGATGCTGCCGAAGGTGCAGTCCGCCGCGCAGGTCGCCTGGCTGGACCTGACGCTGACCCAGATCGAGAAGACGATGGGCTACGAGGTCGGCCGGATCGGCATCGAGGCGCAGATCGAGAACGCGGCCGGCCTGATCGCGGTGGACGAGATCGCCTTCGCCAGCGACCGGATCGAGACGGTCATCTTCGGTCCCGCGGACTTCATGGCGTCGATCAACATGCGCTCGCTGGTGGTCGGCGAGCAACCGCCCGGCTACGACGTCGGCGACGCGTACCATTACGTGCTGATGCGGATCCTGATGGCGGCCCGGGCGCGCGGCGTGCAGGCGATCGACGGGCCGTACCTGCAGATCCGCGACCTGGACGGCTTCCGGCGGATCGCCGGCCGGTCCGCCGCGCTCGGCTTCGACGGCAAGTGGGTGCTGCACCCGGGCCAGATCGACGCGGCGAACGAGGTCTACTCGCCGTCCCAGGCCGACTACGACCACGCCGAGCTGATCCTGGACGCGTACGAGCACTACACCAGCGTGCGGAAGCTGGGCGCGGTGATGCTCGGCGAGGAGATGATCGACGAGGCGTCCCGGAAGATGGCGGCCGTCATCGCGGCGAAGGGCCGGGCCGCCGGCATGGCCCGCACCTCCTCTTTCGAGCCGCCGGAGAGCTGAGTCAGCCGGGGGCGGCGGTCGGTCACCCCCCGCCCAGGCCCGGCGGCAGGGCGCCGGCCTGGTCCCGGACCAGGACGAGGAGGACGACCAGCGCGGCGACCAGCAGCAGGTAGGCCGCGGTCAGCGCGGCGCCGACCACGATCGCGGCCAGCGCGGTCCCGGCGCCGTCCTCGCCGGTGCGCCGGACCCGGCGCCGGGCGACGACCCCGAGCACCAGGCCGACCGGCGAGACGAGCAGCGACATCGCCAGCGCGAGCCGCGGCAGCGGGATGCCCTGCTCCGGCCCGCCCGGCCCGGGAGCGGTCGGGTAGCGCGGTGCGTCGGTCACCCCTCGATCCTCCCGTATGCAGGCCCCGGGTGAGGCTCTTCACAGCGCACGCCCGGACACCGCTCGGTAACCTCGACGCACCGCCCCGCCCGGCCCCAAGGAGCGCGCCATGGCCCGTCTCGCCCGGACGCCGGGGCTGACCGACGTCCAGCAGGAGATCCTGTCCACCGTCCGGTCCTTCGTGGACAAGGAGATCCTGCCGTACGCGACGGAGCTCGAGCAC
>JBJMII010000192.1:0-7861 GCA_045806925.1 Mycobacteriales bacterium
GACCTCGGCGGGGCGGGGGCGGGGACGGGGCGGGGACGGGACTCGTTTGGTGGAAGGGTTTTAGTTGACTTCAATCCAGTTGAGGGTGCGCTGGATGGCTTTGCGCCAGCCGGCGTAGCCGCCGGCGCGGCGGTCCTCGGTCCAGGTGGGGGTCCAGCGCTTGGACTCGTGCCAGTTGGCGCGCAGCTCGGCGGTGTCGCGCCAGAACCCGGTGGCCAGGCCGGCCGCGTAGGCGGCGCCGAGGGCGGTGGTCTCGGCGACGACCGGGCGGCTCACCGGCACGCCGAGGATGTCGGCCTGCAGCTGCATGGCCAGGTCGTTGGCGGTCACCCCGCCGTCGACCTTGAGTACCTCCAGCCGGACGCCCGAGTCCTGTTCCATCGCCTCGGCCACGTCCCGGCTCTGGTAGCTGATGGCCTCCAGGGTGGCGCGGGCCAGGTGCGCGCCGGTGTGGAAGCGGGACAGGCCGACGATGGCGCCACGCGCGTCGGCCCGCCAGTACGGCGCGAACAGGCCAGAGAAGGCCGGCACGAAGTAGCAGCCCTCGGTGTCCTCGACCTGGGCGGCGAGCACCTCGCTGTCGGCCGCGGCGCTGATGATGCCGAGCTGGTCGCGCAGCCACTGCACGGCCGAGCCGGTCACCGCGATCGAGCCCTCCAGCGCGTACACGGCCGGCTCGTCGCCGAACTTGTAGCAGACCGTGGTGAGCAGGCCGCTGTTCGACCGGACCAGCTCGGTGCCGGTGTTGAGCAGCATGAAGTTGCCGGTGCCGTACGTGTTCTTGGCCTCGCCGGGGGCGAAGCAGACCTGGCCCACGGTGGCGGCCTGCTGGTCGCCGAGGTCGCCGGTCAGCTTGATCTCGCCGCCGAGCGGGCCGGCGCCGTGGGTGACGCCGTAGCCGTTCGGGTCGGAGGACGGGCGGATCTCGGGCAGCATCGAGCGGGGGATGTTGAAGAAGCCGAGCAGCTCGTCGTCCCAGTCGAGCGTCTCCAGGTTCATCAGCATGGTCCGGCTGGCGTTGGTCACGTCGGTGATGTGCGAGCCGCCGTTCGCGCCGCCGGTCATGTTCCAGATCACCCAGGTGTCGGTGTTGCCGAAGACGGCGTCCCCGCGCTCGGCGGCCGCCCGGACCCCGTCGACGTTCTCCAGGATCCACTGGATCTTCCCGCCGGAGAAGTAGGTCGCCGGCGGCAGCCCGGCCTTGCGCCGGATGACGTCGCCCTTGCCTTCGCGCTCCAGGGCGGAAGCGATCCGGTCGGTGCGCGTGTCCTGCCAGACGATCGCGTTGTAGAGCGGCCGGCCGGTGGTCCTGTCCCAGACGACCGAGGTCTCGCGCTGGTTGGTGATGCCGACCGCGGCCAGGTCGGACGCGCTCAGGTTGGTCTTGTTCAGCGCGGTGCGGATCACCGTCTCGGTGCGCTCCCAGATCTCGGTGGGGTTGTGCTCCACCCAGCCGGCCTGCGGAAGGATCTGCTCGTGCTCGAGCTGGTGGATCCCCTTCACGGTGCCGGCGTGGTCGAAGATCATGAAGCGGGTGCTGGTGGTGCCCTGGTCGACAGCTCCGACGAAGTCAGCCATCAGTCGTTCCTCTCGGTGTCGTACGGGGGCGCCTCGGGCGCTGAGCTGCCACCGTGGCGGTGCGGCTCGGGGTCGGCGTCGGTGTAGGAACCCTCCTCGTGGACGTGCCGGTGCTCGTCGACCACGTCAGTGTCGGTGAACTCGCCCTCGTCCGCCGGGCGGAGCTGCTCGGTCGGGCCGACGTCGGCGTCGACGTAGCTGCCGACCGGCTCGACGTCCCGGTCGGCGGCGGCGTCCGCGCCCCGGTCCGCGCCGTAGTCGGCGCCCCCGTCGGCGCCGTAGCCGGCACCCACATCGGCGCCACCATCGGCACCCGCGTCGGCGCCCCGGTCGGCACCCGCGTCGGCGCCCCGGTCGGCGACGTAGTCGGCGCCCCCGTCGGCGCCGCGGTCGGCGCCGGCGTCGACGCTCCGGTAGCCGGGCTCGACATCCCGGTCCTGGTACTCACCCTCCGGGTGGGTGTGTCCCGGCCGGTGGCGCTCGTGCTGCCCGCCGCTGGCCGTCCCGTCGCCGGGGTGGTCGTTCGTGGTCATGGCCGTCCCTTCCTGCGCGGTCCGCGCGACGTGCCGGACCGGCTCACATGAAGGCGTTGGCCGCGAGCGCGGCCAGGATGCCGCCGATTATCGGCCCGACGACCGGGACCCACGAGTAACCCCAGTCGCTGTCGCCCTTGTTGGGGATCGGCAGGACCGCGTGCGCGATGCGCGGGCCGAGGTCACGGGCCGGGTTGATGGCGTACCCGGTCGGGCCACCGAGGGAGGCGCCGATGCCCACGACCAGCAGGGCCACCGCGAGCGGGCCGAGGCCGCTCGGGGTCTTGCCGAAGGCGAAGATGACGAAGACCAGCACGAAGGTGCCGATGATCTCGGTGAGCGTGTTCCACAGCGGGTTGCGGATCGCCGGGCCGGTGGAGAAGACGGCGAGCTTGGTGGGCCCGTCCTCGGTGTCGTCGAAGTGCTGCTTGTACGCGACCCAGGCGAAGACCGCGCCGAGGAACGCCCCGATGAGCTCCGCGGCCAGGTAGACGAGGGTCGCGCCGAAGGTCTTGTTCACGCCGGGCGCGTACATCGGGATGTCCGGGTTCGCTGCCAGGCCGAGAGTGACCGCGGGGTTGAGGTGCGCACCGGAGCGGTACGCGACGTAGACGCCGGCGAAGACGGCGATACCCCACCCGAAGTTGACCATGAGGAAGCCGCCGCCGGCTCCCTTGTTGCGGGCCAGGGCGATGTTCGCCACGACGCCGCAACCGAGCAGGGTGAGCATTCCGGTGCCGGCGATCTCCGACCAGAAGACGGTGCCCAGCGACGTAACCATGTGCGGCCCCTTTGGGTCGAGTGACGAGCGGAACCCTGGACCACCCACCGGACCGGGGGTGTGAGGCATGAACGTAGGGGTCACGGCATACGTCAGCAACAAACTCCGGTCGGCATTGTCGAACGCGGGCCCGCGCCGTACGGTCCGGAGGTGTCCAGGGGGATCCAGTCGATCGAGCGGGCCGCAGCCGTGCTACGGCTGCTCGCCCGCGGTCCCGGGCGGCTGGGGGTGGCCGAGCTGGCCGGCTCGCTCGGCCTGCCGAAGGGCACCGTGCACGGCATCCTGCGCACCCTGACCGGGGTCGGCTTCGTCGAGCAGGACGGGATCACCGGCAAGTACCAGCTCGGCGCGACCCTGCTGCACCTGGGCACCAGCTACCTGGACGTCAACGAGCTGCGCTCCCGGGCGATCAACTGGGCGGACGCGCTCGCCTCCCGCAGCGGCGAGGCGGTCCGGATCGGCACCCTGCTGGAGGGCCGGGCGCTGGTCGTGCATCACGTCTTCCGGCCGGACGACTCGCTGCAGACCGTGGAGATCGGGCTGCTGCTGCCGCCGCACGCGTGCGCGCTCGGCAAGGTGCTGCTCGCGTACGACCGCGCCGGCGTGACGGCCGCCCGCGGGTCCCTGGAGTCGTACACTCGGCGGACTGTCCGCACCGGCACCGAGCTGGCCCGCACGCTCGCCGAGACCCGGGAGCGCGGCTGGGCCGACGAGGTCGAGGAGCTCAGCGTCGGGGTGGCCGGGGTGGCCGCGCCGATCCGCGGCCACGGCGGGCTGGTGGTCGGCGCGATCGGGGTCACCGGCGCGGTCGACCGGATCTGCGACCGGCACAGCGCCCCGCGCGCCGAGCTGGTGAGCCAGGTGCAGGACGCCGCCCGGGCGGTGTCCCGCGAGCTCGGGGGGCAGCGGTGGTGACCGGCACCGCGGCGCCGGCGGACCGGTGGAGGGAGGCGCCCGGATGACCGGCCACTACGTGCTGGCGATCGACCAGGGCACCACCTCCACGCGGTGCATCCTCTTCGACTTCCGCGGCCGGCTGGTCTCGGTGGCGCAGCGCGAGCACCAGCAGCACTACCCGCACCCGGGCTGGGTGGAGCACGACCCGGTGGAGATCTGGCGCAGCGTGCGCCGGCTGGTCCCGCAGGCGCTCGCCCAGGCCGGCGTCGGCGCCGGGCAGGTGGCCACGATCGGCATCGCCAACCAGCGGGAGACCACGGTGCTGTGGGACCGCGTCAGCGGGGTGCCGATCGGCCGCGCGGTGAACTGGCAGGACACCCGGACCGACGCGCTGATCGAGGAGCTGGCGGCCGAGGACGCGGTCAGCGGGCGCGACCGCTTCCTCGACCGGTGCGGCCTGCCGCTGGCCACCTACTTCGCCGGCCCGAAGATCCGCTGGATGCTCGACGCCACCCCCGGCCTGCGGGACCGGGCGGAGCGCGGCGAGGTGCTCTTCGGCACCATGGAGACCTGGCTGATCTGGAACCTCACCGGCGGCCCGGAGGGCGGCGTCCACGTCACCGACGTGACCAATGCGAGCCGGACGATGCTGATGGACATCACCACCCTGGGGTGGTCCGACGAGCTGCTCGCCGGCATCGGGGTGCCGCGGGCCGTGCTGCCGGAGATCCGGTCCTCCGCGGAGGTGTACGGCAAGGCGTCCGTGGTGCTGCCCGGGGTGTCCATCGCGGCCGCGCTCGGCGACCAGCAGGCCGCCCTGTTCGGCCAGTGCTGCTTCGCGCCGGGCGAGGCCAAGTGCACGTACGGGACCGGCTCGTTCCTGCTGCTGAACACCGGCGCGGAGATCGTCCGGTCGTCGCACGGGCTGCTCACCACTGTCGGCTACAAGATCGGCGAGGACGCCCCGGTGTACGCGCTGGAGGGCGCGATCGCGATCACCGGCTCGCTGGTGCAGTGGTTCCGGGACAACCTGGGGCTGATCAACAGCGCGCCGGAGATCGAGACGCTCGCGCTGACGGTGGCGGACAACGGCGGCTGCTTCATCGTGCCGGCCTTCTCCGGCCTCTTCGCGCCGCACTGGCGGTCCGACGCGCGCGGCATCATCGTCGGGCTCACCTCGTACATCACCAAGGGCCACCTGGCCCGGGCGGTGCTGGAGGCGACCGGCTGGCAGACCCGCGAGGTGGTGGACGCGATGAACGCGGACTCCGGCATCGCGCTGACCACCCTGCGGGTGGACGGCGGGATGACCGCGGACAACCTGCTGATGCAGTTCGTCGCGGACGTGCTGGACGTGCCGGTGGTCCGGCCGATGGCGCTGGAGACCGTGTCGCTCGGCGCCGCGTACGCGGCCGGGCTGGCCGTCGGCTACTGGGCCGACCTGGAGGGGCTGCGCCGCAACTGGCACCGGGCGAGCGAGTGGCAGCCGAAGATGGGCCCCGCGCACCGGGAGTCGGAGTACGCCAGCTGGCGGCGGGCGGTCGAGCGCGCCTTCGGCTGGAAGAAGATCGGCCGCGGCTAGCTCTTCCGGGACGGCACGCGCAGCTCGCCGGTCCAAGTCCGGGCGGTCGGCGCGCTCCGACAGCGTGCGGTCCGGCCCGGTCAGCCAGCCTGGCGGCCGCGAGCCGCTCGGGTAGGGGCGGCGAGCGGAGCGAGGTCGGCGCGGGTGAGCCCGGGGCTTGGGCCTGCTCGTCCAGGAGGCCGTGTCGAAGTCGGCCAGGCTGCCGCCGTGGAGCGGGTCCGGTCGAGTGTCACCGGTGCAGCCACCGGCATCGCTCAGGCCCGGGTGGCGGCGGCGCGGCGCAGGGCGCGGTCGAGCAGGAGGCGGTCGCCGAGGCGGCGGCGGAGCAGCCGCTCCAGGCCGGCGATCGGGTAGAGGTTCTGCGGGGCGCGCTGGTCCTTGTGCTCGGTCGAGGCGAAGCGCGGCAGCACCGCCTGGGACAGCGCGGCCAGCTCGACCACCTCCGCGGTCGGCCGGTCCGGGCACTCCACCCGCACCACGCCCGCCCACGGCGCGCCCGGCCGGCCCGGCAGCCGCAGGTACCAGCAGCAGCGCGCCCAGCGGGTGCCGATCCGGAAGACCGGCGTCCGCTCGCCGGGCCGGAGCCGGCCCACCAGCGCGTGCGGCTCGCCTTCGAGGTACGGCCGGCGGTGCGTCTTGATCAGGCCGAGGACGCGGGTGAGCTGGCCACGGGGGGCGAGCAGTGGGCCGTCCACGACGAGCAGGTCGTCACGGTCGGTGCGGGCGCGGGCGGCGCAGTCCACCTCGGTCGCGGCGAGCGCCCGCTGCAGCGCCAGCGACAGCACCAGCTCGTCGCCGGCGGCGGTGCGGTGCACCGGGTAGTCCACCAGCGGCGCCCGCACGCCGGTGGCGCCCGGCGCGGAGGTGAACAGCCCCCGCCGGACGTCCACCACGTCCGCCCGTGCCTCGCCCGGCCGGCAGCTGACCACCCCGGCCGCGTACGAGGCGGCCAGCCCGGCCACCGCGCCGTCCGGCCCGTCGATCCAGACGTGCGCGTCGATGCGGCGGACCCCGTCGACGAAGTGCACGGCGACCGGGACGGTGACCGGGCCGGCCGGGACCGCCCGCCAGCCCGCGACCGGCAGCTCCACGTCCAGGTCGGTGACGGCATCGGAGTCGTCGCCCGGGTCGGCGCTGGTGCCGTACGACGGGTCCCAGGCGTCCACCCAGAACCTCACGCGTCCTCCCGGCAGACCGCGGAGCCGGTCCGGTCGCGGCGCACCGCGAACCGCACCGGCACCCGCTCCGCCAGCGCCGGCAAGTGGGTGACCACGCCGACCATCCGGTCGCCGCCGGCGGTCAGGCCTTCCAGCGTGCCGGCGACCACGTCCAGGGTGGCCTCGTCCAGCGAGCCGAAGCCCTCGTCCAGCACGATCGCGTCGAGCCGCGCGGTGCCGGCCGCGGCCAGGCCGGCGAGCTGCGCGGACAGCGCCAGCGCGAGCGCGAGGCTGGCCTGGAAGGTCTCGCCGCCGGACAGCGTCCGTACCGGGCGCAGGCTGTCCGCGTCGGCGTGGTCGACCACCGCGAAGTCCCTGCCGTCGTGGGTCAGCTCGAACTGGCCGCCGGACAGCTCCAGCAGCGTCCGCCCGGCGTCGGCGACCAGCACGTCCAGCGCCGAGGCGAGCAGCCACCGCTCGAAGCCGTCCGCCCGCAGCACCTGGCCGAGCAGCTTGGCGACCCGGGCGTCCTGCTCGGCCGCGTCCCGGCTGGCGACCAGCTCCGCCGCCTCCGCGCGCCGCTCCGCGACGCGCGCGGCGGCCGACCGGGCCTCCTGCAGCGTGGCCGCGACGGCCGCCGCCGCGGTCTCCGCCAGCGCTCGGTCCGCCGGCACGGCGACGCCGGCCGCCCGCAGCTGCTCGGCCAGTGAGTCGCTGCGGCTGGCCAGATCGGTCTCGGCCGCCGTCACCGCCTCCGCCGCGGCGGCCAGCAGCTCGCCGCGCTCGTCCGCCGCGGCCAGCGCCCACTCGGCCAGCGCGAGCCAGTCCGCGGCCAGGTCGTCCCGCCCCGGCGGCGGCGCGCCGAGCCGGACCAGCGGGTCGCGGGCCCGGTCCAGGGCGGTCCGGCCGTCGGCCAGCCGGGCCTGCGCCGCCTGGTCGGCCCGGGCCGCGCCGTCCCGGCGCCGGCGCGCCTCCCGCAGCACCCGGTCCGCGGCCCGCGCCTCGGCCTCGACCCGGTCCAGGTCGGCCAGGGCGGCCACGACGGCGGCCGCGTCCGGCTGCCCGTCCAGGGCAGCCCGCAGCTCCGCCGCCCGCGCGGCCTGGGCACCGACCCGGGCGGCGACCTGCTGGAGGTCCCGGTTCGCCGCCTGCCAGTCCTGCTGCAGGCGCTCGACCGCGGCGTCCGCGGCCGCGATCCGGGCGTCCGCCGCGGTCATCCCGCCGGCGGCCGGCGGCGCAGCCGGCAGGCCGGGCAGCGGCAGGACACCGGCCAGCGAGGCCGGCAGCTCGGTGACCGGCTGCTCGCACACCGGGCACGGCTCGCCGGCGACGA
>JBJMII010000193.1:0-6879 GCA_045806925.1 Mycobacteriales bacterium
CGCTCGGCGATCACGCTGAGATCGCCGCAGGACAGTGACGCGACGAAGTGCTCCACCAAGCTGATCGCCGTGCCTGCGCCGTCCCGAATGGCGGTCAGGAAGGGGCCGTCCCACATCGACTCGAACAGCGTCCAGGGCGCATCGCCCGCGGCGGTGAGACGCAGGACGTCCGCGAATGCTTGGGCACAAAGACGGCGAGATGCACCGTTTCTTGATGTGGTGGATGTGGTTGCCCGTCTCGATCACGGCCGCCGTCGGCAGGATGAGATGCACGTGCGCCTTCCGTCTGCGGGCAAGGTCGTGCACCACGGACGCTCGGTTGGCGTTGAGGTCCGGCAGGTCCAGAAGCTCCACCAGGATCGACGTGTCGACGAACTCAACGCGCACCTAGAGAGTCTCCAGCAGGCGGTCGAACTCCCTGTAGTCGCGCTCGCGCGGCTTCGCCGCTGTCGCCAACCGTCCCTGGGTAACCGCGGAACCGAGCCGGCCCGCCGCCATCAGTTCCGGATACCCGGGCAGGTCGACCAGTCGGCGCAGCCGGCTCACGCCGCCGTCGCCAGCGCGGTCACAAACCACGACGGACTCGTGGTTGACCCCGTCCAATGCATTGAGAATCGCCGGACTGTGGGTGGTCGCGAGTGTGCGGATCTGGCGGGCGGCCGACTCGTCCCGGATCAACTCGAGTACCCGACCGGCCTGGGTGGGATGCAGCCCGCTCTCGATCTCCTCGACGACCAGGGTCCGCTGCCCGGCAGCGTCATCTCGGCTCCGGCGGCGCCGGGTGCCCCTGGGCGGGGCGGAGAGGACCGCGGTCCCGATGGCCAGGAAGCGGAGGGTTCCATCACTCATCAGCCGGGCGGGAATCTTCGCCAACCGCCGGCCGTCCCAGGGATCGCGCTCATGCAGGACGAGCAGCACGTCCCCTAGCGGCGACCGTTCGGTGTCGACCCGACGGACCGGTTGCTCGGACAGCTCTTTCACGACACTGGTGAGCTCGTCGATGGCGGCCGGGTCGTCCCGGCGGAGGCGCGCTACGACAGCGCTGAGGTTGCTGCCGTCCCGGCGCAGGTCATCGTCGCGCTCGTTGACGTACTGCCGCATCAGGGCCGGCACCGGGTCGAGCACGAAGATCGCCTGAAGCGCCTCCTGAACCTGAGCCGCGGCCCGGTGGACGAGGCGCGTCGCCTCCGCCTGTGCCGGAACCCGTGCCGGCACCTGAGTGATCAGCAACCGCGACGCGTTGAAAGGAACCGACGGGTTGACCCCGCGCTTGCCGTCGTAGTACCGCGCCCACAGATCGCCGCTCTCCGGGTCGCCCTCGTCGGTGACCAGGAGGTCCTTTCCATCCAGCCGCGCCTTGCCCGTATGGACACCGGAATATGCGCTCAGTCGTTCCCAGCCGATGCGCAGGTACGGTCGCAGCCAGATTTGCACGTCGAAGTCGACGATCTCGTCGCCGGTACGCACCCGACAGCCGAGTTGAAAGGCGTCATCGCCGAACGGAGCACACCCCTCGGCGCCACCTCTCACCGGCTCCTGGTCCCCACGGGAACCGTCGAGCGCGTCCCGCACGTCGTCTCCCGACGCAAGCCGGGCGAGGACCGAGAGAGCGTCGAGCGCGTTGGACTTCCCGCTGCCGTTGCGTCCGATCAGCAGGGTGAACTCGGACAGGGGCAGCAAGGCCTCCGAGAAGCTCTTGAACGCGGTCAGGCGTAGTTCCTCGACGTACGAGGGCTCGACCGTGTCGGCTTCCACGCGATTACCGTACGCCGGAAAAGTGCGGCTGATCAGGATGCCGGCGGCGGGTCGCCGAGGTCGAGCCGGTCGGCGGCCGACGGGACCTCGGGGTCGCAGCGCGGCCGCCAGCCCTCGGTCGCATCGGTCGTGTCGGTCCCACCGGTCGCGTCGGTCCCACCGGTCGCGTCGGTCCCACCGGTCGTGTCGGTCGGCGGCGCGCTGCCGCGCAGCACCGCGCGCAGGTGGGCGACCCGGTCCGCGGCACCCCGCTCGGCGCCGTGGTCGCGCGGCCGGTAGTAGTTGCGGCCGGCGACCGGGTCCGGCGCGTACTGCTGGCGGACCACGCCGCCCGGGTAGTCGTGCGCGTACCGGTAGCCCCGGCCGTGCTCGAGCCGCCTCGCGCCGGCGTAGTGCGCGTCCCGCAGGTGCGCCGGCACCGGCCCGGCCAGCCCGGCCCTGACGTCCGCCTGGGCGGCGCCGATCGCGGCCACCACCGCGTTGGACTTCGGCGCCAGCGCGCAGTGGATCACCGCCTGGGCCAGGATGATGCCGGCCTCCGGCAGCCCGACCAGCTGGGTCGCCTGGGCCGCGGCGACCGCGATCGGCAGCGCGGTCGGGTCCGCCTCGCCGATGTCCTCGGACGCCAGGATCATCACCCGGCGGGCGATGAACCGGGCGTCCTCCCCCGCGTCGATCATCCGGGCCAGGTAGTGCAGCGCGGCGTCGACGTCCGAGCCGCGCATCGACTTGATGAAGGCGCTGGCCACGTCGTAGTGCTGGTCGCCGTCCCGGTCGTAGCGCACCGCGGCCCGGTCCACCGCGGCCTCCAGGGTGGCCAGGTCGACCCGCTCGGCGCCCCGTGCCTGCGCGGCGCCGGCGCCGGCCTCCAGTGCGGTCAGCGCCCGCCGGGCGTCCCCGCCGGCGATCCGCACGAGGTGGTCGAAGGCGTCGTCGTCGAGTGCGAGCGCGCCGCCGAGCCCGCGCTCGTCGGCCAGCGCCCGGCGGACCACCACCCGGACGTCCTCGTCGGCCAGCGGCTCCAGGGTGAGCAGCAGGGAGCGGGACAGCAGCGGGCTGACCACGGAGAAGAACGGGTTCTCGGTGGTCGCCGCGACCAGCGTGACCACCCGGTCCTCGACCGCCCCGAGCAGCGAGTCCTGCTGGGTCTTGGAGAAGCGGTGCACCTCGTCGATGAACAGCACGGTCTGCCGGCCGGACATGCCGAGGTCGCGCTTGGCGCCGGCGATGACCTCGCGGACCTCCTTGACCCCGGCGTTCAGCGCGGACAGCGGCACGAACCGGCGCCGGGTGGCGTGCGAGACGATGTGCGCGATGGTGGTCTTGCCGGTGCCCGGTGGCCCCCACAGGATCAGCGACATCGGCGAGTCGCCCTCGACCAGCCGGCGCAGCGGGGTGCCCGGCCCGAGCAGGTGGCGCTGGCCGACCATCTCGTCCAGGGTGCGCGGGCGCATCCGCACCGCCAGCGGGGCGGTCGCGGCGACCGCCTGCTCCGCCGCGGCGTCGAACAGGGTCACGGCGCGACGGTACACACGCCCACCTCACCGACGCGTCCCGTCTCGCCCGGCATCCGCGGGGGTCGATCCAGGCATCCACCGACGTGGCCTGCACCGACAACGAGCAGACAGGGCCCGATCGGGGATGCTTGGGGCGTGTTCGCTCGGATCGGCCGGTTCTGCGCCCGGCACCGCTGGCTGGTCCTCACCGGCTGGCTGCTGGTCGCGGTCGGCGGCGCCGGGGCGAGCGGGCCGGTCTTCGCCCGGCTGGAGAGCGGCGAGGCGAGCGGCCGCTTCGAGTCGATCCAGGCCTACGACATCCTCCGTGACAACGCCGCCTACGGCAGCCGGGTGCTGGGCCTGGTGGACGAGGTCCGCCTCACCGAGCCCTCGGTGCGGGAGGCGGTGCTCGCGGCGGCGCGGGACATCGGCGGGCTGCCGCACGTCGGCCGGGTGGTCGAGCCGTACTCGCAGCCCCACGCCGGGCTGGTGGCGCAGGACGGGCGGGCGCTGCTGGTCGTCGTCGACCTGGACCGGGACCTCAGCCGGGCCGAGCGTGGCGACGCCGCGGTTGCGGTGGGCGACCGGCTGCGCCGGCTACCGGACCAGCTGCCGCCGGGCGCCGACGCGTCGGTTCGGATGGGCGGCCAGCCGCTGGTCAGCCGCGCGGTCAACGACCAGCTGCGGCGGGACACCGAGCACGCCGAGCTGGTCTCGCTGCCGCTGACCCTGGTGGTGATGGTGGTGATCTTCGGCGGCCTGCTCGCCGCCGGGCTGCCGCTGCTCGGCGCGCTGGCCTCGATCGCCGGCGCCTTCCTCTGCCTGCTCGGCTTCTCCGCGCTGCTGACCCTGGACCCGAACACGGTGCCGGTGCTCACCCTGCTCGGGCTCGGCCTCTCGATTGACTACTCGCTGCTCATGGTCAGCCGGTTCCGGGAGGAGCGGGCGGCCGGCCACCCGGTGCCGCTCGCGGTGGAGCGCACCGCGGCCACCGCCGGGCGGACCATCGCCTTCTCCGCGCTGACCGTCGCGGTCTGCCTGTCCGCGCTCTTCGCCTTCGACGACCCGACCTTCCGGGCGATCGGCGCGGCCGGGGTCGCGGTCGTCGTGGTCGCGCTGCTCGCCGCGCTCACCCTGGTGCCGGCGCTGCTCGCGGTCGCCGGCGGCCGGATCCGGCTCGGCCGGGTGGTGCCGCCGGACCGGGGGTTCTTCTCCCGGCTGGCCGCCGCCGTGCAGCGCCGCCGGTGGCCGGTGGCCGCCGGGGTGGCCGTGCTGCTGGTGGTCGCCGGCGCCCCGGTGCTGTCGATCCGGCTGCAGAACAGCGGGGCGCGGCTGCTGCCGGCGTCGTTCGAGGCCGTCCAGGTCGAGCAGAACGTGGCGGCCCGCTTCCCGGGCGTCGCCGCCGAGCCGGTCACGGTGGTCGCGCAGGCCTCGCCGCAGCAGCTGGACGCGTACCTGGCGGCCCTGGCCGAGCGGGTCGGCACTGGCTACCGGGCGGACGTCGCGGAGGTCGGGCGGGCGGGACGGCTGGGCCGGTCCGGCTACGCCGCCGCCGAGCTGGTCCCGACCGGCGACCCGCAGGGCGACGCGGCCCGCCGGGTGGTGGCCGAGGCGCGGGACAACCGGGCGGAGTTCCGCACCTGGGTGGGTGGCGAGGCCGCGGTGGTGACCGACTTCTCCGCCGAGGTGGCCGCGTCGCTGCCGGTCGCGTTCGGGCTGATCGCGGTGGCCGCGTTCGTGCTGCTCTTCCTCATGACCGGCTCGGTGCTGGTGCCGCTGAAGGCGCTGGCGATGGCCACGGTCTCCCTCGGCGCCACCTTCGGCGTGCTGGTCTGGGTCTTCCAGTGGGGCAACCTGCAGGGCCCGCTCGGCTTCAGCTCACCCGGCGCGGTCGAGACCTGGGTGCCGGTGCTGATCTTCGCGTTCGCCTTCGGGCTGTCCATGGACTACGAGCTCTTCCTGCTGGCCCGGGTCAAGGAGCTGTACGACGCCGGCTACCGCAACGACGAGGCGGTCCGGCTCGGGCTGCAGCGCAGCGGCCGGATCATCACCTCGGCGGCGCTGCTCATCGTCATCGTCTTCGCCGGCTTCGCGGCCGGCCGGATGGTGGGCATCAAGGAGTTCGGGCTGGCCCTGGCGGTCGCCGTCGTGGTGGACGTGACACTGGTCCGCTGCCTGCTGGTGCCGGCCACGATGACGCTGCTCGGCGACGCGAACTGGTGGGCGCCGGGCCCGCTGCGCCGGCTGCACGCCCGGATCGGGCTGCGCGAGGGCGGGACCGCCGCGGGCCGGCCGCGGCTCGACGGCCGGGTGCTGCCCGTCCGCGGCCCGCGGCACCGTGCCGGGCGCCCCGGCGGCCTGCGCGTGGTCCGTCAGGACGGCCGGACGGTGCTGGAGGTCAGCCGCCCGGGCCGTGGGACGGACCGAGGATGATCCGGGCGACCACCGCGCCGCCGGCGGCGTAGGCCTCGCCGCGTCCGCCGCGGGCCGGCAGGTCGCCGACGCGGGTCAGCGTCACGAAGCCGGTGCCGGCCGGCTGGCCGGCCGGCCGGCGCACGGTGACCAGGCGGGTGGGCTGGCCCGGCGCCCTGGCCGGCAGCCGCAGCCGCACCTCGGCCACCTGCGGGCCGGCCACCACGTGCAGCACGCCGTCCCGCGCGCCGGCCGGCAGGCAGCGGCGGGCCACCACCGACAGGCTCGCCGGTGCGCCGACCGCGCCGAGCTGCACGGTCTCCAGGCACGCGGGCGTGCCGTCCACGCGCAGCACGGTGGCGAGGAAGCGGGCGCCGCCGCGACGGGCCTCGTACGTCCGGGACTCCAGCCGGTGGGTCCGCGCGGCTGGGCGCGCCGTGCGCACCGCCGTGGCCAGCACCGGCCCGGCCGCGGCGATCACCACCGGGCCGCCGAGCTTCGCCGCGAGCAGCTCGCCGTCGGCGTACCAGATCGGCCGCACGTCGGCGGAGCCGGCGAGCGGCAGCGAGCCGGCGCCGATCTCCACGGTGCCGGCCAGCACGGACAGCCGACGGGCGACGACCAGCCCGCTGCCGGCGACAGCGGGCTGCGGGCCGCCGCGGACGAGGACCACCGGGACGCCGGTGGCGCCCGGGTCGAGCGGCTCGCTGAGCCCGTCGGCGTCCATCCCGAGCCGGCGCAGCGGCGCCCCCGGGGCGAGGTCCGGGTCGCGGACGAGCAGCGCGCCGGTGGTCCCCGGCGGCGCGAGCAGCCGAACCGCGCCGCCCTGCCCGGTGGTGGACAGCGCGAGCAGCGGCGCGGCCCGGCCGAGCGGCTCGGTCCGGCTCAGCGCGAGGGCGCCGCCGGCGTCGGTGACCTCGGCCGCCCAGCCGAGACCGGCGGCGTCCGTGCCCTGCAGCAGGACCACCCGGGCGCCGTCCGGGCTGCCGGCGTAGAGGACCGCGGGGTCGACCGGCCGTTGCCCGGCGGGCATGCCGTCCCGCCAGGCCTTCAGCGCGGCGCGCAGCAGGTCCCGGTCGCCGGCGAGGGGGCCGCGGGCGGACCAGTCCAGGCCGTCCGGGGGCGGGACGGCGGCCGGCAGCGGGCCGCCCTCGACGCCGCCGGTGAGCGC
The DNA here is from genome assembly GCA_045806925.1 of Mycobacteriales bacterium. GTDB lineage: Bacteria > Actinomycetota > Actinomycetes > Mycobacteriales > CADCTP01 > CADCTP01. Next base: position 6,835 of record JBJMII010000193.1, read on the forward strand.
CGGGACCAGGAGGCCGGCGCCGACGGCGAGCACGGCCGCGGCGGA
>JBJMII010000194.1:0-5676 GCA_045806925.1 Mycobacteriales bacterium
ACCGATCGCCTTCGCCGCCCCGCTGGAGGTCGGCACGATGTTGTGGGCGGCGGCTCGCGCACGGCGCAGGTCGGGATGCGGGCCGTCCTGCAGGTTCTGGTCCTGGGTGTACGCGTGGACCGTGGTCATCAGGCCGCGCTCGATGCCGAACGCGTCGAGCAGCACCTTGGCCAGCGGCGCCAGGCAGTTCGTCGTGCAGGAGGCGTTGGAGATGACGGTCTGCGACCCGTCGTACTGCGAGTCGTTCGCCCCCAGCACGATGGTCAGGTCCTCGCCGCTGGCCGGCGCGGAGATGATGACCTTCTTGGCGCCGCCCTGGTCGACGTGCTTGCGGGCGTCCGCGGCCTTGGTGAAGAAGCCGGTGGACTCGATGACGACGTCCACGCCGAGGTCCCGCCAGGGCAGGGCGCCCGGGTCCCGCTCGGCCAGGATGCGCAGCTCCTTGCCGTCGACCTCGATGCCGCTGTCGGTGACCGCGACCTGGTGCTGCAGCGGGCCGAGCACGCTGTCGTACTTCAGCAGGTGGGCCATCGTCTTGACGTCGCCGAGGTCGTTGGCGGCGACGATCTCGATGTCGTGGTCGCCGGCCGCCACCGCGCGCCAGAAGTTGCGCCCGATGCGGCCGAAGCCGTTGATGCCGACGCGGACCGTCACGGCTGACCTCCTCTAGTGGTCCCGGGTGTGCGTGGCCGACCCTACCCGGGTCGCGGGGACCGCCCGCCGGGCGCCCGGCGTGAGCGGTGCGGCGCGAGGGGGTACGTCCCCGGGCATGGTCGATCCGACACCCCTCCCGGACAGCGCGATGGACACCGGCAGCGAGGACGGCGAGCCCGGCGGCAGCACGGACGCCAGCCCGCTGACGGACGACGAGCGCGCGATGCTCGACCGGCTGCGGCACTCGGGCGGCCGGGACGTGGTCGGCCGGACGCCGGAGGAGTCACCGGCGGCCGGCGAGGCGGCGGAGGACGACGCGCCGCTGCCGGACTACCCGGCGCCGCAGCGCGCCGCCGAGGCCGACCCGCTCGACCCCGTCTTCCGCGAGCCCGGTCCCTGAGCCCGGTCCCACCGCCGGGTCCGGGGCGGCCCCGGAACGACTTCCCCGGCGACGACTACGGCGCCAGCATCTCCGGGGTGACGCTCGACTCGGTGTCGGGGACGCCCAGGTCGGCGGCCCGCTTGTCGGCCAGCGCGAGCAGCCGGCGGATCCGGCCGGCCACCGCGTCCTTGGTCATCGGCGGGTCGGCCAGCTGACCGAGCTCCTCCAGCGACGCCTGCTTGTGCTCCAGCCGGAGCCGGCCGGCCTGCGCGAGGTGCTCGGGCAGGTCGTCGCCGAGGATCTGCAGCGCCCGCGCCACCCGGGCGCCCGCCGCCACCGCGGCCCGGGCGGACCGCCGCAGGTTCGCGTCGTCGAAGTTGGCCAGCCGGTTGGCGGTCGCCCGCACCTCGCGGCGCATCCGCCGCTCCTCCCAGGCCAGCACGCTCTCGTGCGCGCCGAGCCGGGTGAGCAGCGCGCCGATCGCGTCGCCGTCCCGGACCACCACCCGGTCGATGCCGCGCACCTCCCGGGCCTTCGCCTGGATGCCCATCCGGCGGGCCGAGCCGACCAGCGCCAGCGCCGCCTCCGGTCCCGGGCAGGTGATCTCCAGCGAGGACGACCGGCCCGGCTCGGTCAGCGAGCCGTGCGCCAGGAAGGCGCCCCGCCAGGCGGCCTCGGCGTCGCACACCCCGCCGGAGACCACCTGCGGCGGCAGCCCGCGCACCGGCCGGCCGCGCTGGTCGAGCAGCCCGGTCTGCCGGGCCAGGCCCTCGCCGTCCTTGACCACCCGGACGATGTACCGGCTGCCCTTGCGCAGCCCGCTGCCGGCCAGCACCTGCACCTCGCTGGCGTGCCCGTACACCTCGGCGATGTCCCGGCGCAGCCGGCGCGCCGTCGAGCCGGTGTCCAGCTCGGCCTCCACCACCACCCGGCCGCCCACGATGTGCAGGCCGCCGGCGAAGCGCAGCAGCGCCGAGATCTCCGCCCGCCGGCAGCACGTCTTCGTCACCGGCAACCGGCTCAGCTCGTCCTTCACGGACGCCGTCATCGCCACTGTGGTCCCCCCGACTTCAGTCCCGCGCCGCGCCCGTTCCCGGTCCCGGCCGGCGCCGCTGTCGATGCCGGCGTGGACGCCTCCGGACCCTCCCCCAGCACCTGCCGGTACGCGGCCGCCAGCAGCCGGGGGTCGTGCCGCGCCGTTCCGTCGCCGGCGGCCACCGGCGCGAGCAGCAGCCGGGCGCCGAGCGCGGCCACGCCCGACATGAGACCACGAGCATCCGTGACCGCGCCGGTGTCCGCCACCACCGCGTCCACCCGGAAGCCCGGCGCGTGCGCCGCGAGCACCTCGAGGTGCTGCTGCGGGGAGAAGCCGGCGGTCTCCCCCGGCTGGGCCGCGAGGTTGAGCGCGACCACCCGCCGGGCCGGGGTGCCGGCCAGCGCGGCGAGCAGGTCGGGCACCAGCAGGTGCGGCAGCACGCTGGTGAACCAGGAGCCGGGCCCGAGCACGACCAGGTCCGCCGCGGCGACCGCGGCCACCGCCTCCGCGCAGGCCGGCGGCGCGGGGGGAACCAGCCGTACGGAGACCACCCGGCCGACCGTGGTGGCCACCGCCACCTGGCCGCGGATCCGGCACACCCGGTCCGGGTCGGAGTCGTCCAGCCCGAGCACGTCGGCGGCGATCTCCAGCGGCCGCGGGCTCATCGGCAGCACCCGGCCGACGGCGCGGACCAGCCCGGCCACCGCGTCCAGCGCGGCCACCGGGTCGCCGAGCGTCTCGGCCAGCCCGGTGAGCAGCAGGTTGCCGACCGGGTGGCCGGCGAGCGCGCCGGTGCCGCCGAACCGGTGCTGCAGCAGCCGGGCCCAGGTCCGCCCCCACTCGTCGTCGCCGGCCAGCGCGGCGAGCGCCATCCGCAGGTCACCGGGCGGCACCGCGCCGAGCTCGCGGCGCAGCCGGCCGGAGGATCCGCCGTCGTCGGCGACCGTGACCACCGCGGTGACGTGCGGGGTGAGCTCGCGCAGCGCGGCCAGCGAGGCGGCGAGCCCGTGCCCGCCGCCGAACGCGACCACCCGCGGCCCGTCCGCCGGCGCGGACACCGTCCGCGTCCCGTCCGGCGGCGGGGACGCCTCCGGGCTACTCACGCCCGAGGTCCCGGTGCGCCACCGCCGTCTGCACCCCGTCCTCGACCAGCCGCTTGGCCAGCTCCTCCGCGATGGTGACGGACCGGTGCTTGCCGCCGGTGCAGCCGATCGCCAGCGTGAGGTAGCGCTTGCCCTCCCGCTGGTAGCCGGCACCGACCAGGCGCAGCAACTGGGTGTAGACGTCCAGGAACTCGCCCGCGCCGGCCTGGGAGAGGACGTAGTCCCGGACGTCCTGCTCCAGTCCGGTGTGCGGCCGCAGCTCCGGGATCCAGTGCGGGTTGGGCAGGAAGCGCACGTCCGCGACCAGGTCGGCGTCCAGCGGCAGCCCGTACTTGAAGCCGAAGGACAGCACGGTCGCCCGCAGCTGCGGGGTGGCCTCCCCGCCGAACTCCCGCTCGATCTCGCGGCGCAGGTCGTGCACGGACAGGTGGCTGGTGTCGACCACCAGGTCGGCGACCGCCTGCAGGTCGCGCAGCAGCTCCCGCTCGGCGGCGATGCCGTCCACCAGCCGGCGGCCGCCCTGCAGCGGGTGGGCCCGGCGGACGCTCTCGAACCGGCGCACCAGCACCTCGTCGGACGCCTCCAGGAACAGCACCCGGGGACGGTACCCCCGCTCGTCCAGGTCCCCGATGACCGTCCGCAGGTCCGCGGAGAAGGCCCGGCTGCGCACGTCGACCACCACGGCGATCCGGGTGACCCCGCCGGACGTACGGCTGCCCAGGTCGACCATGGCCGCGATCAGCTCCGGCGGCAGGTTGTCCACCACGTAGTAGCCGAGATCCTCCAGGCACTTCGCGGCGGTGCTCCGGCCGGCGCCGGACAGCCCGCTGACCATGACCACCTCGAGCCCGGCCGGGGCGGTGTTGCCGGCCCGGGCGGGGAGGGCCGGGGCGGGGACTTCAGCCATCGAGCACCTCTCCCGTGATCGGGTCGACCGCCGGACCGGGGTCCGACTCGCCCGAGCGCAGCGCGGCGGAGACCGCCTCCGCGGTACGCCGGCCGACGCCCGGCACCGCCATGATGTCCTGCACGGACGCCGCCCGGAGCCGCTTCAGCGAGCCGAACCGGGTGAGCAGTGCCTTCCGCCGGGTCTCCCCCAGTCCCGGCACGCCGTCCAGCGCCGAGCTGGTCATCGCCTTCGACCGCTTCTGCCGGTGGTAGGTGATCGCGAAGCGGTGCGCCTCGTCCCGGACCCGCTGGAGCAGGTAGAGGCCCTCGGACGTGCGGGGCAGGATGACCGGCTCGGCCTCGCCGGGCAGCCAGACCTCCTCCAGCCGCTTCGCCAGCCCGCACACCGCGACGTCCTCGATGCCGAGCCGGGCCAGGGCACCGGCGGCCGCCGCCACCTGGGCGGCGCCGCCGTCCACCACCAGCAGGTTCGGCGGGTAGGCAAACTTCCGCGGCCGGCCGGACTCCGGGTCCAGCCCGGCCGGCGTGCCGCCGTTCTCGCCGGGCCGGTCGGCGCCCTCCTCGCCGCTGTCCATCCGCTCGTCCAGGTACCGGGCCATCCGGCGGCGGACCGCCTCCCGGATCCAGTCCACGTCGCCGCCCTCGACCACCGGGGCGTCGGGGTGGCGGGCGCCGGTGCCCCGGATGGCGAACCGGCGGTACTCCGACTTGCGGGGCAGCCCGTCCTCGAAGACCACCATCGAGGCGACCACGTTCGTGCCCTGCACGTGCGAGACGTCGAAGCACTCGACCCGCAGCGGCGCGGCGTCCAGCCCGAGCGCGTCCTGGATCTCCGCCAGCGCCCGGGACCGGGCGGTCAGGTCGGTGGCCCGCTTGAGCTTGTGCTGCTGGAAGGCCTGCTGCGCGTTGCGCGCCACGGTCTCCATCAGCGCCCGCTTGTCCCCGCGCTGCGGCACCCGCAGCGACACCCTTCTGCCGCGCAGCTCGCAGAGCAGCTGCTCGAGCACCTCCCGGTCCGGCGGCAGCTCCGGGACCAGCACCTCACGCGGGACGGTGTCGGCGTCGGCCGGATCCCCGGCCCCGTAGATCTGCAGGCAGAACTGCTCGACCAGGTCGCCGGTGGTCACGTCCTCGACCTTGTCCACCACCCAGCCGCGCTGCCCGCGCACCCGGCCGCCGCGGACGTGGAAGACCTGCACCGCGGCCTCCAGCGCGTCCTGCGCGAACGCGACCACGTCGGCGTCGGTGCCGTCGCCGAAGACGACCGCCTGCTTCTCCATCGCCCGGCGCAGCGCGCCGATGTCGTCCCGCAGCCGCGCCGCCCGCTCGAACTCCTGCTCGGCCGCGGCGGCGGCCATCTCCCGCTCCAGGCGACGGATCATCAGGTCGGTCTTGCCGGCCATGAAGTCGACGAAGTCCTCGACGATGTCCCGGTGCTCCGCCGCGGTGACCCGGCCGACGCACGGCGCACTGCACTTGCCGATGTAGCCGAGCAGGCAGGGCCGGCCGACCTGGCCGGCGCGCGTGAACACACCGTTGCTGCAGGTGCGGGCCGGGAACACCCGCAGCACCAGGTCGAGCGTCTCGCGGAT
>JBJMII010000195.1:0-11490 GCA_045806925.1 Mycobacteriales bacterium
CGGGGGAGGGCGGGACCCGCCGCGCTGGTCCGGCTCGACGCCTGGCAGACGGTCCCGGACGGACGGTCTCAGACCTCGAAAGCGTGTGAAGTGAAAGCTTCCGTGGGTTCAAATCCCACCTCCACCGCCACCCTCCTCACCCCGCTGCTCGGTCGCGCCCGGAGCGCGGGTGGGCGATCGTCCGGGGAAGCCGTCGGGTCCCGGAGAATGGCGTCATGAGTGTCGTGGTGATCAATGTGCTGAGCGTGCCGGGCGGGGACGGGGCCGTGCTCGAGGAGCGGTTCGCGGGGCGGGCCGGGCTGGTGGACCAGGCCGAGGGGTTCGAGGGGTTCGAGCTGCTCCGGCCGGTGGACGGGACGGATCGATACCTGGTCTACACGCGGTGGCGCAGCGAGCAGGACTTCCTGGCCTGGCAGTCGTCGCGGGACTTCGCGGTGGGTCATGCCAAGGCCGCGCGGGACCGGGGGGCGGAGCGGCCGGCGTCGACGGCCGGCGAGGTCTGGCAGTTCGAGGTGGTGCAGCGCGCCACGCGCGGTTGAGCGCCGCCGTATCAGGCGAGCGGCGGCACGTCTCCTAGCAGGGGGTACGGGGAGGTGTCGGATGTCCGGGCGGAGTCGGGTGGTTGCGGCCGCCGGTGTGCTGGTGGCGTTGTTCGTCGTCGGGATGGTCTGGCTGGTGACCGGGGCCGTCGGCGGTTCGGGCCCGGAGTCGACGGCGCTGGAGCCGGCGTCGTCCACCGGGGCGCCGGCCGCGACCGAGGAGCCGACGGCCGACGAGCCGAGCTCGGGCGCGGCGGCCGGGACCGGCGGCGGGTCCGCCGGGAACGGCGGCCCCGGGCAAGGCGGCGGGCAGGGCGGCGGCGGGCAGGGCGGCGGCGGACAGGCCGGCGGCGGACAGGGCGGCGGCGGGCAGGGCGGTGGGGACAACCCGCCCCGTCCGCCGCGAACCGCGAACGTCGCGGGCGCCCGGCTGGACGGGAACCTCGACGGCACCTGCGTGCTCGTCTCGTACCCGGACGTCGCCGTGCAGGTGTCGATAGAGGACATCGCGGTGAAGTCCGACGCCCCCGGTCTGGCGCGGGACGACCAGCGCGGCTGCTCCGGTCCCCGGGACGTGCCGCTGTGCCAGGGCTTCGCCTTCACCCCTGACGCTCAGGCGTGCAACGTCGGGCTCGCGATCCCCGACGGCACGCCCCCGGGGACGTACACCGCGGTCGTGCAGCTCGCCCTCCGCGTGCGCTGCACCTCGACGGCGCCGGCCGTGTGCAAGGACGTCGGGCTCCCGGCGCCGACGGCGGCGCAGCCGGTCGACGCCAGGTTCCCGGCGGAGGGCCCGCCGGTGGACATCACCGTCGACGCGCCGGAGTCGACGAGCGAGGCGCCGGCACCGACCGAGGAGCCGACCACGGATGCCACCGAGTCACCGACCGCCGAATCGACGACATGACCAGCCCGGAGCGCGCCGGGGTTGTCGGTCGGCTGCGGGAGCTCGCCGGCATCGTCGCACCGACCACGCTGGTCGCCGCGCTGCTCTTCTACTTCGGCTACGTCGCCACCCGGTCCCGCTTCGAGTACTTCGGCGTCTACCTCGACGTCGCCGACCTGTCCAACCAGAGCCTCCTGCTGTACGGCCTCGAGGTCGTCTACGTCCCCGCGGCGCTGGCCTTTCTCGCAGTGTTGCTGATCGTCGCGGCGCACGGCCTGGTGAGCTGGCTCGTCGGCGAAGCTGCCCGCGACCCGGTCAGCCTGCTCGTCGCGCTCGGCCTCGGGCTCACCGGCCTCCTGCTGCTCGGCCGCGCGCTGGTGGGGATGTTCGTGCCGAGCATCGAGGAGCACGAGGCGGTGCCCGGCACCACCGCGCTCGCGCTCGCGGCCGGTCCGGCGCTGCTCGCGTACGCGGTCTGGATCGCGAGCCGGGTCGCCCAGGGCAAGCCGGCCGACGGCCCCCCGCGGCTCCTGGCCTGGCTTGCCGGCGACAGCGCGGCCCGGCTGCGGTACGGCGCGCTGGCCTGCGTCCTCGCGCTCGCCGTCGCCGGGCTGTTCTGGGCGGCCAATGAGTTCGCCTGGGCGTACGGGGCGGGCCGCGCGTACGACGACGCGCTGCACATGCGCGACCGTCCGGCGGTGATCCTGGAGACGAAGGACCCGCTGACCGGTCCGCTGCCCGGCGTCACCGAGACGGACCTCGCCGGCAGGAAGGACGAGACGTACCGCTACCGGTACGAGGGGCTGCGCCTGCTCGTCGCCGCCGGCGGCCGGCTCTTCCTGGTCCCCGAGCGCTGGGTCGCCGCGAGCCGCACCGCGGTCGTTCCGTACGACGACGGCGTCCGGATGCAGCTCGCGCCGACCCGCTGAGCGCATAGGGTCGACGGATGCCGCCGCCCGTCGTCGCCGTCGCCAGCGGGAAGGGCGGCGTCGGCAAGACCAGCGTCGCGGTCGGCCTGGCCCGCGAGCTGGTCCGGCAGGGGCTGCGGGTCGGCCTGCTCGACGCGGACCTGCACGGCCCGGACGTGCCGCGGATGCTCGGGATCCGGCGGGACGTCAAGGCGACGTCGGTGACGCTCACCGCCGTCGGCGGGGGTCCCAACGCGGCGTTGGAGGCGGTCGAGGTCGGCGGGTTGAAGGTCGCCTCGGTGGGCTTCCTGCTCGGCGGCGACCAGGGTCTGACCATGGCCGGGTCGTTCGCGCACCTGATGCTCGGCCGGCTGATGCACCAGACCGTCTGGGGCGAGCTCGACGTGCTGGTGGTCGACCTGCCGCCCGGCACCGGCGAGATCCAGCAGGGCCTGCTCAGCCTGGCGCCGGACGTCACCGCGCTGCTCGTGGTCACCCCGGCCGAGGTCTCGCACCTGGACACCGGGCGGGCCGTCGCGGTGCTCCGGCAGGCGAAGGTGCCGCTGCTCGGCGCGGTGGAGAACATGGCGTTCCTGACCTGTCCCGGCTGCGGCGAGCGGACGCTGCTGCATACGCCCGCCCCGGAGGACCGCACGATCTGGGCGCTCGGCGTGCCGCGGCTGGCCGTGGTGCCGTACCGGCCGGACGCCGTGGTCACCGGCGAGGACATCGCCCCGCTCGCGGCGGTGGTCCGGGCGCACCTCGACAGCCCGGAGCGCGGCGAGGTCGCCGAAGAGTGAACCGGCCAGTCCGTGGACCGGCGGCGGGTCGAGGGGAGCGGCCGGAGGTCTCCGGCTAGCCGTCCAGGCGGGCACAGATCCGGGTGGCCAGCTCCGCGCCGATCGGCAGCGCGGCGGTGGCGGCCGGTGACGGCGCGTTGAGCACGTGCAGCGCGGTCGGCGTCTCGGTGACGAGGAAGTCGTCGACGAGCCGGCCGTCGGTGCTGACCGCCTGGGCGCGGACGCCGGCGCCGGCCGGGCGCAGGTCGTCGTCGGCCAGGTCCGGCACCAGCCGGCGGGCGGCCGCGGCGAACAGCCGCGGCGACACCGAGCGCCGCAGCTCCTGCACGCCCTCCTGCCAGGCACCCTTCGCCAGCCGCCAGAAGCCCGGGTACGCCAGCGTGCCGGCCAGGTCCCGGAGGCCGACCTGCCGCCACCGGTAGCCTTCCCGCCTCAGCGCGGGCACCGCATTCGGTCCCACATGGACGGATCCGTCCACACCGCGGGTCAGGTGCACACCGAGGAACGGGAAGGCCGGGTCGGGCACCGGGTAGACCAGCGCGCGGACGAGGTGCCGCCGGCCCGGCACCAGCTCCCGGTACTCCCCGCGGAACGGCAGGATCCGTGCCTCCGGCTCGGCGCCGGCGAGCTTGGCCAGCCGGTCCGAGTGCAACCCGGCGCAGCCGACGAGCAGTCGCGTGTGGACCTCGCCGCTGTCGGTGTGGACGGTCAGCCCGGGGCTGACCGCGGTGACCGTGCTGCCGGTACGGATCTCCGCGCCCGCCTTCTCCGCCAGCCGGCCGTACGCCGCCGCGACCGCGGTGTAGTCGCAGATCGCGGTGTCCGGCACGTGCAGGCCGGCGACCCCCCGCGCGTACGGCTCGTGCTCCCGGATCCCGTCCGGACCGAGCCGGGTCACCCGGACGCCGTTGGCGAGCCCCCGCTCGTACAGCCGGTCCAGCCGCGGCAGCTCCTCCGCGCTGGTGGCGACCACGACCTTGCCGGTCACCTCGACCGGCAGCCCGTGCTCCCGGCAGAAGTCGACGGTCCGGCGCGCGCCCTCGACGGCGTACCGGGCCTTCCGGCTGCCCGGCGGGTAGTAGAGGCCACTGTGGACGACGCCACTGTTGTGCCCGGTCTGGTGCGTGCCGAGCTGCCGCTCCTTCTCCAGCACCAGCAGGCGGAGGCCGGGACGCCGGCAGGTCAGCTGGTACGCCGTGGCCAGCCCGACGATGCCGCCCCCGACCACCACGACGTCGTACGCCTCCCGGTTCACGCCGCCAAGCCTAGGCGCCGTCACAACGCCCATGTGACGACAACGAGAGACTGGTCGTCATGCCGCTTGCTGCGGGGCCACCGGCGCCCGTCGGGGTCGGCGTCCTCAGCGGCGCGCACCGCGTCCAGCACCGCGGCCGGCCCGCTCGCCGCGGCCAGGTCCAGCGTCGCGGACCAGGTCGGCAGGCCAGGGTGGCCGACGCCGCGGGTGACGCCGTCGGTGGCGAGCACCGCGGCGTCCAGTGCGCCGGCCGGCCAGCTGCGGGTCAGCGCGTGCCGCGCGGCCGCCGGCTCGGCCTCGGCGATCCAGTAGCCGCCGGGGGAGTTGCGGTGCCGGCGCTGCTCGCCGGCCAGCCGGCGCAGCAGGGACAGGTGCTCGTCGTCGTAGCCGGTGCCCTCGGCGAGGCGGTCCTGGTAGGCGACGCGCTGCGCCGGCGCGACCGCGGCGAGCCGATCGTCGACCACCTCCTCGACCGCGCCACCGGCGGCGAAGGCGACGAGCGAGCTGTCTCCGAGGACCAGCCCCTCGGTCTGCTCCTCGGTCCAGCGCAGCATCGCCACCGTGGACGACGGCGAGCTGCCGGGCCGCAGCCGGTGCCGGGACGTCACGGCGGCGATCGAGTCGGCGAGCACCGTGGCCAGGTCGAGGCTGCTGTCCGCGAGCCGGGCGGCCAGCTGCCCGGCGAGCTGCCCCGCGTACCAGCCGCCGTCCCGTTCGCCCGGGTCCGGCGCCGAGGCACCGTCGAGCACGGCCACCGCGGTGGGCAGCACGACGGTCCGGTCCTGGCTGGGTGCGGGGCCGGCAGCCCGCTCCGCGGTGCGGACCCGTGCTACCCGTGCCGCCGGGGCGGGCACAGCACCTCGCTCTGCACCACCTGCTCGCCGTCGTGCCGGCTCGCCGTGACCATGGAGAACGGCCCGTCGCCGACCGCGCGGTAGATCTCGGCCGCATTCCGGACGAGGTGGTCGACTGCGCCGACCGAGCCGAGCGCGTGCACCCCGGCGATGAGCAGCATCGAGCCGCCCGGGACCGGCAGCCGGCCGACGTACCCGATGTCGCTGCGACCGGTCGGGTCGTCGTCCAGTGGCGAGGCGTAGCGGGTGCCGTCGTGCCGGTCGGCGATCACCCAGCGGCCGTCCGGCCCCTGGTGGAAGTCGAGCAGCGGGTCGGCAGCCAGCGCGGCAGCGCTGACCGGGGACGACTTGGGACCGCAGATCGCGACCACATCGCCGCGCGGCTGCCAGTCCCCGTCCAGCGGGATCCGCTGCTGCTGGACCGGGAAGAGCAGGTCCCGCAGGTAGGCCGCGAGTCGCTCGTACGCGAGCGCGTCCTCGGAGGCGATGACCGGCAGTGACCGGCCACGGGCCGGCCGGAGCGGGACCGCGACCGTCACCGGGCCGACGCCGAACAGCCCGCGCTCGGCGGGCGGCGCGGACCGGGTGATCTGGCCGATCCGTCCCTTCGACAGGCCGAACTCGGCGGCCACCTCGGCGTAGCTCAGGCCCTCCTCGTCCTGCAGCCGGCGCATCGCCTCCCGGCGCAGCCGGGCGAGCTCGATGCTCCGCTGCTGGAGGACGACGAGCAGCTCGGTGGCACGGCGGCCCTGCCGGCGGGGATTGCGCTCCCGTCGCACTGTTTCGAACCTGTCGTCACCGTCCTGCACGATTCGCAAGTCTAGGGACCTTGACGGCCCGTCTGGGGGTTCTTACGCTGCGTTTACAGCACGATCGCGGGCACGAGGGCTGTGCGGCGTCTAGACCCCTGGACGACGAGACGGTGCCCCGTGGCGACGACGACGAGTCGGAGGCTCCGGTGTCGGTCTACCCATCCGGCGAGCAGGTCCGGGTCTGGATGCCGGGCAGGTGGCAGCCCGCGGTGGTGATGGGAATTACGGGGAACGGGCACGTGCCGGCCGGCTGCCACCGGTGGGACGGCGGGCCCGCCTTCCCGCCGTCCTCGCCGGTGGACGCCCGCGTGCTGTGACGGGGAGCGGAGCCGGTGGTCGGCCCTGACCCCGCCGCCACCCTCCGCCCCCGTCAGCCCGTACGGCCGGTGGCGTCGACCGTACGGCGGCCGTAGTCCTGCAGGCCGCGGGCGACCACGGCGAGCGCCCGGGCGATGTCGTCCTGGATGCGCCGGGCGAGGGCGTCGCCACGGAGACCGGCGAGCGCGGCCTGGCGAGTCGACTGGAGAATCGTGCGGTGCACGCCGATCAGCGCATGCGCCGCGGCCAGCGGCTCCGGGTCGTCCGGTGTCGTGCCGGTGTCCAAGGCCAGCAGCCGGGCGAGGGCCTGAGCGTGGCCGTCGAGAATCTCCCCCTCCCGTACGCGCAGGGCCGGGCTCGCCGCGACCATCCGCGCGGTCGTGGCGATGACGTCGCCGGTCGCCGGGTCGAGCGCCGCACGGCCGGCCTGCCCGTGCAGGAAACCGCCCAGTGCGGACACCGGCGTCTCGCCCGGCTCCCGGTCGCGGATCGCCTCCAGCAGCGCGGCCTCGAAGGCCTCCATGCCCTGGAAGACCAGTGCCTCCTTGGTGCGGAAGTAGTTGAAGACGGTGGCCTCGGCAACTTCGGCGGCCCGTGCGACATCCGCTACCGTCACCCGCTCGAAGCCGCGCTCGGCGAACAGCCGCCATGCCGTGTCGCCGATCAGCCGGCGGGTCCGTTGCTTCCGTCGCTCGCGCAAGCCCTCCTGCACGGGGGCGAGCGTCGCATAGTCTTGGGTTGGCTACACCTGGTCGTCTTCCGGGCGTACCGGACCGTCGGCACGCGGCACGCCCCTCGGGTCGGTCCGGGTCGACCAGATGCCGACCCGGCGCTGACCCGTGCCGTCGCTACGGAGCCGTGGTGCGGACCGCGACCGCGTCCGCGGAGTTGTCGGCGGCGGTGCTCACCGAGAAGAACGCCAGGAAGTCCCGCCCGATCGCGGTGAGGCCCTGGTAGTCGCCGAGGAAGTACCCGCGGGCGAACGGCGCGTTCTCCATGTCGAACGGCCCGCCGAGGTGCTGCTCGGACCAGGTGACGCCGCCGTCGTGGGAATGGGCGAGGAAGACGTCCGTCAGCGCGCCGGGCGCGGCGGTGTTGTTGCGGAAGTCGTAGTAGAGCACACCGACCGTGCCGTCGGCGGACACCTCGACCGTCGCGTTGAACGCCGCTGCCGGAACCGGGGTCTGGTTCACCTTGACCGGCGTGGACCAGTTCCGGCCGCGGTCGGTGGAGCGGGACAGCACGATGTCTGGCCGGGCGCCGCCGGAGAACCGCGCGTCCGCCCACGCCACGTACAGGGCCCCGGTGTTCCGGTCCACCGCGACGTCAGGGATGTACGTGCCGGCACGCACCGGCTGGGCGGTGTCCGGGTCGCAGACGAGCTCGGGTCCGCAGGACGGCGGGAAGACGTAGTTCGAGATCTTGATCGGCTGGGACCAGTGCACCCCGGCGTCCCGGGAGATCAGCACGCCTTGGAACGCCTGGTTCGGCGAGGGCTGCAGCCCGGATCCGTGGAAGTCCATGAAGGCGTCGACCAGGGTGCCGTCGGGAAGCACCGCGATCTGGTTGCCGATGGTGCTCATGTTCTGGTTGGAGATCGCGACCGGCGCCGACCAGTGGGCGCCGCCGTCGGTCGTCCGGGCGAAGACCGGCTGGCCGCGGAAGGCGAAGGAGCGCGCTTCCGAGACCGGGCTCCTCGGCTCGCCGGGGAAGGTGCCGCGGTCCCAGACCGCGTAGACGTAGCCGGGCCGGGTCGGGTCGGCGGTGATCGACTCCTTGTCGTTGAAGTGCAGGCCGTCCGTGTCCCGGATCAGGGTCGTCGGGGCACCCCAGGTAGCTCCGCCGTTGGTGGACTTCGACACCAGGATCGCCGAGGTCGCCTGCCGGTCGGAGACCGAGAGTGAGATCTGGTAGGCGTTGCCCGCCGGGTCGAAGCTGACCCACGGGTCTGAGGCCCGTTCGTACGCGTTCGGTCCGGTGCCACCGGCGCACGCGCTGAAGGCCGCGAAGCTCTCGGCCCAGCTGGTCCCGCCGTCGAGCGACCGGGAGGCGACCAGGCCGCGCGCACCGCCGTCGTTCCACCGGTCCTGCTGGAAGACCCCGATCACGTTGTTCGGGTTCGTCGGGTTCACCGCGACGAACGGCTCCACCTCGGTGTTCGGGTAGACGGTCGAGTTGGGGAACATCGCTCCGACCGTGCACCCCGAGAACGGGCTCGGTCCGGAGGCCGGCACCGTCGGCCCGACGGTGTAGCTGTACGCATCGGCGCTGCCGGCGGTGCCGAGGATCAGCACCGACGCTGAGATCGCTACGACGAGCTTGCGCATGGCCGCCCCCTGGCATCGTTGACAATCGGCCTGGCGCCCTCTATAGCGCTGAATGCCTCGGCGAACAACCCCCGGGATCTCCTGGGAGTGACCGCCGTGGCCTTGCCCTGCCCGTCCAAGCGGTCGTCGCACCGCTCGTCCGCGGGTACGCCGCCGGGGAGCTCGAGCGCTGCTCGGCCGGTCTTCGAGCCGGCGGCCGGTCTCAACGGGCGAGCTGCCTGACAGTGGCGCTGAGGTCAGTGGACTGTCTTTGGTGCGCGACCCGAGCCGGCGGCTGCCTGTCCAGACGGCCGAGCGGCACCAGGACGATGCCCGCGACGATCTCGACGGTGCCGAGGCCGGTCAGCGCGACACCGGTCCAGGCCAGTGCGGCGTCCGGCTGGACCAGCCCGAGGAGCACACCGATCACAGCGACGACAGCGCCCATGACGGCGACCGCCGAGCCGCCCTGCCGTCCTGGCCTGACCTGCTCCGCCTCCGCCCGGACGGGTGGCAGGTGCAGCAGCTGCGTCAGCCCCGCGTCCGTCCCCTCTGCGGTCATGGTGCGCACCCCCTCCTCGGTTGGAGCACCCGCGGGGGGGCGGTGATACGCCCCGTCCGGACGAGCCGGCGCACCACGCCGTCGGGCCGGCCCGGATCAGCGTCGCGTCATCCCGTCCTACGACAGAGTTGCCGCACCTGCCTGACCGGCCTACCGGGTCAGCATCGAGGACGTCGGGTCCGGGATTCCCGACCGGCCCGGTGTGCCTGCCGGCCGTCCGGCGACGGCCTCCCCGCCGAGATCGGCCGGTGGCGGGGCCGGAGCGTACGAGGTGCGGAAGAAGCCGCGTACGGGATGGTCGATGCCGAGGTTGTGGGTGAAAGCGCCGACCCAGGACGTCGAAGCCGGTTTCGCCGTCCGGCAGAGTCATGCCCTGGTAGTACTGGGCGATGCCGGCCGGCATGTTCCACGACTCGATCAGCCGCCGCACGATCTGCCGGTAGAGCGGCTCGCCCGCGGCCGGCCGGGTGGTCGGGGGGACGACCGCGGCATGCCAGTAGTCGAGAACGACGAAGACCATCCCACCGCAGAGGCCGGCGGCCGCGTTCCCGACATCGATCTGGCCCAGGTGTGTGCGGAGCACCACCGCCGGCTGCGACGGCCAGGCGTTGGTGAACGCGAACCCGTGCCGCGACGGCAAGAAGCGCTCCGGACCAGACATCGTCATCTCCCCCTGACGGAACGCCTCCCGATGGCCGGCGATCCCACGTCGAGAGAGAGACCTGGCCAGGCTCCTGATACGCGCCTCGCCGGGGTGGACGGGCTGTTCAGGGGTTGGCAAGCCGGTTGGCTGTGACGGTCATGAGCAGGTCCCGGAACTTGGCAGGTTCCTCCAGGTGGGGTGTGTGCGCCGATTTCTCGAACCACACCAGCTGTTTGCTGGGAGCTGTCAGTGAGTCGTGGAATCGCTGTGTCGCTTCGCCCGGCGCCACCTGGTCGAGACGGCCCTGCGCCATGACGATGGGCACGTCGAGGCGCGGAATGGTGTGAACCAGATCCGTGGTTGCGAGTTGGGGCAGCAGCGCGGCCTGTGCCACTCTGAGCCCACGGATGGTGCGGATGACGTCGACGGCCGAGTAGTCCCGGGAGCGCAGCACGCTGACGAGCAGCCCGCGGAACAGGCCGTTGAAGTTCGCGTTGGTCGCTACGCCGCCGAAGTTGGCCGCCCAGCGGGCGCGGGTGATGAACTGCTTCACGTTTGTATGCGGGGGCGGCCCGATGGCCTCCAGCTGTCTGATCGCGCGTCGGTTGCCGCGCCGGCGGGCGGCGCCGAGCGCGAAGGCGTAGGCGTTGTTCTCGGCCGCGGGAACGTCGATGTCCATGCCAGCTGCAACCAATGCCGCGACCAGCTCCGGGCGCCGGACAGCCGCGTACGCAGCGAAAGTCGCGCCGAACGAGAACCCGGCGACGAATGTCTTCCCACCGAATCGGTCGCGAAGCAACTCCAGCAGCGTCACCGTGTCGTCGACCATTCGGGCCACGCTGATCTCGAACCGGTTCGAATTCCTGTGTAGTGATGGTGATGACAGCCCGGTGCCCCGCTGGTCCCAGTAGACAACGGTGAAGGTCTCTTCCAGGCCGAGCAGGCGCTCCAAGCGCCGCACCTCGTTGATCATCGGTAACCCGGGACCTTGCTGCATGAGTAGAAGTACCGGGTTGGCCGCGTCCGCGCCGCGAACACGGATCCACTGGGGGATGCCGCCGAGCTGGATTCCCTCGAGCGTATCGATCTCCATGTGTTCCCCCTCTGTGATCGTGGTGGTGAGTCAGGCGGGCACGGGGTGATGAGCAGCCAACCCAGGCCGGAGAGCTCCATGTGATCGCGCGCCTCCGACCCAATGCCGGCAGCGCCGACGCTCAAGCCGGCTGCCCGTTGACGGTCACCTTGGCGTCGGTGGCGTCGGTGACAAGGGCGGCGCCGAACAGTTGGCCGGGGGTCCATGCGCCGGGCGTGACCCCGGCCAGAACGCGCTGGGTCGTTTCGGCGGCGATGGCGGCCGTCACCCGGACGCCTTCACCGGCCCGCAGTTCGGCGACGGCACTGTGCCCGTCGGGGCCGACGGCCTCGGCCCAGGCGTACGAGACGGTTCCATTGCTGGGCGCTGTCGGGTCCGCGATGTATGCGACGACGTCGGCGGCGCCGCTGGCCAGCCTCGCCGCCTCGACGTCGCCGACCGGCCCGGGCAGCATCCGCCGCTGGGCACCGCCGAAGGTCAAGACCGTAGCGCCACTTCCGAGAGCCTCCCGGAC
>JBJMII010000196.1:0-43072 GCA_045806925.1 Mycobacteriales bacterium
GCCGGGTCGCGCCGGCCCAGCCGGACCGCCGGCTCCGGTCAGGCCGGCCGGAGTGGGTCCAGCTCGACCAGCGACAGCGCCGGCATCGGCAGGTCGACGGGCAGCTCGAGCCGCCCGCCGGCAGCCTCGACGCGGCGCGGCTCGTGCAGCGCGTCCAGCCTGTCGGCGGCGCGCAGCGCCGCCCAGCCGGCCTCGTCCGGCCAGTCCCGGCCGGCGCCCAGCCGGCGCCAGACCGTACCGATGGCCGAGTGCCGCGCGTCCACCCGCCAGTGCCGCAGCTCGTACGGGCCGGGCCGCAGCCCGTCGACGACGAGCCGCACCCGGCGGTCGAGCAGCGGGTCGCCGCCGGCCTTCGACTGGTCCAGCGTCCCGTTCCACAGCGCCACCGCGACCCGGCCGCCCGGGTCCCGCCCCGCCCACGCCTCGACCAGGCTGCCGGCGCCGTCCCCGTCGAGGCGAACGGCCAGCTCCTCGTCGCCGAGCCGGCCGAGCAGGGCCAGCGCCCAGTAGCCCGGCTTGCGCAGGTTGCCGACGGTGAGCAGCCCGAAGCCGCCGTGCAGCAGCGCCGTGGGCCGGCCCAGCTCCTCGAAGTGGTCGGAGGCCACCCAGTACGACAGCGCCTCCACCCGGCCGGTCGCCGAGCGCATCCCCCGGGCCAGGTACGCCGCCGCCAGCGCGGTGTCGTTGATGGTCTGGCCGTGCCGGGCGCCGGCCCCCCACTCGGTCCACCAGACGGGCAGCCCGCTCCGCCCGTGCCGGTCGAGCAGGGGCCGCAGGTCCAGCGGCGGGCTGCCGTACGTGTGGGTGGACAGGAAGTCCACCGGGCACCCGGAGCCGTCCAGATGGGACAGGAAAAGGTCCGGCCAGCCGACCGCCGCGGACGCCGGGCCGCCGACCCGGATCCCGGGGTGGACCGCCTTCACCGCCCGCGCCGACAGGTCGTAGAGGTGCAGGTAGTCCGCCGGGGTGCCGGACCAGAAGACGTCGAGGTTCGCCTCGTTCCAGACCTCGACGCTCCACCGCCGGGACACCTCCTCGACGCCGTAGCGGTCCACCAGGTGGGCCACCAGCGCCCCGACCAGCCCGGCCCAGCGGTCCCAGGCCTTCGGCGGGGAGATGATCGCCTGGTACCCGAACACGGTCCGGCCGGGGTCGGCGGCGAGCTCGCGCGGCATGAACGACAGCTCCACCACCGGCCGCAGGCCGAGTTCGAGCACCGTGTCGTAGACCCGGTCGACGCCGCTGAAGTCGTACCTCGGCCGGCCGTCGACCTCCCGGTAGACGCCGAGGTCGTCGCCGAGGATGCCGTGCGCGCGGACCGCCTCGACGCCGAGCTCGTCCCGCACCATCCGCAGCGCCTCGGCCAGCTCCGGCCCGATCGGCCGGCCGCCGGTGCGGTCCGGGCTGAGCAGGTGGCTCAGGTGCTCCGAGCCGATCATCGGCTGCCATGGCCGGTGCAGCCGGCCGACCACCGACGTGGCGTCCACCCGCACCTGCGCGGTCGCCGCCCCGTCCGTCCCGGGCACCGCCCGGACCGGCCCGGACAGCTCCCCGTTCGTGTCGATGTCGGGCAGGGCCGCGACCGCGTACCAGGCCGGCCGGCCGGGGGTGCCGGTGGTGTCCGCGTACGGCGGGTGCGGCACGGCCAGCACGTCGTTCCCGCCGTGGTCCACCGGGACGTACGGGCCGTCCGGCCCGTCCGCCCGGTGGACCAGGTAGCCGATCGCGCCCGGGACCGGCTCCCACTCCAGCGTCACCTGCCCGCGGCCCGGCTCCGCGCGCAGCCGGGCGGGCGGAGCCAGCCCGGCGCGCCGAAGCTGACCGCCGGTCCGCCGGCCGATCCGGCCCTCCCAGTCCGCCCGTGCGGACTCCGCCGCGCCGCCACCCCTGGTCATCCGTCCCCCTGGCTCAGCCCGCCGCCGGGCGTTGAACTCCTCGGTGCCCGCTTGCCGGGCGGCCCGGCCTCACCCCAGGCCCGCGCCGAACTGTTCGATGCCGATCACCGGCCGCACGGCGCGCTCGACCTCGGCGGTGCTGAATGCCCGGCGCAGGATGCCCCGGCCGACGACGTTGCCGATCGCGCCCATGATCATGGCCTGGTCCAGGGACAGGTAGCGCCGGGCGATGGTCCCGGACCGGACGGCGACGGCGTCGAAGAAGCCGCCGGCACCGTACGCGCCGAGCTGCTCCTGGATCCGGACGAGGTTGGCGGCTGCCTGCAGCGGCTCGTACATCATGGCGAGGAAGGACGCGTGCGGGGTCACGACGCCGTCCCCGTAGCTGGGGTTCGGGTTGGTGGCCGGGCGGCAGCCGTCGAAGCCGACGTCGTAGTTGGTCCGCTCCTGGTCGGAGAAGTAGCCGTCCGGGTTGAGCCCGAGCGCGTCGACGCCGTACTCGCGGTAGCCGCCGGCCGGGTTGCTGGACGGTGAGAAGCCCCAGTAGCCGTAGCCGGCCTCGAGCAGCCCGTGCTCCCGCTGGGCGCGCACGTGCAGCGGATGGTTGACGCCCCACGACCGCGGCGCCCACGACGCCTCCGGCACGAAGACGTCCGGCATCAGCTCCTCGAACATCGACCCACCCCAGCCGGGCACGATCCGCATGCCGCGATAGGTGTAGGCGCCCTCGTACACCTCGATCCCGTAGTACGTGCGGGTCACCCCCACCGGCTGCATCTCCTGCCAGGACCAGTCGCAGCTCGCCGGGAAGGTCCGCCACAGCGCGTAGTAGTTCTGCGGCGGGATCTGCCCGCGGATCAGGCCGAGGTACGTCGTGATGCGGGTCTCGGACACGGTCGTGTCGTAGTGGTGGTTGGTGTACCAGACGTCCGGGCCGATGCCGATGTGGTTGCCCAGGAACGTCGAGGAGCCGGGGGGCGGCGGCGCGTCGTAGAAGCCGCCGTGGATGAGGCCGCCGGGCCGGGAGGCGTTCGGGTCGTAGAACATGTCCCAGCGCATCCGCTGCCACAGCTGCTCGGCGAGGTGCCGCGCGCCCGGCACCGTGTTGCGCACCACCTGCAACGCCGCTCCCAGCCAGCCGTTGTCCACACTGGACACGAACGGGTAGACCCGGTCGCCGCTGTCGGGCCAGACGGTCAGCACCGCACCCGTCGCCGGGTCGTACCAGTTGTAGTACATCCCGCTCGGCTCGTGGTGCGCCATCCGCAGCAGCGTCGTCAGGGTCCTGCGCACCCGGCGGTTGCACTCCCCCGGGGTGATCAGGCCCAGGTCGCGGGCGACCACGGCGCTCCACATGTACCCGCCGATGTTGGTCGGCGAGGTGTAGCCGCTGCGGTCGGCGGGCGCGAGGGACTCCGGGATGTTGTCGGCGGGCAGGCCGGTCACCGGGTCCGTCATCGCGACCAGCGAGTGCCAGGTGTCGGCCGCCCACCGGCGGACCCGGCGAGGGTCGACGGGCCGGTCCACGCCGACCCGCCGGAGCACGGACGCCGGTGCGGCCGCGGCCGGCCCGGTGGCGGAGCCGGCCACGACGAGGCCGGCGGCCACCGTGGCACCGGCGAGCAGGAACTGGCGGCGGCTGGGCGCCGGCTGGTCTGCGGTACTCATGGAATCTCCTTCGATGAGGTCGGTCACTTGATGCCGGTGGTCGCGATTCCCTCGATGAAGCGGCGTTGGAAGATCAGGAAGATCGCCAGTATCGGCAGCAGGACGACGGTCGAACCGGCCAGCAGCAGGCCGTACTGCGTGCTGTTCTGGCCGGTGGAGTAGAGGGCGAGGGCCACCGGGAGCGTGTACTTGTCCTCGCTCTGCGCCACCACCAGCGGCCACAGGAAGTTGTTCCAGCTGCCGAGGAAGGTGAGGATGCCCAGGGTCGCGAGGGCCGGCCCGCACAGCGGCAGGATGATCTGCCCGAAGATGCGTAGCTCGCCGGCGCCGTCGATGCGGCCGGCGTCGAGCAGGTCGCGCGGCAGCCCGAGCATGAACTGGCGCATGAGGAACACGCCGAACGGAGCGGCCAGGAACGGCAGGAACAGGCCGGGCAGGGTGTCGACGAGCCCGACGTTGGCGACCAGCACGAACAGCGGGACGAAGGTCACGACCCCGGGAATCATCAGCGTGGTCATCACCATGACGAAGATCGCCCGCTTGCCCTTGAAGTCGAGCATCGCCAGGGCGTAGCCGACCATGGAGCAGAACAGCAGGTTCCCCGC
Organism: Mycobacteriales bacterium; assembly: GCA_045806925.1. Taxonomy (GTDB): domain Bacteria; phylum Actinomycetota; class Actinomycetes; order Mycobacteriales; family CADCTP01; genus CADCTP01. The sequence goes on from JBJMII010000196.1 coordinate 4,169, forward strand.
GGTGACGACCACGGCGACGACGGTCGAGTTGAGGAAGTACGTGCCGAAGCTCAACCGGGAGAACAGCTGGCTGTAGTTGTCCCAGGATGCGGTCTGCGGCCACCAGGTGGGCGGCGACTTCCGGAGCTCCCCCTCCGACTTGACGCTGCCGAGCACCATCCAGACGAACGGCGCGACGACGGCTACCAGGGCGACCGTGAGGATGGCGTAGAGCCACCAGCGAGAGAACCGGCTGCGACCGGTGTCGAGAGCCATCAGGTGTTCTCCCGGAGCAGGCGGAACTGGATGGCCGTCACGATCGCGATGACGACGAAGATCAGGTAGCTCATCGCGGCCGCCAGGCCGTAGTTGCCGAAGCTGAACTGCTTGAAGGTGTACATGGACAGCGAGATCGTGCTGTCCAGTGGGCCGCCCTTGGTCATGACGAACGGCTCTTCGAAGAACTGCAGGTAGCCGATCGCGGTCGTCACCGACACGAACAGCAGCGTCGGTCGCAGCAGCGGCCGGGTGATATGCCGGAAGCGCCGCCACGCGTTGGCGCCGTCGACGGCGGCGGCCTCGTGCAGCGACGCCGGCACCCCCTGCAGCCCGGCCAGCAGGATGATCATCGCGGTGCCGAAGTTGCGCCAGGTCGCCATCATGATCAGCGCCGGCATCGACCAGGTCGTCGAGCCGAGCCAGTTCGGCCCGTCGATCCCGACCCACCCCAGCACGGTGTTGAGCAGGCCCGAGTCCGGCTGCAGGATGAAGCGCCACACCACCGCCACCGCGACTATGGACGTGATGACGGGTGTGTAGAAGCCGAGCCGGAAGGCCGCGCGGAAGCGGCCGATGCCGCGGTCCAGCGCCACGGCCGCGGCCAGCGCGACCAGCAGGGTGAGCGGCACCCCGATGAGCACGAAGTACGCGGTGTTGCGCGCCGCCTTGATGAAGGTCGCGTCCGTGAGGGCCCTGGTGTAGTTGTGCAGGCCGATGAAGTTGACGGCGAACGGCGTCTTGAGATCGCGCTGGCGGGTGTCGGTGAAGCTCATGTAGAGCGACTGGATCACCGGCCACAGCGTGAATGCCGCGAAGAGCAGGCAGAAGGGGGCCGCCAGGAACCAGGCGGCCCGGCCCTCCCCGAGTCCGGTCCGGCCCCTGCGGGCCGGGGGCGCCTTGACCGGGATCGGGGCGGTGACGGTGGCCGTCATGTCACTGCCCGGTTCCGATGGACTCGGCCTGCTGCTGCACGGCCTTCAGCGCGGCGGCCGGGTCGGCGCCGGCCTTGGTGACCTTCTCCATCTCGGTGTCGAACTGGGAGATCACCTGCTCCCAGGACGGGAACGCCGGCGGAGCCTGCGCGGTCTTCAGCTGGGTGCCGAAGGTCGCGAGCTTGGTGTCGGACTTCAGGGCCGGGTCGTCCCAGGCCGACGCGACCGAGGGCAGGTCGGTCGACATCTGGTACCACTTCACCTGCACGGCGGGGTCGGCGAGGAACTTGACGAACTTCCAGGCGGTGTCGCGGTTCTTGGTGTTCTTGAAGACCACGAAGTCGGAGCCGCCGACGAAGGAGGCGGAGGTCTTCTTCGCCGGGATCTGCATGACGTCGTACTTGCCCTTGAAGCCGGCCCCGCCGACCTTCTCGACCGCCGACATCTCCCAAGGGCCGGAGATGAACATCGGCACCTTGCCGCTGACGAAGTCGGCCTCGGTGGTCGGGGTGGGCGGCGCGGCCTTGTCGGCGATGCCGTCGGTGAAGAAGCTCTGGTAGTACTTCACCGCCTCGAGCAGCTCGGGCGTGTCGAAGTTGTAGGACTTGTTGTCGTCCTTGGTGAGCGAGGCGCCGTTGGACCAGGCGAAGGGCATGATCGACTGCCACGACCCGGTGCCGCCGGCCTGGAAGCCGATGCCCCATTTGGCGTTCGCCTTGTCCTGCATGGCCTTGGCCATCGCCTTCAGGCCGTCCCAGTCCTTGGCGGGCTGGGCGTAGCCGGCCTGGGCGGCGAGGTCCTTGCGGTAGTAGAAGAGCCGGGTCTCCACGTACCACGGGATGCCGTACGAGGTGCCGCCGACCTCGGTGGTCTTCTGGGCGCCGGGGAAGAAGGCTGCCTTGTCGATCGAGGGCGGGACCGGGTCCAGGGCGTTCTGCCCCCCGAACTCGCCCATCCAGGTCGTGCCCACCATCGCCACGTCCGGGGTCTTGCCGGCGGCGATCGCGGTGGTGAACTTGTCGTGAGCGGAGTCCCACGGGATCGCGGTGACCTGGACCTTGGCGCCGGAGTTGGCGCTCTCGAACTCCTTGGCGAGCTGCGGGAGCTTCTCGCCCTCGGCGCCCATGGCCCAGACGGTGATGGTGCCGGTGGCCGGGCCGCTGGAGACGTCGTTGGCGGCGGCGTTGCCGCCGCCGTTGCCGGAGGTGTTGCTGTCGCGCCCGCAGGCGGAGAGCGCCAGCACGGTTGTTGCCGCGAGGACGACCGCGAGGGCCGATTTGCGTCGCATCGGATCTCACTTTCGTTGGGGGGGCGGAGTTGCCGGGGGTGCGGGCGGTAGGAAGACAGGGCTCAGGGAATGGCAGGGTCGGGACAGCCGCACGAGGAGCGGATGACGAGCCGGGTGGGCAGGACGACGGGCTCCCGGGACCGGTAGGCGCCGGCCACCCGCTCGTGCAGCCGGGTGGCGGCGAGCTCGCCGATCGCCCGCACCGGCTGGCGCACCGTGGTGAGTCCCGGCCGGACGTACCGGGCCGCCATCACGTCGTCCCACCCGACGATGGCGAGGTCGTCCGGCACCCGCACCCCGTGCCGGGTCAGGTGGTCCATGGCCGAGAGGGCCAGCTCGTCGTTGCCGCAGACGATGCCGTCCACCTCGTGCTCGCCGGCCAGGAACTGCTCGGCGAAGCGGATGCCGTCGGCCTCCTCGAAGGAGCTCCGCACCGGCTCGGGCGCCGGAAGCCCGCGCTCCGCGAGGGCGATGCGGAAGCCCTGGTAGCGGTCGCGTACGTCCGGTGCGGTGCCGGGCTCGCCCAGGAAGAGCAGCCGCCGAAGGCCGTGCCCGATGAGATGGTCGGTGAGGTCGCGGGCGCTGCCGACGTTCTCGGCGCCGATGACGTCGACGCCGGGCATGGCGTCGCCTGCTATCACCACCACGGGCTTGACCCCGCCGAGGGCGGCGACGACCGGGTCGAGCAGCCCCGTGGACGCATGGACGGCGAGGCCCTCGACCCGGCTGGCGAGGCCGCGCACCGTCGCGACCAGGTCGGGCCTGCCGTCGCCCAAGGCGACCACGATGCTCTGGCCGAGCTCGGCGGCGCGGCCCTCGAAGCCCATCAGGAGCTCCGAGTAGTAGGGCCCGGTGAGCGCGGGCAGGACCAGGCCGTGCGCCTCGTGGTGCCCCACCGCCAGGCTGCGCGCCGCGCCGAGCGGCAGGTAGTTGAGCCTGGCAGCCGCCTCCCGCACCTTCGCTGTGGTCTTCTCCGAGACGGTCCTGGAACCCTGCAGGACTCGCGATACCGAGGCGATGGACACGCCGGCAGCCTCGGCGACCGTGTAGATGGTCGCGTTGGGGGAGCGCTGCGGTGCCACCGGATCACCCCTTCAGCAGTAGGTAAGCGCTTTCACCGCCGGGCAAGGCCTCCTGCTGGTGCTTCTACCCACGGGTGCCGGCGACAACCGTTCGTCCCCGGACGGAGGCCCGGCAGCGTCCGGGCCGGTCGGTCGAGGGACATAGAGTTCCGGTCCGTGCTGACCCGGCTCCCGGTGCGGGGACGAGCCGCGCCGCGGGTGGTCGTGGTGGGCGACGCCGGCCTGGACGTCGTCATCCGCGCCGACGCGCTGCCCGCGCCCGGTGGCGACACCCGCGCCCGCATCACGGTCGGGCCGGGCGGGGCGGGCGCCAACACCGCGGCCTGGCTGGCCGCCTGCGGTGCCCGCCCGACGCTCGTCGCCCGGGTCGGCGCCGACCGCGCCGGAGACCAGCTCCGCGCCGAGCTGACCGCGGCCGGGGTGGACTGCCGCTTCGCCGTCGACACCGCGCCGACCTGCCAGGTCGCCGTCCTCGTCGACGCCGCCGGCCAGCGCACCATGTTCGCCGACCGGGGCGCCGCCGCCCTGCTGGCCCCGGACGACGTCCCCGCAGCCCTCGCCGGAGCCGTACACCTGCACCTGTCCGGCTACGTGCTGCTCGACCCGTCCTCCCGCGCCGCCGGCAGGGCCGCGCTCGCCGCCGCCCGCGCCGCCGGTCTCAGCACATCCGTCGACCCGCAGGCGGCAGCCCTGCTGGCCGACCCCCGGGACTTCCTCGCCGACGTCGCCGGCGTGGACCTGCTGCTGCCCAGTGCCGCCGAGCTGGCCGCGCTGGGCGATGCCGCCTTCGAGGCCGTACGAGCGGTCGCGGTCACCCACGGCCCGCGCGGTGCCAGCTGGGTCGACGCGACCACCCGAGTGCACGTGCCGGCCAGGCCGGTGGCCGCGGTCGACTCCACCGGCGCGGGCGACGCCTTCGACGCCGGACTGCTCGCCGCCTGGCTGACCGGCGCCAGCCCGGACGAAGCGCTGACCGCGGGCGTCGCTGCCGCCACGCGCGCGGTGACCCGGCTCGGCGCCCGCCCCTGACCCCGTACGCCCCGCGCCCGTGGCAGCCTTCGCGGTCCGGATGGCCGGCAGCCGACGGGTCAGGCGGTGCCGCGGCGGAGGGGACCTAAACTCCGCCGGCATGGCGGGAGCTGCGCTGCACGTCCGCGGAGTCGTGCTGCCGGAGGGCGGGGAGCGCGACCTCTACGCGGTCGACGGGCAGCTGACGTACGAGCCGGTGCCCGGCGCCGAGACCGTCGCCGACCGGGGCTGGGTGGTGCCTGGGCTGGTGGACTGCCACTGCCACGTCGGGCTGCAGCCGGCCGGCGCGGTACCGGACGACGAGACGCTCTTCCGGCAGGCGAGCGCCGACCGGGACGCCGGCGCGCTGCTGCTGCGGGACGCCGGCTCGCCGGTGGACAACCGGGTGGTGCAGGCGCGCGAGGACCTGCCCCGGCTGGTCCGGGCGGGGCAGCACATCGCCCGGCCGAAGCGCTACCTGCGGGACATCGGCGTCGAGGTCGAGCCCGCCGGGCTGGTCGCCGCGGTCGAGGAGCAGGCCCGGCTCGGCGACGGCTGGGTCAAGCTGGTCGGCGACTGGATCGACCGCGACACCGGTGACCTGGCGCCGCTGTGGCCGGACGGGGTGCTCGCCGCCGCCGTCGACCGGGCGCACGAGCTGGGCGTCCGGGTCGCGGTGCACACCTTCGCCGAGGAGACCCTGCCCGCTCTGGTGGCTGCCGGTGTCGACACGATCGAGCACGCGACCGGGCTGACCGGTGGGCTGGTCGACCAGGTGGCCCGGTACGGCATCCGGATCACCCCGACGCTGATCAACGTCGACACGTTCCCGGCCATCGCCGAGCAGGCGGCCAAGTACCCGGCGTACGCGGCGCACATGCTCGCCCTGCACCGCACCGCCCGGGCCCGGGTGCGGGACGCGTACGAGGCCGGCGTCCGGATCCTGGTCGGCAGCGACGCGGGCGGCACCCTGCGGCACGGGCTGGTGGTGCAGGAGATCCGCGCCCTGCACGCGGCCGGGCTGCCCGCCGAGGCCGCGCTCGCCGCCGGCTCCTGGGACGCCCGCGACTTCCTCGGCCTGCCCGGCCTGGTCGAGGGCGCCCCCGCCGACCTCGTCGTCTACGGCGACGACCCCCGCATCGACCTGACCACCCTGGCCGCCCCCACCCGCATCGTCCTGCGCGGCCGGGTGATCACTTGACCGCTTGACACAGTTCCACCGCGGCGAAGCGACAGTTCTCTCGTACGCGCAGGTCACCGGTGCAGTGGCGATCATCGACGACCGGTCCGCCACCCGGCTTGGTCGCAGGTTCGAACCGACGGTCTGCTCGATGTCGAGCGGCGGAAGGTTCGAATGGTGCCGGGAACGTCTGCGAGGCGGCCGACCCGTGAGCCCGAAGCGCAGGTCGGCCCGTACCCTCTGTGCGCATGGCGCGTGTGCTCACTCCGCGAGCGGACGACTTCCCCCGGTGGTACCAGGACGTCCTGGCCAAGGCCGAGCTGGCGGAGAACGGTCCGGTCCGCGGGACGATGGTGATCCGGCCCGAAGGCTACGCGCTGTGGGAGCGGATGCAGGCCGAGGTGGACGACCGGATCAAGGCGACCGGCGCCCGCAACGCCTACTTCCCGCTCTTCATCCCGGAGTCCTACCTCAGGCGCGAGGCCGAGCACGTCGAGGGCTTCAGCCCCGAGCTGGCGGTGGTCACCATCGGCGGCGGCAAGCAGCTGGAGGAACCGGCGATCGTCCGGCCGACCAGCGAGACGATCATCAACGCGAGCTACGCCAAGTGGGAGCAGAGCTACCGCGACCTGCCGCTGCTGATCAACCAGTGGGCGAACGCGGTGCGCTGGGAGCTGCGGCCCCGGCTCTTCCTGCGGACCAGCGAGTTCCTCTGGCAGGAGGGGCACACCGCGCACGCCACCGAGGCCGGGGCGCGCGACTACGCGATCCGGATCCTGCGCGACGTGTACGAGGACTTCATGGTCGACGTGCTCGCGCTGCCGGTCGTGGTGGGCCGCAAGACGGCACGGGAGCGCTTCGCCGGCGCCACCAACACGATGACGCTGGAGCTGATGACCGGCGACGGCAAGGCGTTGCAGATGGGCACCTCGCACGAGCTCGGGCAGAACTTCGCGAAGGTCTTCGGCATCGAGTTCCTCGCTCCGAACGGGCAGCGCGAGCACGCCTGGCAGACGTCGTGGGGCTCGTCCACCCGGATGGTCGGCGGTCTGATCATGGCGCACGGCGACGACGACGGGCTGCGGGTGCCGCCCCGGCTGGCGCCGGTGCAGGTGGCGGTCCTGGTGGTGAAGGCCGAGGCGGTGCAGGCGGCCGAGCGGCTGGCCGACGAGCTGCGGGCCGCGGGCGTACGGGTCGTGGTCGACGGCGCCACGGATGTGCCCTTCGGCCGGCGCGCGGTGGACTGGGAGCTGAAGGGCGTGCCGCTGCGGGTCGAGGTCGGACCGCGGGACCTCGCCGGGGACCGGGTGACGCTGGCCCGCCGGGTGTCCCGGGAGAAGGCGCCGGTGCCGCTGGCCGGGCTGGTCGACGCGGTCCGGACGGCGCTGGTGCAGGACCAGGTCGCCCTCTTCGCCGAGGCGGAGCAGCAGCGGGACGCCCGGACCGCGGACGTGAAGACGGTCGAGGACGTGGTGGACGCAGCGGCGGCCGGGTGGGCGCGGGTGCCGTGGGCCGAGCTCGGCGCCGAAGGCGAGGCGCGGCTGGCGGAGCGCGCGGTCAGCGTCCGCTGCCTGACCCGGCCGGACGGGTCGCTGCCGGAGACCGGGGACGAGCCGGACCTGCTCGCGTACTGCGCCCGGGCCTACTAGCCGTCGGGGGGCGGCCCCCGTAACCCCGGGCGGCCAGGCGCCTGCGCTGGTGGCGTCGGTCGGCGGGCCTCGGCCCGGGTCGGGTGGCTGGCGTCGGGGCGGGCGGGACTTCTGGCATGATGGTCGACTGAGCGCGAGCGTTCGGCGGGTCCCTCTCAACCCGCCGTGGGTTCGCCCCTCCGGCGTACGGACCGCGAGCCCCACCGCGGGCCCCGCACGCCCCTTCCGTCGAGCACCTGGAGCACGCACACCCGTGGCCACCAAGATCAAGCTCATGCGCATCGGCAAGATGCGCGAGCCGCACTACCGCATCGTCGTCGCCGACTCCCGCACCAAGCGGGACGGCCGGGCGATCGAGGCGGTGGGGGAGTACCACCCGAAGGACGAGCCGTCCACGATCAGGGTCGACTCCGACCGCGTGCAGTACTGGCTGGGCGTCGGCGCCCAGCCCACCCAGTCGGTGGCGGCGATCCTGCGGGTCACCGGCGACTGGCAGCGCTTCAAGGGCCTGCCGGCGCCGGAGCCGATGCGGACCGCCGCGCCGCGGCCGGACCGTCGGGCGGCCTTCGAGGAGGCCGCCCGCGAGGGCCTCGGCGGGTCCGGCTCCGACTCCGGCGGCTCGGGTGGCACGGCCACCACCCCGCGGAAGCGCGCCGCCAAGGCCGCCCCGAGAACGGAGACTCCCGCGGCCCCCGCCGAGGAGGCCCCGGCCGCCGCTCCCGCCACCGAGCCGGCGGGCAGCCCGGGGCAGGGAGCCTAGGTGCTGGAGGCGGCGCTGGAGCACCTGGTCCGGGGCATCGTCGAGCATCCGGACGACGTCCGGGTCGACCTCGTCACCTCCCGCCGCGGCATGCGGCTCGAGGTGCGGGTCAACCCGGAGGACCTGGGCAAGGTGATCGGCCGCAGCGGCCGCACCGCCAAGGCGCTGCGCCAGGTGGTCGCCGGCATCGGCGGCCGCGGCGTGCGCGTCGACGTGGTCGACACCGACTGAGGGTCCCTCGTGGATCGAGGGGTGCGGCTCCCGACGGGCGGCGCGGCGCGACGCCCGCACCGCCGATGAATGACGGACCGGCCCTGGTGGTGGGGCGGGTCGGCCGGCCGCAGGGCATCCGCGGCGAGGTGACCGTCGAGGTGCGGACGGACGACCCGGAGTCCCGCTTCGCGCCCGGCTCGGTGCTGCTCACCGAACCGGCCGAGCGGGGTCCGCTGACGGTCGCGGGGATGCGGCCGCGCTCCGGCGGGGTGGTGCTCTCCTTCGCCGGCGTCGCCGACCGCGCCGCCGCGGAGGCCCTGCGCGGCACCGTCCTGCTGGTCGACCCGGCGCAGCTGCCGGCGATCGAGGACCCGGACGAGTGGTACGACCACGAGCTCGTCGGGCTGGCCGCGGTCGACCCGGCCGGTGCACCGCTCGGGACGGTGACGGACGTCGTGCACGGGCCGGCCTCCGACCTCCTGGTCGTCCGGGATGCGGCGGGCAGGGAGCACCTCGTGCCGTTCGTCCGTGACCAGGTGCCGACCGTGGACGTCGCCGCCGGCCGGGTCGTGGTGTCGGCACCCGACGGGCTCTTCGACCTGGCCCGGTCGACCGATGAAGATTGACGTCGTCTCGATCTTCCCGGACTACCTGGCCGGCCCGCTGCGGGTGTCCCTGCTCGGCCGTGCGGTCGACCGCGGGCTGCTCGACGTGCGGCTGCACGACCTGCGGCAGTGGACCTCCGACCGGCACCGGACGGTGGACGACACCCCGTACGGCGGGGGCGCCGGGATGGTGATGCGACCGGAGCCCTGGGGGTCGGCGCTGGACGCGCTGGTCCCGGCCGGCGGTCCGGTGCCGCGGCTGGTGCTGCCGACCCCCGCCGGCCGGCCGTTCACCCAGGCGGCGGCGGAGGAGCTGGCCGCCGAACCATGGCTGGTCTTCGCCTGCGGCCGGTACGAGGGGATCGACCAGCGGGTGGCGGCGCACGCGGCGACCCGCATGCCGGTCGAGGAGGTGTCGATCGGCGACTACGTGCTCGCCGGCGGCGACGCGGCGGTGCTGGTGATCGTGGAGGCGGTGGCCCGGCTGCTGCCCGGCTTCCTCGGCAACCCGGAGTCGCTGGCCGAGGAGTCGCATGCCGGCGGGCTGCTGGAGTACCCCGTCTACACCCGGCCGCCGGTCTGGCGGGGGCTGCCGGTGCCCGAAGTGCTGCTGTCCGGTGACCACGGCGCGGTGGCACGGTGGCGGCGCGACGTGGCTCTGCGGCGTACCGCGGAGCGCCGCCCCGACCTGCTCGCCGCCGCCGAGCTGACCGACCGGGACCGCGCCGCCCTCGACCGCCCGCCGGGCTGACCCGCACCGGGCCTGACCCGCGGCGGGGGCGGTTTCGCAATGGCCGTGCCGGTGTGGCACCCTGGACGGGTTGTCGCGTGGCCGACCGTGGCACACAGCGGCCCCGATCGCCCCTGGACCGAGAGCCACCGGCGCCCCCGCGCGCCCGCCGTACGAAGGAAGCGCCGAGATGAACACGCTGGACGCCCTGGACGCCGAGTCGCTGCGTCCCGACATCCCGGACTTCCGCCCCGGCGACACGCTCAAGGTGCACGTCCGCGTCGTGGAGGGCTCCCGCGAGCGGGTGCAGGTCTTCCAGGGCGTGGTGATCCGCCGCCAGGGCGGCGGCGTGCGGGAGACCTTCACCGTCCGCAAGGTGAGCTTCGGCGTGGGCGTCGAGCGGACCTTCCCGGTGCACACCCCGATCATCGCCAGGATCGAGGTCGTCACCCGCGGCGACGTCCGGCGTGCGAAGCTCTACTACCTGCGTGACCTGCGCGGCAAGGCCGCCAAGATCAAGGAGAAGCGGGACCCGGTCAGCCGGTGACCCTTAGGGCAGGCTGCGCCCATCCGCACGCCGTAGTCTGACCGGGATGTCCGACGAGACCCCGGTGGGCACGTCCGCCGACGCAGGCAGCCCCGACCCGGACGACTCTGGCCGGGGCCGCCCCGGCCGCCACCAGCCGAAGGGGTCGTTCCTGCGCGAGCTGCCGGTGCTGCTGGTCATCGCGGTCGTGCTGGCGCTGCTGATCAACACGTTCCTGGTCAAGGCGTTCTTCATCCCGTCCGGGTCGATGGAGCGGACGCTGCACGGCTGCCCGGGCTGCTCCGGGGACCGGGTGCTGGTCAACAAGGTGGTCTACCGGCTGCACGACCCGCGGCCGGGCGACATCGTGGTCTTCGCCGGGCCGGAGTCGTGGGCGCCGGAGGCGGCGGTGCAGCAGCCGACCAACCCGCTGCAGCGGGTGGCGCGGAACATCGCCAGCACCTTCGGCGTCGCCACCCCCGGCGAGAAGGACTTCATCAAGCGGGTGATCGCGGTCGGCGGGCAGACCGTCCAGTGCTGCGACGCGCAGGGCCGGGTCACCGTGGACGGGCGGCCGCTGGACGAGCCGTACACGTATGTCAGCGACCCGGGCTACCAGTCCACCCCGTTCGGCCCGGTCACCGTGCCGGCCGGGCGGCTGTGGGTGATGGGCGACCACCGGGACCAGTCCGCGGACTCGCGGGCCCACATCACCGACACCGACCAGGGCACCATTGCCGTCGGCGACGTGGTCGGCAAGGCGTTCGTGATCCTCTGGCCGGTGTCCCGGTGGGACACGCTCGGCACGCCCGCGGACTTCGGCGGGGGAGGGTCGCCCTGGAGCACGCCGCTGCTCGTCATCGTGCCGCTGCTGGTCGTGCTGCTGGCCGCCGGCCTGGCGCTGCGGCGGCGCCGTGCTCGTTGACCACGCGCTCCCGCCGAGACATCCGGCGCGGCCCTGGCGACTGTCCTCCCGGCTGCTCGTGGTGCACGCCGACCGGTTGCTGCTGATCCGCGCGTGCGACCCGACCGAGCTGTCCGCCGGCGAGTGGTACGAGATCCCCGGCGGCGGGGTGGAGACCGGCGAGGACACCGCCGCGGCGGCGGTGCGGGAGACCGTCGAGGAGACCGGGTACGTGGTGCCGGCCGGCTGCGTGGGGGAGCCGTGCTGGCACGGCGAGATCACCTACCTCTGGCTGGGCCGCCGGCACTGGGCCGAGATGGTCATGCACGTCGCGCAGGCCGGGGAGCCGCCGGTCCGGCGGCCGACCGCCTGGCGGTCGGACGAGCAGGCGAGCTTCCTGGAGCCGTGCTGGCTGCCGGTCGACGACGTGCTGGCCGGCCGCGGCCGGTTCTTCCCCGGCACGCTGCCGCAGGACCTGCCCCGGCTGCTGGCCGGGGAGCGGCTGGACACCGGCTTCACCGTCTGGAGCTGAGGAGGCCGTACGCTCTCCTACGCCATGACTGTTGCCCGGCCGATCCCCGCGCGGGAGGCGGCATGATCCGCCCGCCGCGCGCCGTCGTCCGCCGCGACGCCGGGCTGTGGGCCTGCGAGGGGGCGCTGCGGCGGCGCGGCTTCGAGCTGGTCGCCGGCGCCGACGAGGCCGGACGGGGAGCGTGCGCCGGGCCGCTGGTGGTCGGCGCGTGCATCCTGCCGGAGGGGCGCCGTGGGCAGGTGCCGGGCCTCAACGACTCAAAACTGCTGTCCGCCGCGGTCCGCGAGGAGGTGTACGCGGAGGTCGTCCGGCGGGCGGTGGCCTGGTCGGTGGTGGTGATCCCGGCCGGGGAGGTGGACCGGCGCGGGCTGCACGTGATGAACCTGGAGGGCATGCGCCGGGCGCTGGCCCGCCTCGACCCGCCGCCCGCGTACGCGCTGACCGACGGCTTCCCGGTCCGCGGGCTGACCATGCCGGCCCTCGCCGTACCCAAGGGCGACGCCACCGTCGCATGCATCGCCGCGGCCTCCGTGCTGGCCAAGGTCACCCGGGACCGCATCATGGTGGAGCTGCACGCCCGCTGGCCGGAGTACGAGTTCGCGACCCACAAGGGGTACGTCACGCCCGGGCACGCGGCCGCGCTGACCCGGCACGGGCCCTGCCCGGAGCACCGCTTCTCGTACGTCAACGTGCGGCGCGTCGGGGGGCGCGCGGTGCTGGTGGAGCCGGTGCGGGAAGATGTGGGCGTGGAAGGCGTCACGGCATGAGCGGAGCCCGGGCAGCGCTGCGGCGGGAGGTGGGCCGATGAGCGCGGAGGATCTCGAGAAGTACGAGACCGACATGGAGCTGCAGCTGTACCGGGAGTACCGGGACATCGTGCGGCAGTTCGCCTACGTCGTGGAGACCGAGCGCCGGTTCTACCTGGCCAACGCAGTGGACCTGCAGGTGCGCAACCCGGAGGGCGAGGTCTACTTCGAGCTGCGGATGAGCGACGCGTGGGTCTGGGACATGTACCGGCCGGCGCGCTTCGTCAAGAACGTGCGCGTGGTGACCTTCAAGGACGTGAACGTCGAGGAGCTGGAGAAGCCGGACCTCGAGGTGCCGGGCAGCGGGTGACTGCCGGGTAGCGGGTGAGTGCCGGGCGGCGGCGCCGGGGTAGGTGTCCCGCATGACCCGCCAGCCACCCGAGCCGGACCCGCACCAGCCGGACATCCCCGCGGCGCCCGCGGACGTGCCGCCCGGCACCTCGCCGCCGGTGCGGTCGCAGGACGGGACGTCGGAGACGGTGCCGCCGGTCGAGGGCGTCCGGACCCCGGAGCCGGACGACCCGGAGTAGGCGCCGCCCACACCCGGGGCCGGCGCCGCCCTCGCGGTGGATGCGGGCCCGGGTGATCCTGCCTGCGCCGATCTCGGAGAAGCCGGCGATCGGCACCGTCCGGGTGCTGTCGACGGTCTCCGTCAGCTCGGCGGCGGCTCGGCATCCGTCGGCGGTCAGCGTCCGGATCGGGACCGTCGGGTCCAGCCGGGTCAGCGCGCCCTCGGAGAAGGCGGAACGTTCGGGGCTCCGGTGTCAAGCCGCTGTCCACAGGCCGGCTGGTCGTCCCCAGATCGCCTCGGTCCCATGGTCGGTCTGTCCGCCGGTGGCGAGGCTCGTCCCGATGAGGGGAGGACTCGTGGGACGGGTCAACGGTGCGCTCGGACGGTTCGGTGAGCAGCTCGCGGTCCGGCACCTGGAGGCCGCCGGGCTGGAGATCCTCGATCGCAACTGGCGCTGCGCCGAGGGGGAGATCGATATCGTCGCCGCGGACGGGGACACGCTCGTCGTCTGCGAGGTGAAGACCCGCTCGGGCAGCGCCTTCGGTGACCCGGCCGAGGCGGTGGTCGGCGCCAAGGCGGCGCGGCTGCGCCGGCTGGCCCTGCGCTGGCTCGCCGTCCGTGGTCTGGGCTGGCGCGACCTGCGCTTCGACGTGGTCACCGTGGTCCGGCGGCGGGACGGCGACCCGATCGTCCGGCACCTGCGTGGGGCCTTCTGATGACGCTGGCCAGGACGTCGTCGGTCGCCGTCGTGGGCATCGAGGGACAGCTGGTCGAGATCCAGGCGGACCTGGCCGACGGCCTGCCCGGGGTGACCATGATCGGCCTGCCGGACGCGGCGCTGCAGGAGGCCCGCGACCGGATCCGGGCGGCGATCGTCAACTCGGGGGAGAGCTGGCCGACGCGGCGCATGACGCTCGCCCTGCTCCCGGCGACGCTGCCCAAGCGGGGTTCGATGTTCGACGTCGCGCTCGCGGTCGCCGTGCTGGCCGCGGCCGGCGCGGTGCCCGCCGAGCCGCTGGCCGACGTGGTGCTGCTCGGCGAGCTCGGCCTGGACGGCCGGCTGCGGCCGACCCGCGGGACGCTGCCGGCGGTGGTGGCGGCGTCCCGGGCCGGCATGCGCCGGGTGCTGGTGCCGGCCGCCAACCTGACCGAGGCCTCGCTGGTCCCGGGGGTGGACGTCCGCGGTGTCGCGGCGCTGGCCGACCTGCTCGGGTTCCTGCGGGGTGAGCCGGACCGGATCTCAGCCCGGCCGGCGTCGAGGCGGCGGCGGCGCCAGGAGCGCCCGGCGCCCGACCTGCGGGACGTCGTCGGCCAGGCGATGGGCCGCCGGGCGGTCGAGATCGCCGCCGCCGGGGGCCATCACCTGCTCTTCGCCGGGCCGCCGGGGTCCGGTAAGACGATGCTCGCCGAGCGGCTGCCCGGCGTGCTGCCGCCGCTGCGGATCGACGAGGCGCTGGAGGTCAGCGCGGTCCACTCGGTCGCCGGGCTGCTGCCGGCCGACTCGCCGCTGGTCCGCCGGCCGCCCTACCAGGCGCCGCACCACACGGCCAGCACCGCCGCGCTGGTCGGCGGCGGGTCGGTGCACGCCCGGCCGGGAGCCGCCTCGCTGTCCCACCGTGGGGTGCTCTTCCTGGACGAGGCGCCGGAGTTCCAGTCCGGGGTGCTGGACGCGCTCCGGCAGCCGCTGGAGAGCGGTGAGGTGGCGATCGCACGCTCCGGCGGGGTGGCCCGCTACCCGGCGAGGTTCCAGCTGGTGCTCGCGGCCAACCCCTGCCCCTGTGCGGCGCCGGCCGGGGAGGCGGAGTGCCGTTGCACCTCGACGGCCAAGCGGCGCTACTTCGGCCGGATCTCCGGTCCGCTGCTGGACCGGGTCGACCTGCAGGTCTGGCTGCAGCCGGTGTCGCCGGCCGACCTGCTCGGCGGCCGGTCCGAGCCGGAGCCGAGCGCCCCGGTGGCCGCTCGGGTGCTCAGCGCCCGCTCGGCGGCCGCCGAGCGCCTGCGCGGCACGGGCTGGCGGATCAACGCCGACGTGCCGGGTCCGGCGCTGCGGACCCGCTGGCGCCTGCCCGCCTCGGTCACCGGCGGCGCCGACCTGCGCCTCGACCGCGGTGAGCTGAGCGCCCGCGGCTACGACCGCGTGCTCAGGATCGCCTGGTCGATCGCCGACCTGGCCGGCTCCGACCGGCCGTCCGCAACGGACGTCGATGAGGCGGTCCAGCTGCGCAGTCGCTGGGTAGCGACATGAGTCGCGTCAGCCGGGAGCCGCCCGGTTCGCTCGGTCGACGACGCGGTTCGACTGCAGACTGGCCGGGTCGCGACCGGACCGGCCCGTCGGCCGAGACGCCGGCCGGCTGGGTCGGGGCTGTTCGATGGGCGCTCGGCGCGCCGCGGGAGGACCGCCCTGCCCAGCAGGGCCGGGGAGCCGTAGATGCGACCGCGCCGAGGTCGTCCGCGACGGCCGGCCCGCGGGGACGGTGGGCGGTATGAGGCGGCCGTTGGCGGCGGAGGTGCGGCTGGCTAGGGCGTGGCTGAGCCGGGCGGTGGAACCGGGCCGGGGCTCGGTCTTCGACCTGGTGACCGAGGTGGGTCCGGTGGAGGCGGCGCGGCTGTTGCGGTCGGGCTCGGCGACTGGTGCCGTTGCATCGCTGGCCGAGGCACGGCGGCGGGAGGACCGGGCCGCCGAGGACCTGGCCGAGGCGGCTCAGCTCGGCGTGCGGCTGGTGACCCCGGAGGACGACGAGTGGCCGGACGAGGCGATCCGGGCGACGGAGATCGCCTACTTCCGGGAGCGCACCGAGCGGGCCGGCGGTCAGCCGGCCCGGGAGCGCGTCGAGCTCACGCCTCCGCTGGCCTTGTGGGTGCTCGGTGCGCGGCGGCTCGACGAGCTGCTGGCCAGGTCCGTGTCGATCGTCGGCTCGCGCTCGGCCACGCCTTATGGCGAGCACGTCGCCGCGGACCTGGCACACGGGCTCGCTTCGCGGCGGTGGACGGTGGTGTCCGGTGCCGCCTTCGGCATCGACGGCGCAGCTCACCGTGGTGCGCTGGCCGCCGTGGGACCGACCGTAGCGATTGTCGCCGGCGGCCTGCGGGACCCCTACCCGCGCGGGCACTCCGGGCTCTTCCGGCGGCTTGCCCGGGATGGCCTCGTGGTCAGTGAGTTCCCACCGGACGCGACGCCGCAGCGGCACCGGTTCCTGGTGCGCAACCGGCTGATCGCGGGTCTCACCGCGGGCACCGTGGTGGTCGAGGCCGGCATCCGCAGTGGCGCGCTGTCGACCGGCCGGCAGGCCCTGCGGATGGGCCGGGCCGTGATGGCAGTGCCCGGTCCGGTCACCTCGGCCGAGTCGAGCGGCGTGCACGAGCTGCTGCGGACCAGGCCGGACGTCACGCTGGTCACCCGCACCGCCGAGGTCGTCGAGTTGGTCGGCGCGATCGGCGCGGACCTCGCGCCGCGACCGGAGGCACCCGCCACCGTGCGCGACGCGCTCGAGCCGCTCGCCCGCCAGGTCCTCGACGGCCTGCCCACCGTCGGCGCCGTCTCGCCCGACCGGATCGCCGTCTGCGCCGGCGTGCCCCCGCTCGACGTGCTCAGGTGCCTGCCCGGCCTCGAGGTCCGCGGCCTGGTCGAGGACACCCCCGCCGGCTGGCAGCTGACCCCCCTCGCCCGCGGCGCCACCTCCGGCAGCCGCCGGAGCTGACCAGCTCAGCCCGCTCACCGCGATGCCGGCGAGCACACGGGGGCGGTCGCTGCGGCGGCGAGGGGTCAGTCGTCGTAGAGCTGGATGAGGCCGGCGGGGGTTGGGCGGAAGCCGCAGCCCTCGTAGAAGGAGGTGAGCTCGTCGTCGTAGTCGACATGCAGCCAGTCGCCGCCACGGCGGCGGGACAATGCGACGGCCTCCTCGACCAGCCGGCCGCCGATGCCTCGACGGCGGTGGGACGGCACCACCGTGGTGTCCAGCAGGAAGAAGTGGGTTCCGCCGTCCCATGCGACGTTCACGAAGCCGACCAGCCGGTCGCCGTCATAGGCGCATACCCAGCCGGCGGAGTGCCGCTCCAGGACAGCCGGGTCCATGGCGGCGTGATCGGGCCACGACTCGTCCATCAGCCTCGCCAGCGCCGATCCGGAGACCGGCTCGCTGATCCGGTAGTCGATCGGGCCGTCCGTGCCGCCCCGGCCGTGCTGGCCCGCGCCGTCCAGGTTGCGGTGGTCCACGTCGTCGCGGCTGTCTCGGTCCACGTCGTCCCCGCGCTCCTGCTCGTCCGATCCGGCTCCGTGGGAGGCTCGTCCGGCGTCGACTGTGCCAGCCAGGGCAAGCCAATTGGCCGCCCGACGACCAGCGGATGATCTTGACGGCGCCGGTGGGTCGGGAGGAGGTTCGAGGCGTGGAAGGCGAGGTGGCCCTGCAGGAGTGCGACGGCACCTCGACACACCCCGATGTGCAGGAGGGTGGATCCACGGCACGGTCCGCAGGCCATCGGCGACATCGGCCCATCGCCGAGCTGACCGCGGTACGGAGGGCTGGGTTGCCGGTCGCGTTCGCCGAGGCGGTGGACCGCTTCGAGCGGCACCTCGCGCTGGAGCGGAGCCTCTCACCGCACTCGGTGCGCGCCTACGTGACGGACGTGGTCGGCCTCCTCGACCACCTGTCCCGGATGGGCCGGGTCGAGCTTGCCGACCTGGACACCCGGGTGCTGCGGAGCTGGCTCGCCCGGCTGCGCAGCACGGGCTCGGCGCGGGGCACGCTCGCCCGGCGGGCCGCGGCCGCCCGCGCCTTCACTGCCTTCGCGCGGCGGGCGGGGCTGACCGAGACCGACGCGGGCGCCCAACTGGTCAGCCCCCGGCCGCACCGGACCCTGCCGCCGGTGCTGCGAGCCGACGAGGCGGTAGCCCTGGTCGACCGGCTCACCGACGACGGCCCGCTCGGCCTTCGGGACCGGGTGGTGCTCGAGCTGCTCTACGCGACCGGCATCCGGGTGGGTGAGCTGGTCCGGCTGGACGTGGCCGACGTGGACCGCCACCGGCGGGTCGTCCGGGTGATCGGCAAGGGGGACAAGGAGCGGACCGTCCCCTTCGGCGCGCCGGCCGAGCGGGCGCTGGAGGACTGGCTGCGGACCGGCCGGCCGGAGCTGGCCACGGCCGACAGCGGGCGCGCACTGGTGCTCGGCGCGAAGGGCCGGCGGGTCGACCCCCGGACCGTGCGCCGGCTGGTGCACGAGCACCTCGCCGAGCTGCCCGGCGCGCCGGACCTCGGCCCGCACGGGTTGCGGCACAGCGCCGCGACCCACCTGCTCGAAGGCGGCGCCGACCTCCGCAGCGTCCAGGAGATCCTCGGTCATGCCAGCCTGTCGACCACGCAGATCTACACGCACGTCTCGGTGGAGCGGCTCCGTGCGGCGTACCGGCAGGCTCATCCCCGCGCCTGAGCTCGCTGCCGGTCGGTCCGAGTGGCGAGGCAGGAGCCGGACGGGTCCCCGGCGCAGGAGGGACAGCGGGTCCAGGTAGGTCTCGCCGCGGCGCAGGCCCCAGTGCAGGCAGGCCGGCCACGGGCAGTCGGGGTGGCCGCCGAGCAGCCGGCCCAGAACGGTGCTGCGCGAGACGGTGGTGCCCGGCTGCACGCCGACGGCCAGCGGCTCGTAGCTGGTGCGCAGCCCGCCGGCGTGCTGGACCGACACGACGCCGCGGCCGGCGAGCACGCCGGCGTAGGCGACCACGCCCGGACCGGCGGCGAGGACGAGGTCGCCGGGTGCGCCACCGAGGTCGACGCCCCGGTGGCCGGGCCCGTACGGCGATGCCGGCGGGTCGAAGCGGCGCAGGACGGGCGGCCGCCCGGCCAGCGGCCAGCCCCACGCCCGCACGCTCGGCCTGCTCGGTGCCCGGTCGATCGGTGCCCCAACGACCGATACCCCGGCGATCGGTGCCCCGGCGACCGGTGCCCGGACGACCGGTGCCCCGGCGACCGGTGCCCCGGCGACCGGTGCGTCCGGGGCGGCGCCGTCCGTCGCCAGCGCGACCCCCGGCGCTCCGAGCGGCCCGTTCACCGCCCCGGCCACGCCCAGCACCAGCGCCGTGCGCGCCCACCTCCCGACTGGCCTCGCCGAACGGCAGCGGGCGGCGTCCCGTGCGGTGGCGGCGCCGGTGCGCAGGCAGCGCGGCGCGAGGCGAAGTCGTCGCCAGGCGGAAATACACGGAGGCCGGCGCCACCGGTGGTGGCGGGGCTGGGGGACGGGTGGAAGGAGGCGCATGCGGCGACAGTGGCGGCCTGGAGGCCGCCCGCCGAGGGGGTGGGCACCATCTGTGGACGGCCAGGTTGCCTGTGGATGGGCGGTTGGCAGGGGCGGTCCCCGGGGCCGTACACTGCTGGTGCGTCCCGTTAAGGCGGGTCGACTTCGCGTGTCCTCCTCCCACCGGGTGGGAGGTGGCGGCCTCCCTCGGTCCCTCCGGCGAGCCCGGAGAGCACGGCTCGGTCGCGACACCGGACACCAGGGCGGCGGCCACCCGGCCGCCGCGACAACCGAGGAGGGCCGGTCGCCGGCCCACGCAAGGCCGGGCTGCGACAGCCGGGCGGAGGAGGCGCGACGCATGGCCGTCGTCACCATGAAGCAGTTGCTGGACAGCGGCGTCCACTTCGGGCACCAGACCCGGCGGTGGAACCCGAAGATGAAGCGCTTCATCTTCAGCGAGCGCAACGGCATCTACATCATCGACCTGCAGCAGACGCTGACGTACATCGACCGGGCGTACGAGTTCATCAAGGAGACCGTGGCGCACGGCGGCACGATCCTCTTCGTCGGCACGAAGAAGCAGGCGCAGGAGGTCGTGGCCGAGCAGGCACAGCGGGTCGGGATGCCGTTCGTCAACCAGCGCTGGCTGGGGGGCTTGCTCACCACCTTCTCCACCGTCTACAAGCGACTCCAGCGGCTCAAGGAGCTGGAGGTCATGGAGCAGACCGGCAGCCACGCGGCGCTCACCAAGAAGGAGCAGCTGATCCTCTCCCGGGAGAAGGACAAGCTGGAGCGCACCCTGGGCGGGATCCGGGACATGGCCCGGGTGCCGAGCGCCATCTGGGTGATCGACACCAAGAAGGAGCACATCGCCGTCGGCGAGGCCCGCAAGCTGGGCATCCCGGTGGTGGCGATCCTCGACACCAACTGCGACCCGGACGAGGTCGACTACAAGATCCCCGGCAACGACGACGCGATCCGCAGCGCCGCTCTGCTGACCCGGGTGGTCGCCGACGCGGTCGCCGAGGGCCTGATGAGCCGCGCCTCGGCCACCGCGAACGCGGGCCGCGACGGGTCGGACGGCGGGGAGAAGCCGGAGCCGACCGGCCAGCTCGGCGCCGACGAGCCGCTGCCGGAGTGGGAGCGCGAGCTGCTGACCAGCGGCGGGCAGGGCGTGGAGGCCGGCGCGGGCTCGGCGCAGAACGGTGCGGCCGCAGCACCGAGCGCGCAGAGCAGCGCCTCCTGACGGGCGGCCGGTCAGCCCGGCCGCACCCGAGCAGCACCGCCGGCCCGCCGGCGGATATCAGCGCGCCCCGCGGGCGCGCAGGACGACGAGAGCAGGAAGCGAGCAATGGCGAACATCACCGCAGCGGACGTGAAGAAGCTCCGCGACCTCACCGGCGCGGGCATGATGGACAGCAAGAACGCGCTGACCGAAGCCGAGGGCGACTTCGACAAGGCGATCGAGGCGCTCCGGATCAAGGCCGGTGCCCGGATCACCAAGCGCGACGCGAGCCGGGAGGCGACCAACGGCCTGGTCGCCGCCGCCGAGGGCGCGATGATCCAGCTCGCCTGCGAGACCGACTTCGTCGCGAAGAACGAGCAGTTCCAGCAGCTGGCGATGGACATCGTGGCGCACGCGGCGGCGGCCAAGCCGGCCGACGTGGCGAGCCTGCTGGACGAGAAGCTCGCCGACGGCAAGACGGTCCGGGAGAACATTGAGTCGGTCGCCGGGGTCATCGGCGAGAAGGTCGAGCTGACCAGGCTGGTCGTCTTCGACGGCACCGTGGCGACCTACCTGCACCGGCGCAACCCGGACCTGCCGCCGCAGGTCGGTGTGCTGGTCGAGTTCACCGGCGACGACCTGACCGCGGCCCGGGACGCGGCGATGCAGGTCGCCGCGATGCGCCCGCAGTACGTCACCCGCGACCAGGTTCCGGCCGACGTGGTGGAGAACGAGCGGCGCATCGCCGAGGCGACCGCGCGCGAGGAAGGCAGGCCGGAGGCGGCGCTGCAGCGCATCGTCGAGGGCCGGCTGACCGGGTTCTTCAAGGACACGGTGCTCACCGAGCAGTCCTCCGTCCAGGACAGCAAGAAGACCGTCCGGCAGCTGCTGTCGGACGCGGGCGTTACCGTGACCCGGTTCGCTCGTTTCGAGGTCGGGAAGGCCTGACGGGCGGGGGACACGACCGGGTTCGGACGCGGGAGGGCCGCCAGTGAGTGACTCCGGCAGGGCGGCTCCACCGCCGACACCCGGCTTCGACGACCCGCGGATCGAGGCCGCGTACGACAGCGGCGAGCCGGCGTACGACCCCGGTGCGGTCAGCCGGTACGTCGACGGCCGGCTCCGGCACCCGGTGCCGGCCTTCACGGCGGCGCCGCGGCCGGACGGTTCGCACTCCCCGCCGGGGGGCTGGCGGCGGGTGCTGCTCAAGCTGTCCGGCGAGGCGCTGGCCGGCGGCGGCGCGCTCGGCGTCGACCCGGACGTGGTGGCGCGCATCGCCGCCGAGGTCGCGGCGGCGGTGCGCACCGGCGCCCAGGTGGCCGTCGTGGTCGGCGGCGGCAACTACTTCCGCGGGCAGGAGCTGTCCGAGCGCGGCATGGAGCGGGCCCGCGCGGACTACATGGGCATCCTCGGCACCGTGATGAACTGCCTGGCCCTCCAGGACTTCCTGGAGAAGCAGGGCGTGGAGACCCGGGTGCAGACCGCGATCACCATGGGCCAGGTCGCCGAGCCCTACATCCCGCGCCGCGCGATCCGGCACCTGGAGAAGGGCCGGGTCGTCATCTTCGGCGGCGGTCTCGGGGTCCCGTTCTTCTCCACCGACACCTGCGCGGCGCAGCGGGCGCTGGAGATCGGCTGCCAGGTGCTGCTGATGGGGAAGAACGGGGTGCGCGGCGTCTTCGACGCAGACCCCAAGCTGGTGCCGGAGGCCTCGTTCTTCGAGACCGTGCAGTACGACGAGGTGCTCAAGCGCGGCCTGCGGGTCGCCGACGCCACCGCGGTCAGCCTCTGCATGGACAACCACCTGCCGATCGTCGTCTTCGACGTTCTCACCGACGGGAACATCACGCGTGCCGTCGCAGGTGAGAGGATCGGCACGCTGGTCAGCTCCGCCGGCTAGCCCGCCGGTTCCCCGCCGGCCGACCCGGGAGGTTCCCTTGATCGACGACACGCTTCTCGCAGCCGAGGAGAAGATGGACAAGGCCGTGTCGGTGGCCCGCGAAGACCTCGGCACGCTGCGGACCGGCCGGGCCAGCCCGCAGATGTTCGCCCGGCTGCACGTGGACTACTACGGCTCGCCGACGCCGATCCCGCAGATGGCCTCGATCACCGTGTCCGAGGCCCGGATGGCGGTCATCAAGCCGTACGACCCGAGCCAGCTCAATGCGATCGAGCGGGCGATCCGGGACAGCGACCTGGGCGTGAACCCGACGAACGACGGCATGGTCATCCGGGTCGTGTTCCCGCAGCTGACCGAGGAGCGGCGGCGGGAGCTGGGCAAGGTGGCCCGGCACAAGGGTGAGGAGGCGAAGGTCTCCATCCGCAACGTCCGGCGGCACGCCAAGGACGCGCTGGACAAGATGGCGCGGGACGGCGAGGTCGGCGAGGACGACGTGCGCCGGGCGGAGAAGGAGCTCGACGAGACGACCGCCCGCTACGTCCACACCGTCGACGAGGTGGTCAAGCACAAGGAAGCCGAGCTGCTCGAGGTCTGAGCGGGCGGAGCTGCCCAGGACCGGCGCACGCCATGCGGCCGCCGGCGGTCGAAGGTGTATGACCAGGGTCGGTGCGGCGGAGGGGAGGCAGTGCGATGGCGACCGGGGCCGCGGCGTCGCAGCGGCACCGGCGCGGTGCGGGGCGCAACCTGCCCGCCGCGATCGGCGTCAGCCTCGGACTGGCGGCGCTCGTCCTGGGCACGCTGTTCACCTACCGGTTCGGTTTCGTCGTCCTGCTCATCGTGGTGATCACGGGCGCGGTCTGGGAGCTGGTCCGGGCGGTCGGGAACGCCGGCGCCCACCCGCCGCTGGTCCCGCTGGTCGCCGGCGTGCTCGCCATGGACCTGCTCGCCTGGTTCCGCGGGGCCGGCGCGCTGACCGTCGCCTTCCTGCTCACCGCGCTCGGCTGCATGGTCTGGCGGCTGGCCGAGGGACCGGCCGGCTACCTGCGGGACGTCTCCACCGCTGTCTTCGTGGCGATGTACGTCCCCTTCCTGGCCGGCTTCGCGGTGCTGCTCACCGTCCCGGACGACGGAGCACGGCGGGTCGTCACCTTCATCGCGACGGTGGTGTGCAGCGATGTCGGCGGCTACGCGGCGGGCGTGCTGCTCGGCAGGCACCCGATGGCGCCGACGGTGAGCCCGGCGAAGTCCTGGGAGGGCTTCGGCGGGTCGATGCTCGCCTGCGTCGTCGGCGGGATCGTCTTCCTCTCCGTCTTCTTCGACGCGGCCTGGTGGCAGGGCGCGCTCTTCGGGCTGGCGATCGCGGTGACCGCGACGCTCGGCGACCTCGGCGAGTCGATGATCAAGCGGGACCTCGGCATCAAGGACATGGGCTCGCTGCTGCCCGGGCACGGCGGGCTGATGGACCGGCTCGACTCGCTGCTGCCGGCCGCCGCGGTGTCCTGGCTGCTGCTCTCGGCCTTCGCCGCGGTTGGGTAGGGCGGGTCCGAGCTCGCCCCGACCGGGGTCAGGACGGCACAGGAGTGCGTGACAGCGGCAGCACCGGTACGTCGGGCGGGGTGAAGCCGAGCACCTGCCCGTAGAACGACAGCTCTGCCTCCAACGCCCGGGCCACCGTCTCCGCCCGCCGGAAGCCGTGCTGCTCGCCCTCGAAGGCCAGGTACGCGTACGGGATCCGGTTGCGCTCCAGCGCCGCCACGAACCGCTCGGCCTGCGCCGGCGGCACCACCCGGTCCTCCAGGCCCTGGGTGAGCAGCACCGGGCAGGACAGCTTGTCCACATGCGACAGCGGCGCCCGCTCGACGTACACGTCCCGGTCCTGCGGCAGCACGCCGACCAGCCCGTCGACGTACCGGGACTCGAAGTCGTGCGTCTCGCCGGCGAACTCGACCAGCTCGGCCACCCCGTAGTGCGAGGTCCCGGCGGCGAAGACGTCGGTGCCGGTGAGCGCGGCCAGCGTGGTCCAGCCGCCGGCGGACCCGCCGCGGATCGCCAGCCGGGCGCCGTCCGCCCGCCCTTGGCGCACCAGCGCCTGCGCCACCGCGACGCAGTCCTCCACGTCCACCACCCCCCACTGCCGGCGCAGCCGCTCCCGGTACGCCCGGCCGTACCCGGTCGAGCCGCCGTAGTTGACGTCCACCACGCCGATGCCGCGGCTGGTGAAGTACGCCTTCTCCAGGTCGAGGACCGCCGGCGAGTACGTGGTCGGCCCGCCGTGCACGAAGACCACGTACGGCGGGAGCTCGCCGGCCGGCGCCTGCACGTCCGGCGACCGCGGCGGGTACAGCCAGGCGTGCACGTCCCGCTCGCCCGGGCCGGGCACCGTCACCGCCCGCGGCTGCGGCAGGTACGCCGGGTCGGGCGGGTCGACCAGCGAGGCCCGCAGCGGCGTCGCGGTGCCGGCGGCGACGTCCACCAGCACGACCGCGGGGGCGGTCGCCGGACCCGCCGCCACCCCGGCGACGCGGCCACCGGCGACGGACAGCCACGGCTGCCAGGAGGTGTACGGCAGCGGCAGGTCGGTCAGCGCGCCGGTGGCCGGATCGAGCACGCCGAGGGCGTCGGTGTCGGTGCCGTGCCGCACCAGCAGCCGGCCGTCGCCGAGCAGGCCGTACGTCGCCTGACCGAGCTGCCACAACGGGTGCCCGAACTCCTCCGCTCGCGGGCAGAGCGGCTCCGGCCCGCCGCCGGACAGCCGGATCCGGTGCAGGTTCCACCAGCCGGTCCGGTCGGTGACCGCGTAGAGCGTGTCGGCGTCCGCCCACTCCGGCTGCAGCACCGACTCGGCCGGACCGCCGAGCACGGTGGCCACCGAATCGACCGTGCCGTCCGGCCGGAACGTACCGACCCGCAGCTCGGTCCCGTCCCACGGCATCCGCGGGTGGTCCCAGGCCAGCCAGGCCACCCGGGTGCCGTCCGGCGACGGCCGCGGCGAGGCGAGGAAGTCGCTGCCGCCGACCAGCCCGCGCAGCTGCATGCTGCCGTCCAGCGGCACCGCGACCAGGTCCCGGATGATCTTCGCGTCGGCGTGCGCCTCCCGCACCCACCACACCGACGTGCCGTCCGGCGCCAGCACCGGCTCGGCGTACCGCCAGGCGGCCGGCTCCGGCGGCTCCGGTGTCAGCGGCACCGGCTCGGCGGCGCCCGGGTCGATGCGGTAGACCCGCTGGTCCGCCCAGTTCGCGAAGACCAGGGCGCCGTCGACCGGCAGCCACGCCACCCCGCCGTACTCGTGCACCCGACTGCGCGCGCTCCACCCGGCCGGCAGCAGGTCGGTGACGACGCCGGCGGCGTCCCGCCGGACCACCACCGACCGGCCGCCCTCCTCGGGCCGCGCCTCACCCCACCACACCTCGGCACCGACCAGTCGCGGCGCGGACGGCCGGACCACGCCCCGGGCGACATCGGCGGCGGTCAGCGGGGAGGGCCAGGCACCGTACGGCACGGGGTCGGGTCGCATGCCGCCCATCCTGGCGCACCGGCGGCGCGGGTGACCGCGGCCGGGTCGCGGTCTGGCAGGATTGGCGGCATGGCCGAGCGAGCCGACCCGGTGCCCCCCGGTGACCCCCACCCGCACGAGCGCCCGGAGGACTGGGGCTGGCACGCGTCCTTCGGGAAGTGGGCGCGGATCGCCGGCTGGATCTCGGTCGGTGCGCTGCTGCTGATGAACGTGACGACGTACTACAACACGGCGCAGGCGCCCTGGCTCTACGGCACGGCCGCGATCCTGGTGCTGATCCTGGTGCGGGACCACTTCCGGCGCCGGAACGCCTGGCGGAATTAGCCGCTACTCGCGGGCGGCGAGCTGCCCGCAGGCCCCGGCGATCTCCCGGCCGCGGGTGTCTCGCACCGTCGTCGACACGCCCGAGGCGCGGACCCGGCGAACGAAGTCGCGCTGCACCGGCAGCGGTGAGGCGTCCCACTCCGAGCCCGGCGTGGGGTTGAGCGGGATCAGGTTGACGTGCGCCATCGCGGTGCCGAGTCGGGTCCGGAGCAGCTCGCCCAGCAGCGAGGCCCGCTCCGGCTGGTCGTTCACCCCGCGGATCAGCGCGTACTCGATCGACACCCGCCGGCCGGTGGCCTCCGCGTACGCCCGGGCGGCACCGAGCACCTCGCCGACCGGCCAGCGGGTGTTGACCGGGACCAGCGTGTCGCGCAGCTCGTCGTCCGGCGCGTGCAGGCTGACCGCGAGCGTGACCTGCAGGCCCTCGCCGGCCAGCCGGTGGATCGCGGGCACCAGCCCGACGGTGGAGACGACCACCGAGCGCTGGGACAGGCCGAGCCCGTCCGGGGCGCGGTCGGTGAGCCGGCGGACCGCGCCGAGCACCCGGGCGTAGTTCGCCAGCGGCTCGCCCATGCCCATGAAGACCACGTTGGACAGTCGACCCGGCGGCCCCACCGAGCCGTCCCGCACCGCCCGGGCCGCGGCCACCACCTGCTCGACGATCTCCGCGGTGGACAGGTTGCGGGTAAGCCCGGCCTGCCCGGTCGCGCAGAACGGGCAGGCCATCCCGCAGCCGGCCTGGCTGGACACGCAGACGGTGACCCGGTCCGGGTAGCGCATCAGCACGCTCTCCACCAGCGCCCCGTCGCCGCCGCGCCACAGCGTCTTGCGGGTGTCGCCGCCGTCGCAGCCGAGGTGCCGGACCACGTCCAGCAGCGGTGGGAGCAACGCGCCGGCCAACCGCTCGCGGGCCACCGCCGGCAGGTCGGTCATCGCTGCCGGAGCGCTGGTCAGCCGGCCGAAGTAGTGCGCGGAGAGCTGGCCCGCCCGGTACGCGGGCTCGCCGAGCTCGACCACGGCCGCGCGCCGGTCGGCGGGGGACAGGTCGGCGAGATGCCGCGGGGGCCTGCGGGCCGGGGCAGGCGCGTCGAAGACGAGCGGGAGGGAGGTCATGGCCGGTCCAGTTTCCCACGCCTGCCCGCCGGCGGGCCGTTCCAGCCGGCCGCGCAGCTGGGGCTGGCTGGTGCCGGCCGGCGATCAGGTTCACCAAGCGGGCGACCGGGGGGCTGGCTGGTGCCGGCCGGCGATCAGGTTCACCAAGCGGGCGACCGGCTTCGGCCCGGTTCGGTGGCGGATTCTGGTCCTCCGGTTGGTGAACGTGATCGCGGCGGCGGGCGGGCGCCGGCCGTCGGGCCGGCTGTCCGCCGCAAGCCGTCCAGGTACGCCGCGGGCCGGCCGCGCTGGACCACCTCCTTCCGGCCCCGGCCGAGCCCGCGGCGACCTGGTCGCGTCCGTCCGCGGCCGGATCGGCTAGCGTGCCGCGGATGACGAGCGCTGACCTCCTCGCCGACGGCTTCGGCAGGATCCGCGGTCTGGTCCACACCGTCGTCGACGGGCTGGACACCGACGAGCTGGCCGCCCGGGTGGACCCGGAGGCCAACTCCATCGCCTGGCTGGTCTGGCACCTGACCCGGATCCAGGACGACCACGTCGCCGGGGTCGCCGGCACCGAGCAGGTGTGGACGGCCGGCGGCTGGGTCGACCGCTTCGGGCTGCCCTTCGAGGCCGCCGACCACGGGTACGGGCACGACGCCGAGCAGGTGGGCCAGGTGCGGGTGGCCGGTGAGCTGCTCACCGGCTACCACGACGCGGTCTACCAGCGCACCCTGGACTATGTCCGCACGGTCACCGACGCCGACCTGCCCCGGGTGGCCGACACCGCCTGGAACCCGCCGGTCACCCTGGCCGTCCGCCTGGTCAGCGTGCTGTCCGACGACCTGCAGCATGCCGGCCAGGCCGCGTTCATCAAGGGCCTGCTGTCCCGCCGCTGACCCGGTCTGGCTTCCACTCGCCGCCACCGGAGGCAGCGCCGGTAGTCGTGCCCGCGTCGCGGTCGGCGTCCAGCGCGTCGGAGTTGTCAGTGGCCCACCGTAAGCTCCTCGCGGTCGACGCGACCGAGGAGACCGTTCGATGCATGAGCAGGACTTCCGCCCGTTCGAGCACATCACCGTGCCCAATGCCGCGCTGTATCGGCGGGTGATGGTGACCTTCGTCGCGGCCAAGCGGCGGTTCGCGGTGCATCTGCGGCCGGAGGACGTGCACGAGGCCCTCGACGAAGGTGCCCCGACCGACCTGGCAGCGGTCGCCGGCGCGCTGGTCAAGCTGGAGGAGTGGGGAAATCTCCGGTCCGATCCGGACACGAGCCGGGTCACCACGATCGAGGACTTCCGCCGGGCGCGCTTCCTCTACCAGCTCACCGCGCGGGGCGAGGCCGCCGAGGAAGCGCTGTCGGCGTACGACGCGGCGCTCGGACGCCGAGGCGCGCTGCAGGCGGTCGCGCTGGCTGACATCGCCGGGCAGCTGCGGGCGCTGCTCGAGCTGGCCCGAGCGCCGGCCCCGGACCCGGCCAAGGTGCACCTGTTGCTGCGCGCGCTGGTCGACCGCTTCACCGACCTGGCCGCCAACGCGCAGGCGTTCATGGCATCGCTGCAGCGCACGATCGACCTGCACGATGCCGACGCGGAGGCCTTCCGGGCCTACAAGGACCGCCTGATCGACTACCTGGAGCGGTTCGTCGCCGACCTGGTGACGACCGGTGCGGAGATCCACGGGTTGATCGAGTCCGTCGAGCAGGCAGCGGTCGACCGGCTGCTGGACGAGGCCGCGTGGCGGGAGGCGGCCGACGCGGCGCCCGGCGCCGCCGACGGCGACGACCCGCTGCGGGCCGAGTTCGAGCGCGGGCGGATGGTGTGGCGGGAGCGGTGGCGTGGCTTCCGGGCGTGGTTCGTCAGCGAGCCGCGCCACCCCAGCCAGGCCAAGCTGCTCCGCTCCCAGGCGCGCGCCGCCATTCCTCAGCTGCTGCAGGTCGTCGCCGCGCTCAACGAGCGCCGGGCCGGCCGGTCGGACCGGTCGGCCGACTTCCGGACCCTCGCCCGGTGGTTCGCGGCGGCACCCGATGACGGCTCGACGCACCGGCTGTGGCGGGCGGCGTTCGGGCTGACGCCCGCCCGCCATCTCACCGTCGACGCCGGCACGCTCACCGAGCGGGCCGAGCGTCCGGTGCGTCCGGGCACGCCCTGGGCGGACGCACCGCCGCTGTCGATCAGCCCGCAGCTGCGCCGGACCGGGAGCTACGAGCGTCGCGGCCGGCCCAACCGAGTGGTCGACCGCACCGCGGCGCGCCGCCTGCTGGCCGAGCGGGCCGGCCGGCAGGCGGCGGAGACAGCGGCGGCGAGGGCCGCGCTCGCCACCGTCCGGCCGACCCGGCTCAGCGACCTCGGCATGCTCGAGCCGGCCGCGTTCACGCTGTTCCTCACCCTGCTCGGCGACGCGCTCACCGCGTGGCCGCCCGGCCGCCACGGGGTGGCGACCACGACCTCCGACGGCACCATGGCCGTCCGGATGACCGCGGTCGACGACGGCCGGCTCGCCGAGATCCGTACGCCGCACGGCGTCTTCCAGGGTCCCGACCACCTGGTCGAGATCGTCGACCTCACCGCCGCCGAGGCGGGAGTGGAGCGGTCGGCGTGACCGGCCTGTCCGACGCGCTGTCCGCGGCTCGGGCGGACGAGCGGCGCCGAGCCGCCCGCGCCCTGCTGCGGCGCCCGCTGCTGCGCGCGTCCGGCCCCGATTCCGAGTCGTTCGTGCTCGTCCGCCGGCACGCCGCCGGGCTGCGGGAGTGGTTCGACCGCAACACGGGGTGGCGGCTCACGGTGGACAGTGAGGTGGCCCGGCTGGTCAAGTCCGTGGCGACGGACGACTCGACCCGGCCGGCGCGCGACGTCCGGACCGGGCAGCCGTTCACCCGCCGGCGGTACGTGCTCACCTGCCTGGCCCTGGCCGCCCTGGAGCGGGCCGACGCGCAGGTCACCCTCGGCCGCCTCGCCGAGCAGGTCGCTCTCGCCGCCGCGGATCCCGACTTCGCCGCGGCGGGCGTGACCTTCACGCTCGGCAACCGGGAGGAGCGGTCCGACCTGGCGGCCGCCGTCCGCCTCCTCCTCCATCTCGGCGTGCTCTGCCGGGTCGCCGGCGACGAGGAGGGTTTCGTCCTCCAGACCGGCGACGCGCTCTACGACGTCGAGCGCCGGGTCCTCGCCACCCTCCTCGCCACGTCCCGAGGGCCGTCCACAGTGGATGGTGCGAGCTTCGCCGAGCGGCTGGCCGCGGTCACGGCCGAAGCCGTGCCGGCCACCGACGAGCTGCGCAACCGGGCGCTGCGGCACCGGCTCACCCGCCGGCTGCTGGATGACCCGGTGGTCTACTACGACGAGCTTCCCGACGGGGAGCTCGGCTACCTGACGAGCCAGCGGGCCGCGATCGCGGCCCGGATCACCGAGCTGACCGGCCTGGTCCCGGAGGTCCGGGCCGAGGGCATCGCGATGGTCGACCCGGACGACGACCTCACCGACCTGCGGATGCCGGAGACCGGCACCGACGGGCACGTCACGCTCCTGCTCGCCGCGCACCTCGCCGCGCGGCCCGGGCAGCCGGTGCCGGTCCCCGGCCTGCACCGGTACGTCCGCGACCTCGCCGGCGCGCACCGTGCGTACTGGCGGCGGGCCGCCGCCGAGCCCGGCGCCGAGGTGGAGCTGACCGCGTCGGCATTGGGCCGGCTGGAAGCCCTGCGGCTGGTCACGGTCGACGGCGACCAGGTCACCGGCCGGCCGGCGCTGGCCCGCTACTCGGTGACGGAGCCCACCGTCCGGGAGACCCGGTGAGCACCACCTCCCTGCCCGAGCCCGGGCGCCGGCGCTGGCAGCCGTTGCGGGCCGGACTGGTCGACCTCTTCTACTACGACGCGGAGGAGTTCTGGTTCCGCGACGGCCGGCTGCTCCTGCGCGGCAACAACGGCACCGGCAAGTCGAAGGTGCTCGCGCTCACCCTGCCCTTCCTGCTCGACGGCGACCTGGCGGCGCACCGGGTGGAGCCGGACGCCGACCCCAAGAAGCGGATGGAGTGGAACCTGCTGCTCGGCGGCGAGCACCCGCACCCGGAGCGGCTCGGCTACACCTGGCTGGAGCTCGGCCGGCTGCGCGAGGACGGCACCGCCGACTACCGGACCCTGGGCTGCGGCCTCAAGGCGGTGTCCGGACGGGGGATCGTCCGACACTGGTTCTTCCTCACCCGGCAGCGCGTCGGTGCCGGCGTGTCCCTCGTCGACGCGACCGGGACCGCCCTGTCCCGAGACCGGCTGCCGGAGGCGCTCGGACCGCACGGTTCCGTGTACGACCGGGCGGCCGGCTACCGGCGCGCCGTCGACGAGACGTTCTTCGGCCTCGGCGAGCAGCGGTACGCCGGGCTGGTCGACCTGCTGGTCCGGCTCCGCCAGCCGCAGCTGTCCAAGCGGCCGAGCGAGCGGGCGCTCTCCGACGCGCTCACCGGCGCCCTCCCGCCGCTGGACCAGGCGGTGGTCGCCGACGTCGCGGAGGCGTTCCGCAGTCTCGAGGAGGACCGGGACGCGCTGCGCGCGATGGAGGAGGCCCGGCAGGCGGCCGTGTTGTTCCTGCGCCACTACCGGCGGTACGCGCAGATCGCCTCCCGCCGGCGCGCCGCCCGGCCGAGGCGGGCGCAGTCGGCCTACGAGACCGTCGCCCGGGAGCTGGCTGACGCGGAGGCCACCTTCGCCGCCGCCGGCAAGGCGCTCGCCGCGGCCGAGGGAGAGCTGGCCGAGCTGGGCCGGGACCGGGTCCGGCTGCAGGCGCGGGGGGAGGCTTTGCGGTCCAGCACGCAGGCGAAGGACGCCGAGCGGCTGCGGACCGCCGCCGAGCAGGCCGAGCGGGCCGCGGCCGAGGCCACCCGGGCAGCCGGCGAGCGGGCTCGGGCCGGGGCCCGGCTGGCTGACCGGAGGACGCGGGCGGCTCGGGCGCAGGCGCGGCTGGGGGCCGCGGCGGCAGCCGTCGACGGCGCCCGGCGCGCGGCGGCGGACGCGGCCGCGACCGCCGGTGTCCGGCCACGGCATCTGGCCGGCGTGGACGCACCGCTCGCGGCCGGCTCCGTGTCCCTCGAACGTCTGCGAGCGGCCGCCGAACAGGTGGCGGACCAGCAGCAGCGCGCCCTCGCCCACGTCCGCAGCCTGGTCGACGTGCTCGACGACGCCGTCCGGACGCTGGCCGAGGCGCGACGCACGCTCGCCGGCGTCGAGTCGCAGGTGAGCGAGGCCGCCGATCGCCGCCGGGACGCTGAGCTGACGGTGGCTGAGCGAGCCGCCCGGCACGTCGCCGCCGTTCGGGCCCATCTCCACACGGTCGTGGAGCTCCGCGTCGCCGACCCCGGCGGCGTCCTGGCCACCCTGGAGCTGTGGGTGGAGACGCTCGACGGATCGAGCCCGGCCCGGACCGGTGCCGAGACCGCCGCCCGGGAGGCCGCGGCGGAGCTCGTCCGACTCGGCGCCGCCCTGGACCAGCGGCACGACCGGGCGAGCGCGCGCCGGGACGAGCTCGCCGCGGAGATCGCCAGGCTGGAGTCGGGCGAGCACACCGCGCCGCCCGCGCCGTACACGAGGGCACCGGACAGCCGAGCCGCCCGGCCTGGTGCGCCCTTCTGGCAGCTGGTCGACTTCGCCGACGGCGTGGACGGGGTCGAGCGGGGCGGGATCGAGGCGGCGCTGGAGGCGGCCGGCATCCTCGACGCCTGGGTGACCCCGTCCGGCGAGCTGCTCGCGGAGGACAGCGCGCTGCGTCCGGTGCCGGCCGACCGGCGCCCGGGCAGCGGCCTCGACCGGCTGCTCCGCCCGGCTGTCGACCGTGGCGACGCGCAGGCGTCTGCGGTCGCCGACGAGACGGTGGCGGCGATCCTCGGCTCGATCGGGGTCGGCGGGGACGGCGGGACCTGGATCGACGCCGGAGGCCGGTTCCAGGTGGGGGTGCTCCACGGGTCCTGGCGCAAGGAGTCGGCCGAGTACGTCGGGCGCGGCGCCCGGGAGGCCGCCCGCCGGGAGCGGCTGGCCCGGCTCCGCGCCGAGCTGTCCACTGTGGATGCCGAGCTGGCCGCTGTCGGGTCCGGGCGGCAGCGGCTGGCCGGGCGGCGGGCCATGCTGGCGGCCGAGCTGGCCGCCGTTCCGCCCGACGACGAGCTGCGGGCGGCGCACGCGGCGGTGACCGCGCTGGCCGCCGAGCTCGACCGGCTGCACGCCCGGGCGGAGACCGCCCGGGCGGCGGTCGCCTCGGCGGACGGGGCGGCAGGCGAGGCGCGTCGGGCCCTCAGCGAGGGGTCAGCCGAGCTCGGCCTTCCTGCGGACCGCGGCGAGCTCGATCGGATGGGTGCGTCCCTTGCCGACTACCGGGTCGCCCTCGCCGGGCTGTGGCCCGCCCAGCGGGAGGTGGCGGGCGCCGCCTCCGAGGAAGCCGACGCGCGCATCGAGGTCGAGGGCGCGACCGACGAGCACGGTGCCAGCCTGGAGGTCGCCGCCGAGGCGGAGCAGCGGGCGATGGCGGAGGCCGAGCGGTACCGCACTCTGGGCGAGACGGTCGGCGCGGCCGTCGCCGAGCTGGAGCGGCAGCTCGCCGGGCTCGCCCGGCTGCTGGACCGCAACCGGGACGAGGTCAAGCGGGTGGAGGGCGGGCGCACCGCCGCGGTCGCTGCTCGCGCTCGAGCCGAGGGCCGGCGCGACGAGCTGACCACCAAGCTGGCCGAGGCCACGGCGCAGCGGGCGAGCGCCGCGGACGCGATGCGCCGCTTCGCCGCCACCGGGCTGCTCGCCGTCGCGCTGCCCGAGCTCGAGGTGCCCGACTCCGGCACGTCCTGGGCTCCCGACCCCACCGTGCGCCTCGCCCGCCAGGTCGAGCGGGAGCTCGACGGCGTGCCCGAGGACGACGCGGCCTGGGACCGTGTCCAGCGGCAGCTCACCGACGAGCAGAAGGCACTCACCGACACGCTCGCCGCTGGCAACAACACCGTCTCCGCCCAGCTCCTCGATGAGGGGGTCGTGGTCGAGGTGACCTTCCACGGCCGGCCGGCGACCGTGCCGGCTCTGGTCCACGCCCTGGGCGCTGAGGTCGCCGACCGCGGCCGCCTGCTCGACGAGCGGGAGCGCGAGATCCTGGAGAACCACCTCGTCAACGAGGTCGCCAGCACCCTGCAGGAGCTGATCTCCGCTGCCGAGGCGGAGGTGACCCAGATGAACGCGGAGCTGGCCGGGCGGCCGACCAGCACCGGCATGCGCCTGCGGCTGCTGTGGCTGCCCCGCGAGGACGGACCGGCGGGGCTCGCGGCGGCGCGCGAGCGGCTGCTGCGGCAGTCGGCCGACGCCTGGTCGACCGAGGACCGGGCGGCGGTGGGCGGCTTCCTGCAGGCCCGGATCGCGGAGGTCCGGTCCCGCGACGCCGGCGGCACCTGGCTGGAGCACCTCACCGAGGCGCTGGACTACCGCAGCTGGAACCGGTTCGCGATCCAGCGGCACCAGGGCGGGCAATGGCGCTCGGCCGCCGGGCCGGCGTCGGGCGGCGAGCGGGTGCTCGCGGCCAGCGTCCCGCTCTTCGCCGCCGCGTCGGCGCACTACGCCTCCGCCGGGAACCCGCACGCCCCCCGCCTGGTCACCCTGGACGAGGCGTTCGCCGGAGTGGACGACAACGCCCGGGCGGCGTACTTCGGACTGCTCGCCGCCTTCGACCTCGACGTGGTGATGACCAGTGAGCGGGAGTGGGGCTGCTACCCGGAGGTCCCCGGTCTGGCGATCGCTCACCTGGCGCGGGCCGAGGGCGTACCGGCGGTGCTGGTGACCCGGTGGGAGTGGGACGGCACGCGCCGGACCCGGCGGGACCGTCCGCTGGTCCGGGTCGGAGCGGAGCCTGCGCCGCAGCCCGAGCCGCCGGACGGCCTGTTTGCCTGACGTGGACCGCGAGCGCCTGGAGCGCCTGCTCGGCACCGAGGAGTTGCGCTGGCTGGTCGAGCGGGCCCGGTGGCGGCTCGAGCGTGGCCGGGGCCTCGACGGCTCGGTGACTCTGGCCGGCGCGAGTCCGGAGCAGCGGGCGGCGGTGCAGCGTCTGCTCGGGCGCCGGCCGGGTCCCGGCTCGGCGGTGACCGTGTCGCTTCCCGCGGTGGACGAGATGCTGCGCCGGTCGGGGGCCAGCCCGTGCGGGCTTGCCGCCGCCGTCGTGGCGTTGACCGGTGAGGTGCTCGACCTGCCGGCTGGCGCTGCGGCGGCGGAGGCGGCCTGGGAGCGGGCCGTGGAGCCGCTCGCCGGCTCGGTGGCTGGGCGGCCGGAGCTGGCCGGCTGGCTGGAGCGGCTGGTCGCCACCGGGCTGCTGCGCCGGGTCGCGGGCAGTCCGGACGTGGCCGCGGGCCTTTGCCGCCAGCTCGCGGTCGTCATATCCCGGTGGCCGGCCGGCGGAGTGCCGCTCGGTCGGTTCGCCGCCGAGGTCGCCGGCGGCGACTCGCACGCGCTGGACGACGACCGTCCACTCGCGACGCTCGCGCTGTCGGCCGCCCGTACCGTGGGTGGGCTGCCTGCCGGGTCGGGAGCCGTGTGGCGCCGGGAGGTGTGGGCGTCGGTGGGTGTGCTGCGGAACGAGCTGTCCAGCACGGTGCTCACTCTGGGGCTGCCGGGCGACGCGGCGACGGCGACCGGCGCGGCGCTGGGGGCCTGGCGGGACGCGGGGCAGCCCGTGCTCCTCACCCTGCGCCAGGTCGTCCGGGACCCACCGCGGGTGGCTGTCCCTGCCGTCCACGTCTGCGAGAACCCAGTGGTCGTCGCGGCGGCCGCCGACCGGCTGGGCGGGCGGTGCGGCCCTCTGGTCTGCACCGCGGGTCAGCCCGGCACCGCCGCGATCCGGCTGTTGACGCTGCTGTCCCGGTCCGGCGCAGCGCTCCGCTTCCACGGCGACTTCGACTGGGGTGGGCTCCGGATCGGCAACCTTCTGGCGGAGCGGTTGCCGGTCGGACCGTGGCGGTACGGCGCGGGCGACTACCGACGGCTCGTCGCCGCCGGACTCGGCCGCGAGCTCCCCGGGAAGCCGGTCGTCGCCAGCTGGGATCCGGATCTGACCAGGGAGATGGCCGACCTGCGGGTACGGGTCGACGAGGAGCTGGTGCTGGACGACCTGATCGCCGACCTCGCCGCCGCCCCATCCGCGCGTGCCCGCCGACGCGGCCTGGTTGCGACCGATCCCGCGCCCCCCGGGTCCGAGTAAGTGTCGCCGCCGGACTCGGCCGCGAGCACGCGGGGAAGCCGGTCGTCGCCGACTGGGACCAGGAGCTCACCACCGGTCTCCAGGTCGTCGGGTCGGCGGCCCGCGCCAGCGTGTCTCGCCGTCCGGCGGCGGCCCGGTCGCTAGCCTGCCGGCCATGACGGCGCACGGGACGCTGGAGGCCGAGAGCCTGGAGGCCGAGGCCGCGGAGTGGCCGGACCAGCGCGGTGAGATCCTGCTGGAGGCTGCGGCGGCGTGGCGCCGTTCCGGGGACCGCGAGCGGGCGATCCGGCTCCTTGTCGAGCTGGCCGCCGCGGGCGGCGAGGACGGCTGCTACGCCCGCTGCGAGCTGGTGGACGACTGCTTCCGGCGCGGCGACGTCGCCGCGGCCGCAGACGGCCTGGCGTTGCTGGCGCGCGACCCCGCGCTGCACGACGGCCACTGCCAGCTGGTGGCCGAGATGCTGGTCGAGCGTGGTGACCTGGACGGCGCCGCGGGGTGGTACGACCGCGCGGTGGCGCGGCTCGCGCCGGAGACCATCGCGGCGCTTCGCGGTCCGGACGGCTGGGCGCAGCTGTCGGCGGTCGTCGTGCTGCGGGGCCGCCGGCAGCTGCGCCGCCGGCTGGGTCTGCCGCTGGACGCCATGGACCAGATCGTGCCGGCGCCGCCGGGACGGCCGCCGATCAGCCTCGACGATGTGGCCGAGCAGGCGGCTGCGGGGCGGGTGCCCCGGCAGGTTCGGATGATGGTGTTCCAGCGGCTGGAACGGGCGGAGGCACGGCGGCGGTGGCCGGACGTCTACGACTGTCCTGACGAGGAGTACTACCCGGCGGCCGAGCGTCGCTGGCGGGAGCTCGCGGCCAGCGGGGTGCCCGCGATCAGGGTCATCCCCGTCACCGTGGTCGCGCTGTCAGCGTTCGCGGATGAGGTCGGCGCCTCCCCGACGGACTCCGCGGTCAGGGCCCGGTTCAGCGCAACCGCGGCGGAGCGGGACAGCCTGCTCTGGCCGCCTCCCCGGAACGGCCCCTGCTGGTGCGGCGCGGCGATGAAGTACAAGAAGTGCTGCGGGCGGGTGGTGTGACTGCGCGATCCCAGGGCGGCTCAGGTGGAGGGCGGTCGGTGCGCGGCCTGACCGACCATGAGCCGGGCGCCCGCCCGCGGAGCAGGCGCCCCGGTGCGGTCAGATGCGGGACCAGGCCTCGGTGAGGACGGAGCGCAGGATCTGCTCCATCTCGTCGAAGTGCGACTGGTCGCAGACCAGCGGCGGGGCCAGCTGCACGACGGGGTCGCCCCGGTCGTCGGCGCGGCAGTAGAGCCCGGCCTCGAACAGCGCCCGGGACAGGAAGCCCCGCAGCAGCCGCTCCGACTCGTCGTCGGAGAAGGTGGCCTTGGCTGCCTTGTCCTTGACCAGCTCGATGCCGTAGAAGAAGCCGTCGCCGCGGACCTCGCCGACGATCGGCAGGTCGGTCAGCTTCTCCAGGGTGGCCCGGAAGGCGCCCTCGGTGCGCAGCACGTGCCCGGGCAGGTCCTCCCGCTCGAAGAGGTCGAGGTTCGCCAGCGCCACCGCGGACGACACCGGGTGGCCGGCGAAGGTGAAGCCGTGCAGGAACGACGTGGTCCCGTGCAGGAACGGCTCCACGATCCGGTCGGACACCAGCATCGCCCCGATCGGGGAGTAGCCGGACGTCATCCCTTTCGCGCAGGTGATGACGTCGGGCTGGTAGCCGTACCGGTCGGCCGCGAAGACGTGCCCGAGCCGGCCGAAGGCGCAGATGACCTCGTCGGAGACGAGCAGCACGCCGTACGAGTCGCAGATCTCCCGGACCCGCTGGAAGTAGCCGGGCGGCGGCGGGAAGCACCCGCCGGAGTTCTGCACCGGCTCCAGGACGACCGCCGCGACCGTCTCGGGGCCCTCGTACTCGATGGCGCGCGCGATCTCGTCCGCCGCCCAGCGCCCGAAGGCCGCGTAGTCGTCGCCGTGCTCCGGGGCCCGGTAGAAGTTCGTGTTCGCGACCTTGACCGCGCCCGGCACCAGCGGCTCGAAGTCCTGCCGGGCGGCCGGGATGCCGGTGATCGACAGCGCCCCCATGGTGGTCCCGTGGTACGCGACCGCGCGGCTGACCACCTTGTGCCGCAGCGGCTGGCCGGTCAGCTTGAAGTACTGCCGGGCCACCTTCCAGGCGCTCTCCACCGCCTCGCCGCCGCCGGTGGTGAAGAAGACCCGGTTGATGTCTCCGGGCGCGAGCGCGGCCAGCCGTTCGGCGAGCTCGACCGCCTTCGGGTGGGCGTAGCTCCAGAGCGGGAAGAACGCCAGCTCGCTGGCCTGCTTGTAGGCCGCCTCGGCAAGCTCGGTGCGGCCGTGCCCGGCCTGCACGACGAACAGCCCGCTCAGCCCGTCCAGGTAGCGCCGGCCGCGGGAGTCCCAGATGTAGGGCCCCTCGCCGCGGAC
>JBJMII010000197.1:0-38263 GCA_045806925.1 Mycobacteriales bacterium
ACCGAGCCGATCGCCACCCATCCGGTGACGGTCACCGCGGGCGGCGTCACGAGCGCCGCCGTGCGCCTGCGCCGCTGGCGGCTGACCGACCCGCCGGTCCTGCTCGCGCTGCCCGACCTCGACCCCCCGCTCGCCCTCCCGGCGGTTCGCACGTACCCGGCCGGCACGCCGCGCTCGGCGCCGGTTCAGCCGCCGGCCTGACCGGCGGGCGACCGGGCTCCTCGCGGGACTCAGGTGGAGGGCGGGTCCGGCTTCCCGGTCGGTCGCCTCGCCTGGCCGGCCGGTTCGACCGGCGACCGCGCGCAGTTGAACGCGGCCCGAGTCCGGCCTGCCGCCGCGACGGCAAGTTCGGGCTTCAAAGGCAACGTCGAAGGTGCCGACCAGCGAGGTGGCTTTCCATCATGCGGTGAGACGGGTGGTGCGGCGGACGGCCCTGCGCGCCGCGAAGGAGACGGAGCTGGACCGATGAGATCGGTAAAGGTGTGCCACTACGCGGAGGTGCCGGAAGGCGGCGCGATCGCAGCCGAGATCGACGGCACCCCGATCGCGGTGGTGCGCAGCGGCGACAACCTGTACGCGATCAGCGATATCTGCTCGCACGCGGAGGTCTCCCTCTCCGAGGGGGAGGTCTACGACGACACCGTCGAGTGCTGGCTGCACGGGTCCTGCTTCGACCTGCGCACCGGCAAGCCCACCAACCCGCCGGCCACCGAGCCGATCGCCACCCATCCGGTGACGGTCCGGGACGGCGCCGTCTACGTCTCGTTCGATCCCGAGGACCAGGAAGGACCCGGAAACGTCAATGGCCACAGCTGAGATCCGCGACGTCCCTGCCCCCGTCGCGCGGAGGGCCATGCCGCCCCGACGTGCCGCAAGTCTGGCTCATCGACGGTCGCGCCCGCAAGCGCGGGGTCTGGGCAAGAAGCTCGTCGTGGTCGCCGCGGTTGCCGCGACCGGCCTGGTGGGTTCGGTCGTCCCGGTGTCGGGGGCCGCGGCCGCCCGGGCGGAGGCGTCGGTCAGCCCGTCGGCCGGCAGCATCGCCTGGTCGCCCTGCCCGGACGACGACCCGATCATGGGGGCCTACCTCAGGGGGCTGGAGTGCGGCTCGCTCGAGGTGCCGCTCGACCACAGCCGGCCGAACGGCGGGAAGATCACCCTGGCGCTGTCCCGGGCCAAGCACACCGCAGCGGACGCGCAGTACCAGGGCGTCGTCCTGCTGAACCGCGGCCAGTGGCCCGGCCCCATCGGTCGGGACCTGCCCACCCGGTTCGCCAGGGGCACGACCGGGCTGCCGACCGAGGTCGGCGCCACGTACGACTGGATCGGGTTCGACCCGCGCGGCGTCGGGGCCAGCGAGCCGATGGTCACCTGCGACCCCGCCTACGTCTACCCGGGCCAGGCGCGGCCGGACTACGTGCCGCGCACGGCCGCCGAGGAGCAGGTGTGGCTGGGCAAGGCACGCGAGTTCGCCGAGAGCTGCGGCCGCAAGTACGGCAACGTGCTCAAGCACCTCAACACCAAGGACACCGCCCGTGACCTCGACCTGATCCGGCAGGCGCTGGGCCAGCAGCAGATCAGCTACCTCGGCTACGACTACGGCACGTACCTCGGCTCGGTCTACGCCTCGATGTTCCCGCACCGGGTGCGCCGGATGGTGCTGGACAGCGTGGTGCGGCCCAGCGGTGTCTGGTACGAGGCCAACCTGGCCCAGAACGTCGCGTTCCAGAAGCGCGCCGAGGTCTACTTCTCCTGGATCGCCAAGTACGACTCGGTCTACCACCTGGGCACGACCGCGGCCGAGGTCGAAGCGAACTACGACAAGGGCATGGCGATGGTCCGCGAGGCGCCGGTCGACGGCAAGATCGGCCCGGCCGAGTACAACGACATCTTCATGGTGGACACGTACCGCATCTTCAGCTGGCTCGACCATGCGAAGGTGCTGGCCGACTGGGTGCTCCGCAATGACCCGGCGGGGCTGAGGGCCAACTTCGTCGAGCTGGACTACCACGACTACCGTGGGCAGAACAGCTACGCGATGTACACCTCGGTCGTCTGTGCCGACGCCTCCTGGCCGCGCGACTGGACCGTCTGGCACGACGACTACTCGCGCCAGTACCGCTCGGGCGACAGGTTCCTGACCTGGTACAACGCCTGGTACAACGCGCCGTGCGCCTTCTGGCCGGTGCCCGCCGGCAAGCCGCAGAAGGTCGGCGACCGCGACGTCGACATCCTGTTGGTGCATCCGGAGAACGACGCCGAGACCCCGGTCGCGGGCGCCTACGAGGTGCACGAGCTGTTCCCGAACTCCCGGTTCATCCTGGAGGTCGGCGGCAACCACCACGCCCCGTCGCTGTCGGCCGCCGGCACCGCCTGCCTCAACGGATATGTCAGCGCCTACCTGAAGGACGGCACCCGACCGACCTCCAGCAGGGGCGCCGACGCCTACTGCGCGGCCAGCCCGGCGCCGGACCCCACGGCACAGGCCCCGTCCACCGCGACCGTCGCGGCGGCGCCCAGCCCGCGCTAGTGCTCGTGCGGGGGGTGTGGGGACGAAGATCCCCACGCTCCCCGCACGGCTCCCGGACGACCTCGGCGTCGCTGGCCTGGGAAGGAAATCCCTGAGCGATGTACTCCCGCCCCTGGTCCTGCCGCGTCGCCGACAGCGGTGTGGGCGGCCCGGTCCTCGTCACCGAGCTCCGCCGCCGGGATGACAGGCAGTTCGCGGTCGCCGAGCACCACGAGTGCTCCGATGCCTCCTGAGCCCGTGCGGCTTCGCGTGGGCATCCTGGGAGCCGGCCCTCGCGGCGTGTCCGTGCTGGAGAGGTTGTGCGCGAACGCCCGGGACATGCCGGCCGAGGTCCGGGTCACCGTCCACGTCGTCGACCCCTGGCTGCCCGGCCCGGGCCAGGTCTGGCGCACCCGGCAGTCGCCGCAGCTGCTGATGAACACGGTGAGCTCGCAGATCACCCTGTTCACCGACGACAGCGTGGAGATGGACGGGGTGCTGGAGTCCGGGCCGAGCCTGTACGAGTGGGCGAGGTTCCTGACCCTGATGCGGCCGGTCGGCCGGCACAGCGAGGACACCCTGGCCGAGGCCCGCGAGCTCGGCCCGGACTCGTACCCGACCCGCGCCTTCCACGGGCACTACCTGGGCTGGGCCTTCCGGCGCGTGGTCAGCCAGGCGCCGCGGCAGGTGACGGTGAAGGTGCACCGCTGCCGCGCTGCCGCCCTGGACGACGTGGACGGCGACCCGGGCCGGCAGCGGGTGCGGCTGGAGGACGGCACCGAGCTCGACGACCTGGACGCCGTCGTCGTCGCCGTGGGGCACGTGCCGGTCGCCCCGACGCCGGAGGAGGCGGGGCTCGCCGCGTTCGCGCGGCGGCACGGTCTCACCTACGTCCCTCCGGGCAACCCCGCCGATGCCGACCTCTCCGACATCCCACCCGGGTCCGCGGTCGCCCTGCGGGGGCTGGGGCTCAACTTCTTCGACCACATGGCGCTGCTGACCCTGGACCGTGGCGGCACCTTCCGGCGGCGGCGGGCCGGAAGCCTCGACTACCGGCCGTCCGGGCGGGAGCCCCAGCTGTACGCCGGGTCCCGGCGCGGCCTGCCGTACCACGCCCGCGGGGAGAACCAGAAGGGCCCGTACGGGCGGCATGTGCCGATGGTGTTGACCCCCGCGAAGGTCACCGAGCTGCGGGCCCGCAGCGGGGCCGGTCCCGGCCTGGACTTCCGCCGCGAGGTCTGGCCGCTGATCGCCAAGGAGGTCGAGACCGTCTATTACTCGACGCTGCTGGCGGCCCGCGGCTGCCGGTGCGACGCGGACCGCTTCCGCGCCGAGTACCTGCGCCACCCGTGGGGAACCGAGGCCGAACGCCGAGCCCTCGAGCAGTTCGCGCTCGCGGACGCGAAGTGGGACTGGGCCCGGGTCGCGGTGCCGCACGCCGGCCGGGACTTCGGCAGCGCCGAGGAGTTCCGCGGCTGGCTGCTGGACCACCTGCGGCAGGACGCCGCGCAGGCCCGGGAAGGCAACGTCGGCAACCCGGTCAAGGCGGCCCTGGACGTCCTGCGCGACCTGCGCAACGAGGTCCGCCTCGTGGTCGACCACGGCGGGCTGACCGGCCGGTCCCACCAGCAGGACCTGGACCGCTGGTACACGCCGATGAACGCGTTCCTGTCGATCGGTCCGCCCGCGCAGCGGGTCGAGGAGGCCGTCGCGCTGATGGAGGCCGGCGTCCTGCACGTCACCGGTCCGGGCATCCGGGTCCGGCCGGA
Source organism: Mycobacteriales bacterium (assembly GCA_045806925.1). Lineage (GTDB taxonomy): Bacteria > Actinomycetota > Actinomycetes > Mycobacteriales > CADCTP01 > CADCTP01. The sequence goes on from JBJMII010000197.1 coordinate 4,276, forward strand.
CGAGGCGGTGCCGTCCTTCGTCGTCGAGTCGGACGTTCCCGGCTTCCGGGCGCAGGCGACCGCCCTCATCGAGGCCCGGATGCCGGACATCGACATGCGCCGCACCACCGACCCCCTGCTGCGGCACCTGCGGGCGACCGGGCAGTGCCGCTGGCACACGGTCGCGGACCCGGACGGGCCGCCGTACCAGACCGGGGGAGTGGCGGTCACCAGGCGGCCGTACCGGCTGCTGGACGCGGCGGGGGTCGCGCACCCCCGCCGGTTCGTGCTCGGGATCCCCACGGAGGCGGTGCACTGGGTGACGGCCGCCGGGATCCGGCCCGCGGTCAACTCGGTCATCCTGGCCGACTCGGACGCCGTGGCGCTGACGGTGCTGTCCCTGGCCAGCCGAGCCCGGCAGGAGCTGCCGGGCCTGCGGATCGGAGCGTGATCGGAATGCCGGATCGGGCCGAGGTCGACGCGGGGCTGCTGTCCCCGGTCCGCGCCGGCACCGAGGTGGAGCGGGCCACCTCCGACCGGGCCTGGCTGCAGGCGATGCTGGACGCCGAGGCCGGGCTGGCCCGGGCGCAGGCCCGGCTCGGGCGGGTGCCGGAGCGGGCCGCGCGGGTGATCACCGAGGTCGCGCGGACCGGCGGGGTGGACCTCGTCGCCGTCGCCCGCGGCGGCCGGGCCGCGGCCAACCCGGTGGTCGCCCTGGTGCGCGAGCTGACCGCCGCGGTCGCCGCGATCGACCCGGAGGCGGCCGAGTACGTCCACCGCGGGTCGACCAGCCAGGACATCCTGGACACCGGCTCGATGCTGGTCGCGTCCCGGGCGCTGCGGGTGATCCTGGGGGACCTCGACCGCACCGCCGACGCGCTGGCCGGGCTGGCCGCTCGGTTCCGGGACGTGCCGGCGGCCGGGCGCACCCTGACCCAGCACGCGGTGCCCATCACGTTCGGACTCAAGGCCGCGGGGTGGTTCGAGCTGGTGTCGACCGCCGGGGACCGGGTCCGCGACCTGCTGGCGGGCCGGCTGCCGGTGCAGCTCGGCGGGGCCGCCGGCACGCTGGCCGGCTACCTCGACTGCGCCCGGGGCGACGGGACCCGCCTCGACGAGGCGCGCTACGTCGACGAGCTGTTCGAGGCGTACGCCGACGAGGTGGGCCTTTCCCAGCCGGCGCTGCCGTGGCACACTGCCCGCGTCCCCGTCGCCGACCTCGGTGCCGTGCTGGCGCTGGTGACCGGCGCCCTCGGGAAGGTCGCGACCGATGTCCAGTCGCTCTCCCGGACGGAGGTGGCGGAAGTGGCCGAGCCGGCCGCGGACGGGCGTGGGGTGTCCTCGGCGATGCCGCACAAGCGGAACCCGGTGCTCGCCACGCTCATCCGGTCCGCGGCACTGCAGGTGCCGGCCATCGCCGCGGTGCTCGCCCAGGGCATGCTGGCCGAGGACGAGCGCCCGGCCGGCGCCTGGCACGCGGAATGGCAGCCGCTGCGGGAATGTCTCCGGCTCGCGGGCGGCAGCGCGCACACCGCCGCGGAGCTCGCCGCCGGGCTGGTGCCGGCCCCCGAGCGGATGCTGGCCAACCTGCACCTGACCGGCAGCCTGGTGGTCTCCGAGCGGGTCGCCGCCGTCCTGGCGGCGCAGCTCGGCAGGGCCCGGGCGAAGGAGGTCGTCAGCCGCGCCTCGGCCGAGGCCGCCCGCACCGGCCGGCCGCTCGGCGCCGTGCTGCGCGAGCTTCCCGAGGGGACCCTCCCGCTGCCGGCCGTGGACCTCGACGCGCTGCTCGACCCCCTCGGCTACACCGGCGCGGCCGGCCCGCTCGTCAGCCGGGTACTGCGCCGGCGCGGGCGCCCGGCCACCTCGCCCTGAGCGCCGGCCGGCCGGCAGCTTCACCAGCCCGGCGGCGTCACCCGAGCTGGTAGAAGCCGTGGCCGTCGAGGTAGCGGATCGTCCCGTGGTCGCGCGCGACCACCTCCGCCAGCTCGTGCACCAGCGTCACGATCAGCGGGTAGCTCAGGTCGTCGACCGTGCGGCGCAGCGGCTGTCCCGGCTGGACCAGGGTCAGCAGCTGGTGGAAGCTCTCCAGCGCCTCGATCCCGGGCAGGTCCCGGTAGCCGCGCAGGGTGCCCTCGAACGGCGAGATCATGGCGACCATCGCGCAGTACCGCCGGAGCCGGTAGGGGTCCCGCCGGCGCGCGTCGAACCGGTCCGGCCGGACGTACGCGTCGACGGTCCAGTCGAGCTGGGACTCGCCGATGCCCAGCGAGGCGTAGTAGGGGATGTCCCCGCCCGGCATCCGGGCACCGAGCTCGACCAGCCGCGGCCCGGCCGGGGTCATCCTGACCTCGACGTGCGCGGGGCCGTACCGCACGCCGAGGGCGTCGAGGACCTGGTGGGTGTACCCGGTCAGCTGCGCCGCCACCTCGCCCTCGCACGGCACGAGGTGCAGGGCGTCGCAGAGGTCGACCAGGCCGTTCGCGCTGACCCTGGTGGTCCGCCAGATGTCGCACACGTGGTGGCGCCCGGCGCGGCTCACCGTGTTCACCATGTACTCGGTGCCGGGCAGGTACTCCTGGGCCACCGCCGTCTCGTTGACGGCGGAGAAGATGTCCCGCGAGCCGGCCATGGCGGTGAAGGCCCGGGCGGACTCCTCCGGGGTCGAGCAGAAGGAGACCCGGTCGCCGCCCGCGCTGCGGGACGGCTTCACGACCACCCGACCGCCGATCTCCCGGTGCCAGGCGGCCAGCTCGGCGGCGTCCCGCACCCGGATCTGCCGGGCGGCGCCGAGCCCGGCCCGCCGGATCGTCTCGATCATGGTGAACTTGTCCCGTCGTGCCTCGCTCAGCGCGGTGCCGTTCGTCGCCAGGCCGAGGCGCTCGCTCACCGCGTCGGCGAGCATGACGCCGAGCTCGCCGCCGGTGAGCACCGCCACCGGGCGGTACGCGGCGACCGCCGCCGTCGTGGCCTCCAGGTCGCCGGTGTGGACGAGGTTCGCGACGAAGTCGTCCAGCGGCGGCGGCGCCGACCGGTACACCGGCGGGACCTCGGGGGTGCTCTGCAACCGCACGCACGCGAACCCGGCCTTGACGAACTCGGGGGCGAGCCGCCGGCTGGGGGCGTACGCGTCCACGATGACGACGTGACCCTGGTGGTCCATGGCAGTCCTGCTTCCTGTCGGCGCGAGATCGGGTCAGCTCAGGCCGGACTCCCCGCCGAGCGCGAACACGTAGCTCACGGCCCGGCGGGGCGTGCTGGCCGTGTTGGTGGCCGAGCGGTGCACGACCCATCCGTCGAACGCGACCGCCGAGCCCGGCTCCAGCGGCATCGCCACCCGCCGGGCGGTGGGCAGCACCGTGGCGAGGTCGATGTACGGCTCCACCACCCGGTCGGCCGGCTGCGCCCCGGGATGCGGCCGCTCGGCGTCGCCGAGGTGCGGCAGGACCCCCAGCCGGTGGGAGCCGGGCACGAACTCCAGGCACCCGTTCTCCGGCGTGGCCTGGTCGAGCGCGAGCCAGACCGTGACGATGTTGGGGTGCTGGTCGGCGAAGCCGGGCGGCGCCATGGCCATGTCCTGGTGCCAGGGCTTCGCCGAGCCGACCCGGGCCGGCTTGGCCCACAGGAAGGCGGTGGTCAGGGCCGGCGCCGGGCCGTCGAGCACGGCCGCCACCCAGTCCGCCAGCCCGATGTCGGCGGCGACCTGCCGCAGCTCCGGCTCGTACTGGTCGGCGTTGCTCACCGACCGGAGCACCCCGCGCAACCCCTCGTCGCCCTGCTGCCAGGCGACCCAGCCGCCCGCGCCGGTCGCCTCCAGGACGAAGTCGCCGGTGGAGCGGGTCAGGTCGGCGGCCCGTTGCTCCAGCCGGCCGACGGCGGCGTGCAGCCGCTCCAGGGCCGGTCCGGCGGCGACCCGCGGGAAGACGACGAAGCCGTCGGTGTCGAAGCGGGTGTGCGTCACGGTGGCGGTCATGAGCCTGGTCCCTTCGAAGTCGAGTGGGCGAGGGCTGCGCGAGCGGAGACCGCGGCGGCGACCCGCGCCGCGGCCGCAAGGATGTCCTGGTCCGCGTGCCCGGCGTGCACGACCAGCCGGACCTCCTCCGCGGTGACCGGCAGCCCGAGGACGCCGTGCGCGGCCAGCCGGTCGGCGAGCAGCGCGGCCGCCGTGCCGGGCAGCCGGACCATGACCATGTTCGTCGGGTGCGGGGTCCGGCGGACCGCCAGCCGCGGCAGCTCGCGCAGCCGTGCGGCGAGCAGCGCGGCCCGGCGATGGTCCTCGGCCAGCCGGGGCAGCCGGGTGAGCGCGACCAGTCCGGCGGCGGCGAGCACGCCGCTCTGGTGCATCGTGCCGCCGACCATGCGCCGCAGGTACCGGACCCGCTCCAGGACCGCCGCGGTGCCGCACAGCACCGAGCCGGCGGGAGCCCCGAGTCCCTTGCACAGCGAGATCGCGACCGTGTCGACCCCGCGGGCCAGCTCGGCCACCGGGCGGTCGAGCGCGACCGCCGCGTTCGGCAGCCGCGCACCGTCAAGGTGGACGGCCGCTCCGGCCCGCCACGCCGGCTCGATCTGCCGGCGCATGGCCGCCTGGTCCAGCGCGCTGCCGCCGCACCGGTTGCTGGTGTTCTCGAGGGTGACGACCCGGGGCCCGGCGGCCGGGTCGGCCAGCGCCCGGTCCAGCGCCACCGGGTCCAGCTCGCCCACCGGCCGGTCCGGCACGGTCGCCACCCGGACCCGGCCGAGCGTCCGCACCCCGTCGTTCTCGTAGTGGACCAGGTGCGACTCCGCACCGGCGACGACCAGCGCGCCGCGGTCCACGCCGGCCAGCGCGAGCACGGCCAGCAGGTTGCTCATCGTGCCGCCGCAGGTGAAGACCGCCGCCTCGGTGCCGGCGAGGTCCGCGGCACGGTCCTCCAGCTCCCGGACGGTGGGGTCGTCGCCGAAGCTGTCGTCGCCGACCTCGGCCGCGGCCATGGCCGCCCGCATCTGCGGGTCCGGCACCGTCCTGGTGTCACTGCGCAGGTCGACCGCCGCCGGCACGGCTCAGCCCTGCCCGATCCACACCGAGCGGGTGACGGTGTACTGCTCGGCCGCGTGCACGCCGAGCTCCCGGCCGAACCCGGACAGGCCCAGCCCGCCGACGCTGACCGGCGCCTCGGTGTCGCCCAGCGTGTTCACCCACACCATGCCGGCCCGCAGGTCGCGGGCGAAACGGCGGGCGCGGCCGGCGTCCCGGGTCCACACCGACGCGGCCAGCCCGAAGGGCGTGTCCAGAGCGGCCGCCAGCGCCTCCTGCTCCGAGTCGAACGGCGAGAGCACCAGCACCGGCCCGAAGATCTCCTCGCGGGCGATCCGCATCCGGGTGTCGGCGCCGGCGAACACGGCCGGCCGGACGTAGTAGCCGCCCGGCGCACCCGCCACCTCCGGCGGCCGGTACGGGGCGCCCTGCAGGCAGGCGCCCTCCTCGACCCCGAGCCGCACGTAGTCGAGGACCCGGTCCCGCCCCGCCGCGCTCACCATCGGCCCGAGCTGGGTGGCGTCGTCGAGGGCGCCGCCCACCCGCAGCCTCGCCGCGGCGGCGGTCAGCCGCTCGGCGAGCTCGCCGTACCGGCTGCGGTCCACCAGCACCCGGCCGGTCGCCACGCACATCTGCCCGGTGTTGCCGGTCGAGCCGGCGAGGACGGCGGGCACGACGAGGTCGAGGTCGGCATCGGCGCAGACGACCACCGGACTCTTGCCGCCGAGCTCGAGGCTCACCGGCTTGATCTCCTGCCCGCACAGCGCGCCCACCGCCCGGCCGGCGGGGACCGAGCCGGTGAAGGACACGGCGGCGACCTTCCGGTGGCGGCACAGCGCCGCGCCGACCTCCGGCCCGCCGGACACCACCGAGAAGGCGCCCGGCGGCAATCCCGCGGTGCCGGCGAGCTCGGCCAGCCGCAGCAGGCTCAGTGGCGTCTCCTCGGCCGGCTTGAGCACCACCGTGTTGCCGTACGCGAGTGCGGCCGCGAGCTTCCAGACGGCCAGCAGCAGCGGGTAGTTGCTCGGCACGATCCCGGCGCAGACCCCCAGCGGGATGCGGTCGGTGTAGCAGAACGTGTCCGGCCCGCTGGGGTTCACCTCCCCGGCCGGCCGCAGCGGCGTGCCCGCGAAGTAGCGCAGCGTCTGCACCGCGAAGCCCAGCTCGCCGCGGGCCTGGGCCAGCGGCTTGCCCGCGTTCACCGCCTCCAGCAGCGCCAGCTCGTCGGCGTGGGCCTGCACCACTGCGGCGAGGGCGGCGAGGGCGTCCGCGCGGGCGGCCGGACCGGCCTTCCCCCACGCACCGCGGAACGCCGCCGCGGCCGCGCCGACCGCCCGGTCGACGTCGTCCGGTCCGGCCGCGGCCAGCCTCGTCAGCTCGGTCCCGGTGGACGGGTCGTGCACGGGCACCGGCGCTCCGCTGCCGCGCTCGAACGCCGAGTCGACGCACAGCCCGCCGACGCGGTCGAGCAGGCCGCTGATCGGGGCGGGGATCACCGGGGCTCCGTCCGGACCGACCGGACCAGCTCGGACAGCGCGCCGAGGAACCACGCGCGGTCCAGGGTCGGCGCCGTCGAGGCGAGCAGCTTCGCCTCCAGGCCGGCCTCGGGCTGGCGCCAGACCGCGTCCCACGGTCCGTACCGGTCGTCGACCCACGCCAGCTGGACGCGGATCCCCTCGACGTCCACCTCGGCGGCCGAGTGCGGGTGTTTCTCCGGTTGCGGCGGGAAGGTCAGGTGTCCGTGCCCCGCCCGCTGCACGACCAGGCGGAGCTCGTGCTGCCGGCGCGGCCCGCCGGCGTACACCACTTCGGCCTCGGCGCGGCCGCCGCTGTCGCGGAAGCGGGCGACCGAGTCGACCGCGAGGCCGGCCACCGCGGGCGGCAGCCGGTGGTCCGCCAGCAGCGCCCGGACCTCCTCCGGCGCGGCGGTCCAGCGGCCGGTGTGCACGCGCCCCCGCCGCCGGAACGTCCACAGGCCTACCGGCACGTGCACCTGCGCGGCGTCCGGATACCGGGCCCAGTAGCTCAGCGCGGCGAAGGGCGTCGCGGCGACCGCCTCGGCCGCCGCCGGGTCCGCCGGCCGCATCGACCGGTAGAGCTCGACGATCTCCTCCTCGCCGGAGCTGCCCTCGAGCACGGACAGCTCGACCGTGGTGCGGGCCAGCCGTGCGGAGGCGGCCCGGTTGCCCAGGTAGTCCACCCCGATCCAGAGCAGCGCGGTGTCGTCCAGCGGCACCGGGACCGCCCGGGTCCCCCACAGGCACGGGTGGTCCAGCGCGGGGAAGGCCCAGTCGTAGAGGAACTGCTTCACCCGCAGCCGGCGGCCCGGGCCGGCCACCTCGTACCGGTAGGCGACCGGGTTCACCTCGCTCCACGGTGTCCGCCCGGTCGTCACCCCGGCCACCCGCCCGGGCGGGGCCTGGCGGCGGAGCGTGCCCGTGTCCAGCCGGCAGCCGGCCGGGAGCAGCTGCGGCGTCCAGACCACGAAGTTGCACCAGGGCTGGGCCTCGGCCGGCGGGACGGCCGGCGGGGTCACCTCCAGCTCGGCCGCGTGCGCCCGGGCCCGGACCAGCCACCCGGTCGCGGTGTCGCTCATCGTCCTCGCCGCCTTCCTCGCAGTCGCCCGGCTCAGCCGGGCAGGGCGTACAGGTCCAGCCACCGGCGGGTGGAGTAGAGGAACATCAGCTCGCCGATCCCGAGCTCCGCCAGCTCGCCGGCGCTCAGCGCCAGGCCGCCCGGCAGCCCGGCCCCGATCACCAGCGCGCGCAGCCGGTCCCGGTACGCCGGGTCGTCGGGGGCCGGGAAGCCCTGCTTCGGCCGGGTCAGCACCGACTCCGGGACCAGGTCGCGCAGGGCCTGCTTGAGGAACGGCTTGAAGTCCGTCGGGCCCTCGCGGTTCTTGACGTACTCGGGCATCCCGAACGCGAGCTCGGCCAGCTGCACGTCCTGGAACAGCGGCCGGTCCTCCAGCGAGAAGCCGGAGGACAGCCCGTCGACCATGTCGTTGACGTAGACCAGGAACCGGCGCATGAGGTGGTAGCGGCCGCGCTTGTGCGGGTCCAGCGTGTCCAGCTCGCGGTACGCGGCCAGCGTGACCGACCACACCCGCTCGGTGATCTCGTCGTCGGGAACGCCCAGCGCCGCGGCCAGCCGGTCGAGCATCCGGTGCCAGCCGGGCCGCTCCTGCCGGTAGAGCAGGTGGCGCAGGTAGTACGGCGAGTGCATGTCCGGCCGGAAGTCCGGCGCGACGATGGGGAAGTAGCGGCCGTCCTGGTAGCCCCACAGCTCGTCCGCGCCGTGTCCGGAGTAGACCACGGTCCCGCCCTCGTCGAGGACACGCTGGTAGCTGCAGTGCATCGCCAGCTCGGCGCCGTGCAGCAGCGGCCGGCCGAGCCGGGTCACGACGCGGTCGACCAGCCCTGGCAGGTCGCGGACCCGGACGTCGCAGAGCACCGGCTCCCGGCCCCAGAACCGGACCGCCTGCTGCGCGTACGGCAGGTCGTCGTTCTGCCCGACCCCCGGGCCCTCGTACCGGACGACGTACGGGCGGACCTGCCCGCCCAGCCGGCACAGCGCCCCGAACCCGGCGGAGGAGTCGAACCCCCCGCTGACCAGCGCGGCCTGCGGCACGTCGGACGGGAGCCGCAGCCGCACCGCCTCGTCGAACGCCGCCCGCACCTGCTCCGGCGTGACCGGCTCGTCGGCCACCGCCGGAGTCCAGTACGGCCGCGGCCGCACCGCGCCGGCGCCGGCGCCGGTGTCGGGGTCGAGCACCAGCAGGTGCGCCGGCGGCAGCACCCGCACCCCGGCGAACCAGGTCCGGTCGTCGGCGGCGTCCATCCGCACGTACGCCTTGGCCAGGAACGTGGTCGCGTCGAACGCCGGGGCAAGCAGCCCGGAGGCGAACAGCGCCACGGGCTCGGAGGCGAACAGCACGCCGCCGTCGACGACGGCGTACACCAGCGGCTTCACGCCGAAGTGGTCGCGGGCCAGCACGACCCGGCCGGTGCGGGTGTCGTGCCAGGCGGCGGCGAACATGCCGTCGAGCGCGGCGAGGCTGCCCGCCGGGTCGCTGGCCGCGTGCAGCACCTGGACCAGCACCTCGGTGTCCGAGCCGCTGCGGGCCGGCCACCGCGACCGCGGCGCCCCCCGGTTGCGGTACAGCTCGCCGTTGTAGGCGAGCACCACGGCGCCGTCCGGGCTGGCCATCGGCTGGTGCCCGGCGGCGGACAGGTCGCGGACGGCGAGCCGGGTGTTCGCGAGCATCACCCGGCCGTCGCCGGACACGTGCACCCCGCGGTCGTCCGGGCCCCGGTGCCCGAGCACCCCGGTCATCGTCCGCCCGAGCCGGGTCAGGCCGGCGCGGTCCCTCGGGCCGGTCAGGCTCACGAAGCCGGCGACGCCACACATGCCCGCTCCTCGGCTGTCTGCTCCGCGGCGCGGGCCCAGCGCCGGCCGGCCAGGGCCAGGGACCGGACGAAGCGGTGGTCGATGCCGTGGTGCCCGCCGTCGTGCTCGACGTAGTGGTGCGGCACGCCGGCGTCGGCCAGCGCGGCGTGCAGCGCGCGCGTCCCCCAGTGCATCGCGTACTCGTCCGCCCGGCCCACGTCGAGATAGAGGGTCCGCAGGGCACGCAGCCGATCGGCGTGGACCGCGACGAGCCGTACCGGGTCGTACCGCAACCAGCGCCGCCAGACCTTCTCCCGGAAGCTGCCGGTCTCCGGGTCGCACGGGAACTCCGCGGCGAGGTCGGCCGCGTCCCGATCGGCCGCGTCCCCGTCGGCCGCGTCCCCGCCGGCCGCGTCCCGGTCGGAGTAGCAGGCCGCCACGGCGACCAGGCTCATCGCCACCATGAAAGCGCCGTCGCGGGGGAGGGTGGAGCGCGGGCCGTCGGTGAAGGCGGCCCACCCGCCGCGCGCGCGGAGCGTGTCGAGGACCGCCGGCAGCAGCGACAGGTAGCACCACTCGAACCCGGCGTCGGGGGAGTGCGCGCAGACCGTGTCGAAGACGCCGGGCCGGCACATCGCCGCGAGCAACGCGCCGTACCCGCCGCTGGACTTGCCGCCCACGGCGCGCCGGCCCGGCCCCAGCGTGCGGAACCGGGCGTCCACCAGCGGAACGAGCTCGTCCACCAGGTAGGTCTGGTAACGGCCGCAGGCGGCGGAGTCGAGGTACTGCGAGCCGCCGTAGCGGGTCGAGCAGTCCGGCAGCACCACCAGGGCCTCGGGCACCGCGCCGGCGCGCATCGCGGCGGTGAGGCGCTCGTCGAGTCCCTCGCCCAGCACGCCGCCGTGCAGCAGGTCCGCCCCGCGGGAGCCGAAGCCGGCCAGCCAGAACACGACCGGGTAGCCGCGGCCGGACCGCTCGTACCCGGGCGGCGTGATGACCAGGACGTCCCGGACGGTCGGGTCGCCGAGCCGATTGTCCCGCAGGGACGCGGCCCGGTGCCGCAGCCGGACCAGGTTCCCGCTCGTCACGCGGCCACCTCGCCCCGCATCGCCTTCTCCACGTGCCGCACGTAGTAGCGGGGGTGGTGGAAGACCGCCGACAGCAGGTTGTCGTCGCTGACCCACAGCCCGTAGGAGCTGCCGAAGAGCAGGTCGGCGTCCTCGAGCGCCTGCAGGGTCGACCCGGCGATGCGGGTGAAGCCGCCGCCGGACCCGCGGGCACCCGGCGGCGCCGGGAACGTGCGCTGGGCGGCCAGGTCGAGGATGCGGACGTGGTCGCCGTCCTCGGCCGCGATCGCCAGCGCGTGGGTCTGCCCGGACTCCGCCGCCCGGTACCAGAAGTCGGTCCCGACCAGGTGCTCGCACAGCCGCTCGGCGAGCACCTCCGGGCTCTCCCGGAGCCGGCCGACCCGGTCGGACTGCGGGTCCAGCGGCGGCACCGGCGTCTCCGGCCGGAAGGTGACCTCCGCGCACAGCTCGTCGAAGTCGTGGTCGACGGCCAGGTGGTCGCCGGCGCTGACCGCGGCCTGCCCCGCCGCGACGTCCAGCACCTGCCCGGCTCCGCACAGCAGCGCGGTGCCGCCCTGCTTGCGCCAGGCCTCCGCGGCCTGGACCACCGTCAGCGGGAAGATCGTCCGGTTCGCCCACGCGTACTGCTGCGGGTCGTCGGAGGCCACCCGCCAGCCGAACGAGGACGGGACCACCGCGGCCGGGGACAGCGTCTCACACCACTGCAGGAACGCCGCGGTGGCGCGATCCACCACCTCGTCCGCGCCGCGGACCTGGCGCCGCTCGGTGAGGACCCCGGTGGGCGAGACGCTGTGGGTGGGCACGAAGGCCACGTCGACCCGCGGGCTGGCCGGGTCGGCGAAGAGGTCGACGACGTCCGGGTGCAGCAGCGAGTCGCCGCACAGCATGACGGTGGCGTCCCGGGTCTGGATCAGGATGCTCATCTCCGGGAACGGCACCCGCGAGGGCAGCGTCCGGATCAGCGTCTCGCCCACGCAGACGGTCTCCCCGGGCGTGACGCCCCGGGCGTTGGTGAACCCGAGCCGCCGCAGGGTCCAGGCGATGGCCTGGTGGCCCAGGCCGGAGGCGGTGAACCGGGGCGGCACGGCCGGCGGGCGCGGGTAGAGGACGCGGATGTCCTCGCGCCGGGCCACCGCCTCGTCGAAGTCCGCCTCCTGGCCGGTGGCGAGCCCGGCCAGGCTGGGGAAGTGGTGGTGGTCGTAGTGGTGGTGGCTGAGCACCACCGCGTCGATGTCGCCGGACAGCTCGGACTCCAGCCCGGCCGGCAGCGCCGGCCAGCGCTCCCAGAACCGGTCCAGCCGGGGGGTCAGCCAGGGGTCGACCAGGATGCGCTCGGTGCCCGTGTCGACCAGCAGCGCGGCATGCCCGAAGGACAGGATCCGCATCTCAGCTCTCCGCGGGGTACACGCAGCGGAAGCCGACCTCGTTGTGCAGGTCGGTCAGCAGGTCCTTGCCCCGGTAGTAGGTGGCCAGGCAGATCGGCGGCGAGGTCCAGGTGCCGCCGCGCAGCACGTGGAATGCCTCCGGCCGGTTCATGAACTCCGCGGGCTGCCGGCCCCGGAAGAACGGGTCCATGTCCTTGCGGGTGAAGAAGTTCGTCCGGGTGAGCTCCCACACGTTGCCGGCCATGTGCAGCAGGCCGTACGGGCTGGCGCCCTCGGGCAGGCTGTCGGCCGGCAGCACCGGCGCCGGCGGGTGGCCGCCCTGCGTCGTGGCGACCAGCAGCGCCTCCAGCTCGTGCAGGTCACGCACCGGCCGGCCGAAGGCGCGCTCGACGTAGTTCGCCCGGTGCGGTTCGAGCTCATCGCCCCACGGGAAGACCCGGCCGTCGGTACCGCGAGCGGCCTTCTCCCACTGCGTCTCGCTGGGCAGCTCCCCGCCCGCCCAGCGGGCGAACGCCCAGGCGTCGTACCAGTCGACGCCCACGACGGGCAGCTCCGGGCGGCTGAAGCGGGGATCGTGCCGGTGCGCCGGGGTGTGCCCGGCTCGGGGGCTCTGGTCCGGGTGGTCGAACTCCGTGCTGTCGCCCACGTCCTCGAGGAAGACCCGGTAGCGGGCGTTCGTGACGGTCGTCCGGTCGATGAGGTACGCGGGCAGGTCGACGGCGCGCAGCGGGTTGTCCGAGTCGTCCATCTGGAACGGCCCGATCTCGCTCCGCGCCGACCCGGCGAGGTACGGGCCGGCCGGGATCAGCACGACGTCGTCGTTCTCGCGTGGTCGCCGGCGGCGGGCGATCGCGGCGTGCAGCTCCGCGAAGTGCTCGTCCTCCATCCGGCGCAGCGTCGCCGGGTCCTGGCTGCCGAAGATGGCGAGCAGCGCCCGCTTGGTGAACGCGGCGCCGCAGCCGACCGGCTTGCGGGCGTAGCCGGGCTTGGTGAAGTTGCTCGGCCAGCCGGAGATCTTGATGAGGTCCGTCACGGCGGAGCGGATCCGGTGCTCGCCGATCGTCTTGATCGCGGTGAACGCGACCCAGTCCACCCGGTCGTGGGTCGCGGCCGCGATCGCCTCCGCGGCGGCCGGCCGGTCGGCGTGGTGCTCGCCGAGCAGCCGGACCGCGGCCGCGCGCACCGGCCACTCCGGGTGGCCGCCGGCCGCCGACGCGAGGACCGCCACGCCGTCGCCCGCCGCCGCCCGCGCCGTCAGCTCCGCGACGGCCTTCTCGATTCGTGCCCAGTAGGTGTCGTCGGTGTCGGTATCGTCGGTATCGTCGGTATCGTCGGTGTCGCGGTCCGGTCCGGACGGCCGCCGGGCGGCGGCCACGTCCAGGCCGGTCTCGATGCCAGAAACCACGTCAACTCCGTTCGGCGAGGGCGCGGGGAACTGCACGGAAAAGCGCCGGGTGGCGCCGCCCGTGACGGGTCACGGGCGACGCCCCGGCCGGTCACGAGATCACCACTTGGTGGTGTCCTGCTCCTCGTCACGGCTCGCGACGAAACGCTCGTCCGACATTTGTTCCACCTCCCATCGCAGCACCGGGTCCAGCCGGACCCCCGGGAGCCAAGGTGGCCCGGGGGCGATCGTGGGGGCCGCAGGAAAGGGCGTCGACAAATGCGGGACTATCCGCAGGACGGCCCGACCGCGGCACCTCCTCGAATTGGACGACTTCTCGAGTCCTCGTTGCCGACCGCGTTTGTCGTGTCGGCGAGTAGATCGGCGCGTCCGGTGCTCTGTCAATCGTTCAGGACCGCGCTCAATTCGCCGTCGTTGTCGGGCGGCGCCCGGCCGAGCATTCCGTGGAATGGGTGGCCGGTGGTAAGCGTGCAGCATGGAGCGTTTCGGGGGGCCGCCGGCGGCCGTGACCGACCCGGCGCCGAGATTCGTCTCGGCGCTGGTGCCGGCCCTGTTGTTCGTCAACACGGCGGGCAGCATGTGCGTGCTGCTGCGGCTGTCGACCCAGGTCGGCGACGACACCGGTTCCGGCCTGCTCGCCGGCGCCGTGCTGAGCGCCCCGTGGCTGCCCGCCCTGGTCCTGGCCGGGCTGCTGCACCGGATCCTGGCCGAGCGGCCGCCGGGGCGGCTGATCCTGGCCGTGGAAGCCGTCAGCCTCGGTCTGACCGCAGCCCTCGCCGCCGTGCCGGCCGCCGACCACCTGCTGGTCCGCGTCGCCGTGGCGGTGCTCCTCGTGCGTGGCTTCTTCGAGGCGGTGACCCGTTCGGCGGCGTCGGTGCTACTCCGGCTCACGGTGCCGGGTGACCGGCTCGGCCGGGCCAACACCCTCGCCGAGATCGGCCGGCTGGCCGGGACCAGCGCCGGAGCGGCGCTGGCCCAGCCGCTCGGCGCGCTGCTGCCGCTGCGCGCATTCTTCCTGCTGAACGCCGGCACGCTGGCCTGCTCCGTGCTGGTGGCCAGGGCGCTCCCGCGTACCGGGCCGGCCGCGGCCGGAGGGGAGCGGGCCACCGGCTGCCGCGTCGCGGTCGGGCTGATCGCCGGCGACCCGGTCCTCCGGCGGCTGTTCGCGCTGTTCCTGCTCGTCGCGTTCTGGCAGGGCTTCCACACGATCGCGGTCACCGTGGTGCCCCGCGAGCTGCTGGATGGCGGCACGTCCCTGGTCGGCGTCTTCGTGGCGCTGTCCGCCGTGGCGGTCTTCGCCGGGTCGTTCGCGGCCCTGCCGGTGCAGCGGCACCTGGCGCGGCTGCCCGTGGAGACCTGGGCGATCGTGCCGATGCTGCCGCTGCTCGGCGCGGTCCTGCTCGCCCGGACCGGGCCCACCCTGGCCAGCTACGCGGCCTTCCTGGTGCTGTTCGAGGTGGCGTACGTGGTCTTCAACAACCTCCTGCTCGGGCGTGCGCGGCCGGAGGAGGTGCCGGCCGTCGTGACGGTGCGGGCGACCCTGCTGCCCCTCGGCGTCGTCGTGTCGATCCTGGCGGTCGGCCTGCTGACGGACCTGACCGGCCCGCTGTTCGCGACCGTCGCGGTGGCCGGCGTGACGCTCGCGGTCGTCGCCGCCGGCCGGGTCGGTTCCTCCCCGCCGGTGCGGTCAGGCGTCTGACCCGGCCGGCGCCGAGCCCCCAGCCAGCCAGCGGCCGTCCCGCATCAGCACCCGGCCGGAGAGCTCGTTCGCCTCGCGCCACGCCTCCACCCGGTGCGGCACCAGGCGGTAGTAGACGTACGGCTGCGGCTGCGCCCTCGGGTCGAAGCCGGCCTTGCGCGCGAACGCGTCGGCCAGCTGCTCGGGCACCGCGTCGCGGGGCAGCGGCTCGACGGTCGCGTCGATGACCGCCACGTCCCGGGTGGGACCGAGGCCGAGCCGCACCTTCCGGTTCTCCAACATGTTGCGGCCGGTCGGGTTCGTCTCCAGCGTCGAGACGACGAAGCTGGCCCCGTCCCACAGGAAGGACAGCGGGACGAGGTAGGGATTCCCCGCGGTGTCCGCGGACGCCACCCAGAGGTCGACGTCGCTGTCCAGCCGCGCGAACAGGTCGCGTACGCGCTGCGACGGCTGCCGGAACGGTTGCCCAGCTGTCAAGGTTGCCTCCGGTCGGTGCCGAGCCGAGTCGCGACGTCGTGCGGTTGGTGCATCCTGGCACGCGCGCGCTGGAGGGCCGGTCGACCCACCCTGGAGCCGGGCGGCCGGGCGGCGCCGGTCGGCTTCCCGGCCGGCCGCGCGGCCCGCACGATCGGCCAATGTGCGTGTGGCGGCTGGGTCTGTGGCGGCTGGGTCTGTGGCGGCTGGGTCTGTGGCGGCTGGGTCTGTGGCGGCGTACCGGCACCGGCCGCGCGCCGGGACGGTGCTCGTGCGGCAGCCGCCGCCCGTGGCTGCGCGGCCTGCTCGTCGCCACCGGCCGCGGGACGCTGTCCGGGCTGGTCTGGCTCGGGCTGGCCGGCGTCGCCCTGCCGGCCGAGGCGGTGCGCGAGGTTCGGCTCTGGTGCGCCGGTCCGCGAGGCGGACCGGCCCCGTGCTGCACGGCAGCCCTGCCCGCGGACTGCCGGGTGGAGGACCACGGTGACTGAGCGCCGGACCGCCGCCGCGAGGCGCCGACGCGCTTCCCGGCAGCGGCCTGCCGGCGGCCGGAGGCGGGCAGTCGGTCCGGCGCGGCCGTTCAACCGCAGATGCACCGCAGTTGGACTGCTGGCCGCGATGCCCGTCGGGGGCCTGCCATCCGAGGCGGTCGCCCGTCCCTGCCGCGCCTGGGGCACCGGTCGAGCGTGGGCGGCTATGATGGCAGCGGTGTGCAGCGAGGTCACCCGCCAGTGCCAGCGTCCACCGAGGCAGGCTTCCCGCCGGCGGCCGGTCGATCGACCGGAACGGACCGCTGACGAGGCGGGGCGGGACTGGCATCGAGGGACACGATGATCACGGTGATGGTCGCCGAGGACATGCACATGGTCCGAGGTGCTCTCGTCGCGCTGCTCAAGCTGGAGAGCGACATCGAGGTGGTGGCCGAGTTCGCGTCCGGCGACGAGATCGTGCCGACGGCCGAGCGTCTCCGGCCCGACGTGGCGGTCATCGACATCGACCTGCCCGGTATGGACGGCCTGTCCGCCGCGGCCCTCCTGCACGAGCGCGTGCCGCAGGTGCGGACGCTGATCCTGACCAGCCTTGGCCGCCCCGGCACGATGCGCCGGGCACTGTCGGCCAGGGTCAGCGGCTTCCTGCTCAAGGACGCGCCGGCGAGCGAGCTCGCCGACGCGATCCGCAAGGTCGCGGCCGGCCTGCGGGTCATCGACCCGCAGCTCGCGCTCGCGGCCTGGGACACCCCGGCGTGCCCGCTCACCGTCCGGGAGCTCGAGGTGCTGAAGATGTCGGCCGAAGGCGCGGGCACGACGGAGATCGCGTCCGTGCTCTTCCTCACCAAGGGCACCGTGCGCAACTACCTGACGGCCGTGGTCAGCAAGCTGAACGCCCGCAACCGAGTCGACGCGATCCGCATCGCCTCCGAGGCCGGCTGGCTCTGAGCGAGCGCGAGGGCTCGCAGCGCGAGCGGGGAGCGAGGAGGGCCGGCCGGCCGGCGCTTGCGCCTGGCGGCCTGTCCGAGGAGCGGGCATCCGAGCGAGCGCGAGGAGGGCAGCGAGCGGTTCCCGGCCGCCGCCGGGACGGGTCAGGACGAGCTGAGCGCCACCTCGCCGACGTCGACCTCGACCGGCCACTGCAGTCCCAGCACCCGCTCGGTCAGCCCGTCCACGCCGAGGCGGGTAGCCGTGGCCGACAACCCCATCGCCGCGGCGACGAAGCCGAGCGTGGCCTGGAGCAGCCCGGTGTTGCGCAGCGTCGTCGAGTACGCCGCCCCGAAGTAGTGCTTCGTCAGACGGGACAGCCGTGAGGTGATGGCGAGCAGGACCAGCGGCCGGACGGCCGCCCCGAGTGCCACCCGCGCCTCGTCGAGCAGCTCGCCGACCTCGGCGGCGGACGGGTTGACCAGCGTGAGCGCGTGTCCGAGCGGGTCGTAGTGGAAGACACCCGTCGGTAGTCCGGCGCAGCGGTCGGTCACCAGGTAGACCTCGAGCTCGTACAGGCCGTCCACACTCGGGTACGGCCGGTCCGAGATCTCCTCGCCGTCCTCGTGGGTCCGGGTCACGGACCGGACCCGGGCGGCCCGGTAGAGCAGCTCGCCGACCTGGCCGACGGTCAGGGTCCGCGCCATCGGCTGCGCCGGTCGCTGGTCCTCGAGCAGCTGGGTGAGGGTTCGGTCGGTGGCCTCGAGGTCGGCCCTCGATGGCCGGTCCAGCGGGAAGCGGCGGCCCGGCGGGACGGGCTTGACCGCGGCCGGCGTGGACACCGGCCGGCGGTAGCGGGTGCCGATGCCGGTCGGCGCGTCCAGCCGGCCCTTCCGGCTCCGGCCGTGGAACATCAGCTCGTGGTACGGCCAGGCGGCCAGCGCCGGGGCCTGGTCCTCCGCGAACGTCGGTCCGGCGGCCGTCTCCTCCGCCGCGACCAGCAACATCCCGGTGCCGAGGAGGTAGCCCACCACGCTGGCGGCCATCGATTCGGCGACCGTGAGCTGCGCCGCGAGCCGGGCGACGGTGGTCGGCAGGGCCAGGGCCGAGACCATCGCCGCGACCCGCGGCTCGTGTGCCACCACCCGGTACCGGGACAGCGGCGACTCGAGCCACAGCTCGTTCCCGGACGACCGCACGCCGGCGAACCGGGACAGCCGCAGCACGGCAGCGGAGCCGACCGGACGCGGCCCGAACCGCACCGAGCGATCGAGGGGCAGCACCGACAGCATCAGCTCGTTGGTGTGCCCGAGCCCCAGGGAGGGCACCACGCACCCGCCGAGCCGGTCGAGGACCGCGGCGATCTCCTCCCGGTCCGCGTCGGTGGGCAGCACGTTCTCCAGCGAGACCGGACCGAGGGTCATCCGCTGCAGCAGCGACAGCACGGCGGGACCGACCACGCCGAGGTCGGTGTCGTCCCAGCTGCTGCACACGGTCACCTCGCCGGTGTCTTCGTCGACCTCGAGCAGGACCTCCTCGCGCAAGGACCAGAGCGGCTGCAGCCGGGCGTCCTCGCCGGGTTCCATCAGCTCACCTCTCGGCCGGGTCACAGGAACATGGGGATCGGGTTCAGCTCGTGGTACGGCGTCGGCTCCGCCCGCCGCCCGAGGCGGACCGGGACCTCGTAGAGGCGGCCGGGGGCGAAGCGCGCCCAGAACGGCCGCAGGCCGGGGACGACGACCTTGGCGACGGGCAGTCCGATGTCGGGACGGGTCAGGTCGAGCACCAGCACCTCGAGCCCGAGCTCCTCGATCCTGGCCCGGATGCGCTCCACCTGGAGCAGCCGGTCCGCCGGGGTCGGCGGCCCGAAGTCCGCCGGCACCCGGGGGCGCGGGTCCGGGTCCGGCAGCAGGTAGGGCTGGTTGGCCACGGTCGCCGTCCGCCACCAGTGCGCCGCATCGGTGTCTTCTCCCTCCCGATCCCCCTCGCCCGGCTCCACGACCGAGGGAAGCAACTGGTTCATCTCGTTCACCGCGCGCCTGAGGGCTACCCGGGGATCGAGGTCCGCCCCGAAGCCGAAGAGGATCTCCTCCCGGGGCTGGTCCACCCGCCGCGACAGCGCGACCACCGCGGGCACCCCCACGTCGGAGGTCAGGTCCAGCGCCCACACCTCGCGGCGCAGCGTGCCGTACATCTCCCGCAGCTCCCGGAGCCGGACGTCCGCGAAGGCGTCGAGGTCCAACGCCGGCTGCCGAGTGCGGTTGTACCACCAGAGCGCCACCGCGTCGCGCTCGACCAGCTCGAGCAGCCCCCGCAGCACCGCGTCGGTGAGGTCGGCGCCGGCGGCGTTGCCGTTCGAGTCCGCGCGCACCATCACCGGACCGGCGTCGCCCGGTGCCCCGAAGTAGAGCATCTGGGTCGGCAGCAGCCTGCGCCGCCGCTGGGTGAGGGACCAGACCGGGCTCCAGCTGGTCCGGACGGTCTCGTCGAACGGCGCGCAGACGTACTGGAAGTCGCCGTGCTCGCGGTTCCAGCGGTCCCGCTCCGCGAACTGGCGCTCGGAGTAGAGCTGGCAGCTGTCCGGGTGCACCGCCACCCCGGCCAGCTCGCGGTAGCTGCCGTGGATCCGCTGCTCCTCGCCCTGCCAGGCGGAGGAGTGCCGCTCCAGCGCCTCACACAGCGCGCTCGCCTCGCCCTGCTCCGCGGTCGGGCCGGTGCCGCCGTTCTGCATCGCCACCGCCCGCCGCAGCCCGTCCAGGTCCCGGGCGCGCAGCGCCTGGACCGGGCCGGACCGGAACGCGTGCACCATCGCCGGTCCGCGCGCGTCCCGCTGGATCTCCCGGACCACGCCGGTCACCGGGCTCACCAGGTGGCCGTACCGGCCGAGGATATCCGCGGCGCCGGCCGGTGGCGGGGTGGACGGAGCGAGCACGACCGGGCGGTCGGCCTGCGCCCGGACCAGCTCCGGGTCGCCGCACTCGGGGCACTGGGGCCGGGCCCGGACCTCGTGGTGCCGCCCGCGCAGGTCGACGCTGTCGAGCGTCCAGATGCTGCGCTGGCCCGGGTAGCGGTGGCCGGCCAGCCACTTCGCCGCCTCCAGGACGACCAGGTGCACGGCGGCGGCGCCGAGCGGGGGCAGCGACGTGGCCGGCCGGGGGGCATGACCCGCGCGACCGAGCGCCGCCTGGACGTGCGCCTCCGCCTGGCGGCTGCCCCACAGCCGGGTCGCCAGGCAGTGCCAGCACGGCCCGCCCGGCTCGAACACCGGGCCGATCCAGACCCGGCCGCCGGCGGGCTTGGCGAGCAGCCAGGGGGCCCCGGCGGCGCGGTGGCACCGGTCGACCTCGGCGAGGCGGTCGGCGAGGTAGTCCTCGCAGAGCACGACCGACAGCTCGGCACCGTCCCCCGGCACCGGCAGGGCCGGTGTCGGGTCGAGGCCGGCGACGCGCAGGGCGGCCACCGCCGGCTCCGGATCGATGTCGCCGACCGTGAGCACCCGTACGACCCGGCCGGTGGGCGTGACGGTCGCCGGGTCGAGGCCGAGCGCGTCCCAGTACGCCGCCGCCGCGCTGTCCGCCGGCTCGTCCGGGGACCGCAGCCCGATCAGGTTCGCCTCGGCCAGCTTGGCGATCAGGGCCCGGGCCAGCTCCGCAGGCATCCTCAGCGAGGCCTCGCGGAGCAGGCCCGGCAGGTCCCGACTGCCGTCGAGCAGCGGCGCCAGCGTCTCGATGCCCGAACCCTGCAGCGCAGTGACGTCGCGCTCGGAGAACAGGTACACCGCGTCGCCGGCCACCACGTCAGCCCTCAGGTGCCGGCGGAAACCGACCGCCGGCACCGCGAGAGTGTCCTCGTCAGGCACGGTGGTCCGGGATCGGCGCGGCCGCCGTGTAGCAGAAGGTGAGCTTCGACGTCGACGCCTGCGGGTTCTGCCAGCCGTCCAGGCGGTCGATACGCAGGTCCGAACCAGCCGTCGCGTGCTGGCGGACCAGGACCGCGAGGGTGGCCGTCTCTTCTGAGGGCGAGAAGTTCATCGTGACTCCCGTGGGGGTATGAACGGCTGCTTCTGTCCGTCGCGACGAACTCTGCGGCGTGCCGCCGAGAGCGGGCCAGTGCGCCGATCACGGGACGACCGTGCGTTCCTCACGGGTCGGGTAGGAGCTTCTCATCGCCGGCTTCATGGCCAGGGCACTGCCTTCAGACCGTCCGACTCGCTGAACTCTCGAGAGGCGACGGACCACCACCGGTGGCTCCGGCGGAGCGCCGGGAACGACCCGGCTCGAACCTCGCCCATGAGGGGGCCCGGATGGAGATCAGGATTCTCGGACCACTGGAGGCGCGGGTCGCCGGGCGGTCCATCACGCCGACCGCCGCGAAGCCCCGCCAGGTGCTCTCGCTGCTGGCGCTGCAGCCGGAGGAGGTGGTCCCGGTGCCGGTGCTGATGGAGGAGCTGTGGGGCGTCGCCCCGCCGCGCAGCGCGCTGACCACGCTGCAGACCTACATCCTGCAGCTGCGCCGCGGCATCGCGGCGGCGCTGCCCGCCGGTGCCGGCGCCGCCAAGGACGTGCTGGTCAGGAAGTACAACGGCTACACGCTGGCGGTCCCGCCCGAGGACGTCGACGTGAAGAGGTACGAGCGGCTGGCCGCGGCCGGCCGGAGGGCCGCCGAGGCCGGCGACCTGTCCCGTGCCTGCGACCTGTTGCACGACGCCCTCGCCCTGTGGCGCGGACAGGCTCTCGTCGACGTGCAGATCGGCAGCCGGCTCTACTGCGAGGTCGCCTGGCTGGAGGACAGCCGGCTCAGCCTCCTGGAGTCCCGGATCGACATCGACCTCCAGCTCGGTCGGCACGACTCGGTGCTCAGCGAGCTGGCCGTCCTGACGGCCCGGAGCCGGATGAACGAGAACCTCTGCCAGCTGTTCATGATCGCCCTGTACCGGTCGGGACGGCGCTGGCAGGCGCTGGACGCCTTCCGCACCCTGCGGCAGACCCTGGTCGACGAACTCGGCGTGGAGCCGTCCGCCCGGCTGCAGCAACTCCAGCGGGCCATGCTCAACTCGGACCCGGCCCTGGACCAGCCGACCGAGCACCGCCGTACGGCGAGTCTCGTCGGCTGACCGGGAACGAACGGTGGAAGCGTAGTAACCGACAGTAATCGTAGCGGGTCACCCAACGGGGTATCCGCGGCCGAAGTCCTGGGCAAACAGTAGTGTAAGGTCGAAGTCCCGCTCCGGAGGCAGCCATGTCGACGTCCTGTCACAAGGCTCCCGCCCGAGGCCGCCGGGGCACATGAGCATCGGGGACGGGCCGGTCGACGGCGCCGGTCGCACCCCCGGATTCGGTAGACGTGAGAACGCGAGCGGCGGGTGGTATCTCGCCCCGCGGCTGGCCAGGGTGCTCGTCACGACGGTCCTCTCCGGTCTCGTCCTCGTGGCGGTCCTGACGATCCTCGCCAGCCCGATCACCGACGGCCAGAAGGCGCTCGGCGTCGTTTACCTGCTGGCCATGCTCCTGCTCCAGCTGCGGTTCCTGCGCCGCCGCACGCCGCCGGTCACTTCGCCCCGCGGGTTCCTGGCGCTGCTCGCCCAGGCGGTGCTCGCCTACCTTCCGTTCGTCCAGTTCGGCCAGTCCTGGATCGCCATGCCCGGTTTCCTGGCCGGCGCCTTCCTCCTCTCGCTGCCGCGGGTAGCGGCGTGGCTGGCCTTCGCCGCCGTGGTCGCCAGCGTCGCCCTGATCCAGGATGAGCTGACCGCATCGTGGTACCACTCCTCGTACGCAGCGATCTCCACCGTGATCACCGGCCTGCTGGTGTACGGGTTGACCCGGCTGGCCGCGCTGGTGACCGACCTGCGCGAGGCCCGCGCGGAGATCGCCCGCCTGGCGGTCGTGCAGGAGCGGCTGCGCATGTCGCGCGACCTGCACGACCTGCTGGGCTACAGCATCTCGGCGATCGCGCTGAAGAGCGAGCTCGCCCACCGGCTGGTACTCGCGAACCCGCAGCGGGCGCAGCAGGAGGTCGCCGACATCCAGGAGATCTCCCGGGCGGCGCTGGCGGACGTGCGATCGGTGGCCCTCGGCTACCGCTCGCTCTCCCTGCAGGACGAGGCGGTGTCGGCCCGCTCGATGCTCCTCGCCGCCGACGTCGATGTCACTGTGGACCTCTCCGGCGCCGAGGGACTGCCGCCGGAGGTGGGCACCGTGCTGGCGATCGTGCTGCGGGAGGGCGTCACCAACGTGCTCCGGCACAGCAAGGCCCGCCGCTGCGAGATCTCGGTGCGCCGGAGCAGGTCCGCGGTGCACCTGGACCTCGTCAACGACGGCATCGCCGACGGCGGCCCGCACCATCCGCAAGGCGGTGCCGGCGTGGACAACCTCTCCTCGCGGGTGGCCGACCTCGGCGGGGAGCTCGAGGCCGGCGAGGACGGCGAGGGCCGGTGGCGGCTGCGGGTGACCGTCCCGGTGCCGGGCAGCTGAGGCGTCAGGTCGTGGCGAAGTCGACCAGCACCCGGCCCAGAACGTCCATCTGCACCCGGTGCCATGAACCGGGCAGCTCCATCCCCCGGCCGTTGGGTAGCGCAGCCGCGGTCGCCCGCGCCGCCACGCGCAGCCAATCGCTCGTGTGGTCACTGTTGATGACCAGCGTCGGTGTCCGGAAGGTGGCCAGCCGCCGGGCCGGCACGGTGTAGTCGCCGCAGATGGCCGCGTCGTACGGCAGGGTGTGTGCGTTCTCCTCGTTCGTCGCCCACAGCGGGCCCTGCCGCCAGTCCGCGATCACCTCCGGCGACAGACCCAGCAGCTCGGCGAGGAAGTATTCCGCTGCCTCGCCGCGCTTGTCGTCCGCGAGCAGGGCGCGGAGATTGTCCATGAAGTCGGCAGGGGGCTTCGGGTAACCCTCGACGCGGTAGTACGGCTCGTGCAGCGCCAGCTTGGTGATCGGGACCCCGGCCATCGCCGCCTCGAGCGCGAGGTTCGCGCCGCACGACCCGGCGAAGACCACCGCCCGGCCGCCGGCCTCGGCGATCACCGCCTCGAGGTCCTCGATCTCCCGCTGCACGGCGTAGGCCGGAGAGTTCCCGCTGTCCCCTCGTCCGCGACGGTCGTAGACGTAGGTGGTGCAGTGCGGCGCCAGCTCGGGAACGAGCTGGTCGAAGATCGTGTGGTCGCGGAACGCGCCGTTGAGAAGCACGATCGGCGGGCCGTCACCCACGCTCTCGTAGGCGATCGTCGTTCCGTCCCACGAGACAACCTTGCGCATCACGCTCTCCTCAGGCCGAGTGACTGTGTGTTCGCGCCGTCGAGCAGGCGGTCGTGCCGGACCGGCGCGCCGAGCACGTAGGCGGCAGCCGCGGCAGACAGCACGCCGGACAGCGACGCGCCGTCGGTCGACAGCGACACGAAGGGGACCCCCGGGCAGATCTGGACGGCCAGGTAGGACAGCGTCTGGCCGGGTCCGACCTCGACGAGCAGGCTCACCTGGTCGGCCATGCGGGTTACCGCCTGGCTGAACCGGACCGGCTCGCAGAGCTGCCTGACCAGCAGGTCGCGGAGGTCGGTGCCCGGCGGCAGGACGTCACCGGTGACGGTCGACACCACCGACCGCTCGAGCGTGCGGAACCGCATGGCGGCCAGGTGGGCGCGCAGCCGGTCCGCCGCCGGCGCCATCGAGGGGGAGTGCAACGCGTCGCCGACCGGGAGGCGATCCGCCTGGAGGCCGGCCGCCCTGGCGGCGTCCCGGACGCGGGCGACAGCGTCCGCCGGACCCGCGACCACCGTCTGGGTCGGGCTGTTGTAGCCGGCGACGACGACCGGCTCGCCGCGCAGCAGTGGCTCGACGGCGTCCGCGGGCGCGGCGATTCTCGCCATCGCACCGCCGCCGTCGCGGATGTCCGCCACCATCCGGCCATGTGCGCCGGACAGGGCGATCACCGCGGACTCGCTCATCGCACCCGCCCAGTGCAGAGCCGTCAGCTCGCCGAGGCTGTGGCCGGCTGCCGCGGAGGCCTCGATGCCGAGCATGGACAGCACCCGCAGCCCGGCGACCGACGAGGCCACGATCCGTTGCTGGGCGGCGCCGGTCCCGACGGCGTCCTCGGCCGCCGGGACCGGGACGGTCCGGTAGAGTTCTCGCGCCGTTTCGAACCGCCGGCTGAGCACGCTCGCGTCGGTTGCGACGACGGCCCCCTGGCCGGGGAAGAGGTAGCCGATCGCCGGCCTGCCGCCGGCTCGGCCGGCGAACATCCCGTTGGCGATGTCGAAGGTTGCCGGGACGTCGCCCTGCACCGTCGCGGCCAGCTTGGCGAGGCGCTCGCCGGCCTGGTCCGCCGATGCGGCGACGACGCCCGCGCGCACCGGACGGTCCGCGAGCCTGCGCTGCAGGGTCGTGGCCAGGTCGCGGAGCCCGCCGGACGCCGCTGCCCGGACCTGGTCGACCAGGCGCTCCACCCGGTCGCGCAGTTCCGCCGCGGTCTCCGCGTCCAGGAGCAGGAGCTGATCGCCGCCGTCGGCCGGGCCTCCGGGACCGGCACGGCCAGGATCACGATGCACGGCGGGCGTCTCAGGCGCTCTCGGCGCTGCCCACCGCGCCGCTCGCCGCCTGCTTGAGCTGCGCGGCGAACTGGCCCCATTCCTTGCTGATGCTGTCGGCTATCGGGGCGATGACGCTGCTCCAGTGCGCGGGGACGGCGTTGACGATGTCCCGCCACCCGTCCGGATCGGTGGCGTGCAGTGCCATCCACCGGAGGAAGTCCTTGCCGCCCTGGGTGTAGCGGATGGTCGGGTCCCTGGCCACATCGGCCGCTACTCCGGCCCAGGTGAGCGGTGCGGTCGGGTGGTTCCGGCGCGGCCGCAGCGGCGTGCTGGTGGCAGCCGGCGGCACCGGCGCCGCGGCCGCGACCCCGGTGGCCGGGCGCAGGACCGGCCGTCCCGCGGGTGCCCGGTGCCCGTCCGGCTCCGGGCTGACGCCGCGGCGAAGCCGGGTGCTCACGTCGTGCACGGTGCCGAGCGACAGGTCGGTCTCCCGGGCGACCTGCCTGAGCGGGGCGTCCGGGTTGGCCCTGATGTACTCGGCGGCACGACGCCTGCCCTCCTCGGCGGTGACCGGGCGCCGCCTCCCGTCCCGACCGAGGCGCTTGCCGCCGAGGAGCGCCCCGTCCGGCGCCGGGCCGCGCAGCGACGCGACCGTCTTCGCGCTCAGCCCGGTGACGCCGGCGATGGCACGGTCGGACCAGTCGGGATGCGCGGTCAGGACCCGCTTGGCTCCGGACACCCGGTCGGCCTTGGACAGCGGCAGCCCGTGCGAACTGTTCGCCTCCATGGCGAGAACGAGCGCTTCCGCGTCCGTGCAGTCGAGAAAGCGTGCCCTGATCAGGTGGTCCCCGCGCAGCTTGGCGGCCTCCAGCCGGTGCATCCCGTCGATGACGCGGCAACCGTCCTGCTGCACCAGAATCGGCGGAAGCTCCGAAGAGCCCGCCGCGTCGAGGAGCAGTTGGACGTGAGCGGAGTCGGTGCCGCCCTGCCGCACCCGCAGTCCGGACGACAACGCGCTCACCGGCACGTCCCGCGCCGGCAATCTCTCCAGGTTCGTCAGCGTGAACCTGTCGTCGGCCGACGGCTCGTCGTCATTCGTCGCGACAAGACTGAAGCCACCTGCGATCAGGGCAGCCGGCCCATTCCCGTGAGTCATCTGTGCGCGCTCCTCTCCGCTGCCGTACCGCTGAGGATCGTGCCGGGGGAGCCTTTAGCCGCGGTCGAAGGCGGGTGGACGTACCAGGTGCTCCGGTCGATGCCGTTCCGGCGCATCGGGAAGCGCCGAAATCCCGGGCGGTACGGTCGATGCCGGCACTGCGGTGACGGTGCTGCGGGCGGTGCCGAACCACCGGGTCAGCGCGTCGGTGAGGTCGCCACCGCCGGGGGAGGTCCAGGCGACGTAGCCGTCCGGCCGGATCAGCACGGCGTCGAGCGCGGGGTCCCGGCCGAGGGGCTCGGTGCCGGTGACGAACTCGATCCGGTCGGCCCAGCCGTCCGCGACCCGCTCGAGCTCGGCGGCGTCTCCGGTGCTGACGAGCACGCCGCGGGCGGGGTGCAGCAGGTCGGCGATCCGGGTGCGGCCGCCGTCCGGCAGGGTCACGTCGCGGTCCGGCGGCATGCGGAGGCCCAGCAGCGGGTGGTCGCCCGCTCCCACGTCGTAGCGGATCCCGAGCCCGCTGAGCATCCCGGCGAGGTGCCCGGCCGCGTCCTTGTACGTCACCAGCTCGGTCAGCACACTGCGGACCGGGTCCATGCTCTCGCCGGTGAGCCGCAGCTCGATCGCCGCGCGGGCGTTGCGGGCCAGCTGCTGCCCGATCGGGTGGCGCTCGGCGTGGTAGGTGTCGAGCAGGCCGTCGGGTGCCCAGCCGTTGACGGTCGCCGCCAGCTTCCAGCCGAGGTTCACCGCGTCCTGCACGCCCACGCTCAGCCCCTGCGCCATGGCGGGGGGCTGCACGTGGGTGGCGTCGCCGGCCAGGAACACCTGCCCGCGCCGGTACTCCGCGGCCACCCTCGAGGCGTCGGTGAAGCAGCTCAACCAGCGGCACCGCCCGTGGGAGATGGACTCACCGGTGAGCCGCTGCCAGGCGTCCGCGAGCTCGGCGTACGTCAGCGAGTCGCGGTCCCGCGGGGGCATGCCGCTCTCGTGCACGACGACCCTGGTGACGCCGTCCTCCAGGTCCATCGCCATCACCATGCTGCCACCGGGCAGATTCTCGCCGGTACGCCGGCGGCGGGTCTCCAGCCCGACGACGTCGGCCGTGTAGAACCCGCGCGTGGGCTCCGAGCCGGGGAAGTCGATGCCGGCCAGCTTGCGGATGGTGCTGCGGCCCCCGTCGCACCCGACCAGGTAGCCGGCGGTGTCCTGGCCGCGGCCCGCCGGCCCGTCGAAGGCCACCACGACGCCGTCCGGCGCCTGGCGGAAGCTGGTCACCTCGTACCCGCGCCGCAGCGGCACTCCGAGCTCGGTCACCCAGCCTTCCAGCATCCGCTCGGTGCGGAACTGGGAGACGCCCCGGGCGCCGGAGTGATCCTCCTCGAGCATGCCGAGGTCGATCGGCACCCCGCCGAAGTGGCTGTCCGCGGGCTCGGTCTCGCCCAGCCTGCCGAGCAGCCCCCGCTGGTCGAAGCACTCGGCCGTGCGCCTGGTGAAGCTGGCGCCGCGCGACTCCCGGGACGGAGCGGGCAGCTTCTCGTAGACGACGACGTCGACGCCGCCGAGGCGGAGCTCGCCGGCCAGCATCAGCCCGACCGGACCCGCGCCGACGACGATCACGTCCCTGGTCATGCTCGCGCCGCCGTCCGGTCGGTGCGGCCGGATACCGGCTGGCCGGTGCTGCGGGCGCCGCCGAACCAGCGGGTGAGCGCGTCGGTGAGGTCGCCGGCGCTGCCCGGGGAGGTCCAGGCGACGTAGCCGTCGGGTCGGATCAGCGCCGCGGCGAGCGGGGTGCCGCGGCCGGGCGCCTTCGTGTCGGTGATCACCTTGATCCGGTCGGCCCAGCCTGCCGCGACCTGCCGGAGCCCGGCGGAGTCGCCGGTGGTGAGCAGCAGGCCGCGTGCGGAGTGCAGCAGGTCGGCGATCCGGGTGCCGGTGCCGTCCGGCAGGGTGACCTCGCAGTCCGGTGGCATCCGGCGACCCAGCAGCGGGTGGTCGCCCGGGCCCATGTCGTAGCGGATCCCGAGCCCGCTGACGATCCCGGCGAGGTGCCCGGCCGCGTCCGGGTACCCGACCAGCTCGCTCAGCACGCTTCGGACCGGGTCCATCTCGGCGTCGCCGAGGTAGAGCAGCGACGCCGCCTGCGCGTTGCGGACCAGCTGCTGCCCGATCGGGTGGCGCTCGGCGTGGTAGGTGTCGAGCAGGCCGTCGGGTGCCCAGCCGTTGACGGTCGCCGCCAGCTTCCAGCCGAGGTTCACCGCGTCCTGCAGGCCCGCGCTGAGGCCCCAGGCGGCCAGCGGCGGCATGTCGTGTGCGGCGTCGCCGCCCAGGAACACCCGCCCGCGCCGGTACTCGGCGGCCAGCCTGGACGCGTTGCCGCAGGCCCACAGCCACAGTGGCTGCGCGTGCGAGATGGACTCCCCGGTGAGCCGCTGCCAGGCGTCGGCGACCTGCGGGAACCTCAGTGCGGCTGGGTCAGGGTGTGGCGGCAGGCTCTTGTCGTGGATCACGATGCGGTAGCGGCCGTCGCCCAGGGGAGTGCACACCACCATGGTGCCGCCGGGAAGGCGCTCGCCGATGGGCCGCGGGCGCAGCGCGACCCCGGTGACCTCCGCGGTGTACATGCCCCGGGTGGCCTCCCGGCCGGGAGCGGGGATGCCGGCCAGCGTGCGGATGGTGCTGCTTCCCCCGTCGCAGCCGGCCAGGTAGCCGGCGGTGTCCTCGCCGCCGCCCGCCGGCCCGTCGAAGGCGACCACGACGCCGTCCCGGGTCTCGTGGAAGCCGGTCACCTCGTACCCGCGCCGCACCGGCACTCCGATCTCGGCCAGCCAGTTCTCCAGCATCTCCTCGGTCCTGGCCTGGGGCAGGCCCAGCACGCCGCTGTGGTCTTCGGCCAGCATGCCGAGGTCGATGCGGACGCCGCCGAAGTGTCCCATCGGACCCCATCGGAAATCGCCCAGCCGGCGGAGCAGACCGCGCTGGCGCAGCGATTCGGCGGCACGCCGGTTGAAGCCGAGGGCGCGGGATTCCCCGGTCCCGGCGGTCAGCTTGTCGTAGACGACGACTTCCGCTCCGCCCAGCCGGAGCTCGCCGGCCAGCATCAGACCGACCGGCCCGGCACCGACAACTATGACGTCAGTATGCATTTTCCGACCTCAGTGCTGTAGCCGTAGAATCGCCGTCGTCGGCTCATGGAATCATGTTCGGGCGCAATACCGGAAGAATCGGTGTGAGCCTTGCGGGCGGCCTGTTCGACTGCGGATCCCGCGCGGTTGAACCGGTCGGCCGGCACCGTGCTCGAGCATCGGATGGAAGCTCGGCCGGCGCACCCGGCGGGCGACCGCAGAGCTGCTACGAAAGCTGCTACGACGGAAAGGGACGCCAGCCGTGCCGGTCGGCAGGATTGCGCTCGTCACGGGCGCCAACAAGGGCATCGGATTCGAGATCGCACGGCAGCTGGGCGAGCGGGGATGTGTCGTCCTCGTCGGCGCCAGGGACGAAGTGCGCGGCAAGCATGCGGCCGGCTCGCTGGCGGTCCGCGGCATCGCCGCGGTGCCGGTGCGGATCGACGTGACGGACCCGGCCTCGGTGGCCGACGCCGCGCTCCGGATCGAGCGACGTCACGGCCGCCTGGACATCCTGGTGAACAACGCCGGCATCGCCGGCAGCTTCGTCGGCGCGCCCAGTGCGGCGACCGCCGACGACATGCGCGAAGTGTACGGAACCAACGTCTTCGGCGTGGTGTCGGTGACCAACGCGATGCTGCCGCTGCTGCGCCGCTCGGCAGCCGGGCGCATCGTCAACATGTCCAGCCACACGGGGTCGCTGACCCTGAGTTCCGATCCGGGCTCCCCGTTCGCGGGGGTCAACCTGATCGCCTACCAGTCCTCGAAGACCGCGCTGAACGCCATCACGGTCGCGTACGGAAAGGAGCTGCGGGGGACACCGATCAAAGTCAACGCAGCGCTGCCGGGCATGGTGGCCACGGACATCAACTGTCATCGGGGGCAACGGACCCCCGCGGAGGGGGCCGTCATCGCGGTCCGGCTGGCGCTGCTGGACGACAGCGGGCCGTCGGGGCAGTGCCTGTCGGAGGACGGCGTCGTTCCGTGGTAGCGGGCTCGACGCGCCGGCTCACCTCGTCCAGGCGAGTCGTCTCCTGGTGCTGATGAAGTCGTCGACGAGCTTGATGAACGCTTTCTTGTCCTCGTCCGGCAGGAAGAAGTACGGCGCGATGACCTCGGACAGTCCCGGCCGCACGTAGGTGATGGGCTGGTCGCGGCGGTGCAGCGGCTCGATGACGCAGACGTCTTCGGGCCTCGTGTTGTGGTAGACCGTGTCGGTGGCCACCGTGAACCAGAGCTGACTCTTGTCGATCTTGCCGTGGGAACGGGCCACGGCTTGTTCCTTGATGCACCGCGAAGCGTGGCTGGCAGTCGCGATCTGGACCACCTTGTCCACCTTGTGCTCGGCGAAGATGGCCGACGCCATCTCGAGCTCATGGACGGTGTTTTCGATCTCCTCGGTGACGATCACCGCCGCCATGGCACGGTGGAATGCGGAGAGCTCGCGGTCGGTCAGCCGCTCGAGCAGTGGTGCGAGCAGCGGGAACTGGCGCAGACGGTCGAGATTGTCGAGGAGGAACTTCTTGGAGTAGTCGCCTTCATTGAGCCCGTCGCGCCACGACGGCCCACGGCCGAAGACGATGCACGCCAGCTCCTCGCACCGCTCGAGATTCAGCACCACGCGCGCCAGCGTCGCCTGGTCCCCCAGCTTGTTCCGTTCGGGCTGGCCGAACACCAGCTCGTCCCAGGCATCCGTGTCAAGATGGCGGCAGTGCACCAGGATGCCGATCCTCGTCATCGTTCTCCTTTCATCGCGGCCGCCAACGCGGATAGCCGTGTCGCCGGGGAGAGTATGTGTGTTCGCCGCGTTCGTCGCCCGCCGCGGACAGGCCGGCGCCGACGATCCGGCGGGCGGACCCGCCGTGGTCGAACACGGTCGCGTTGACAGCCCGAAAATGCCCTCGGTAATTTCGGAGTGGAGTACCGGAGCGTTTCCCGGCAAGGGCGCCGGTCGATCTCGACAGCAGCGCGGGCGCAGCGGCGACGCCTCGGCGTGCGCGGTGGAGCGGGGAATCGAGGACCTGCAGGCGGTGGTCGGCGCGACCGGCGGCGAGCCGGGATGTCCTCACCGGTGGCGAATGAGCGGGAGTACCGGATGCCGTGGACGAAAGGTAGTTCGGCGCAGGCGGACAGCCGGCGGGCGGAGCGGATCGGGCACCGGTCCCGCAACCCGGACTGGCGGAAGCCGCCGCGCCGCATCGAGCCGTCGGAATGCATCGGTTGCGACAGTTGCGTGCGCAACTGCCCGCCCGAGTTCGGGGCGATATTCGACCGCGGCCTGGACGTGGTGATCGTGCCGGAGCTGTGCTCGGGCTGTCCGGTCTGCGTGCTGGTCTGCCCGGTCGACTGCATCTACGTGGACGAGCAGTGGAGCCCGACCGACGCCGACGTGTGGAACCACGTCGAGCTGACCGGTGGAGGTGCGCCGTAGTCATGCCTGTCGCAAAGGACGTGTCCTCGCGCCGGGAGGAGCTGGCGAGGAAGCGGCAGAGCCGGCGGCCGAGCCGTCTCGGCACGCCGGCCGGGGCCGCGGCCGGGCCGGACCGGGTGCTCGACCGCGACGCCGGCTTCCCCGGGCTGCTCCGGCGGGCGTGGCAGCAGGCCGCGGCGGCACCCGGCCTGGCGGGGGCGGTGGACACGCTGCTCACCCTCGGCGGGCACGTGCCCGCCGACGTCCAGCTCCGCGCGCTGTGCACCGCCGAGGAGGTGGCGCTCGAGATCCTCGCCGGCGTGTCCTGGCGGGACGGGCGGACCCGGGCCCAGGAGCCGCCCGCCGGGCAGCTCACCGGCCAGCGACCGGCCTTCGTCGGCGAGATCGGGCTGACCACCAGCGGCCGGATCGCCGTGCGGGTGCCCTCCCAGGGTCCGCTGGCGGCGACCGAGACGCTGGTCGGCGGCGTGTTGCGGGTCCCGTGGTCACCGGCCGCCCTGGCCGCGTACCGGTCCACAGTGGACGACGCCGCGACCCGTGCCGCCCGGGCGGCGGCCGACTGCCGGGACTGGCTCGCCGCCGCACCGGACCGGGAGGGCATGCTCGAGCTGCTCAAGGACGCCGCGCGGCGGACCGCCCCGTTCGTGCTCTACCAGGAGCGCCGGAGGTACACGAACTTCCGCGACCGCAACACGCTGACCGGCAAGACGCTGTGGCCGGGCCACCCCGACTGCGCGTTGAGCAGCCTGTCCGGCGTGCCGCTGGAGCTCTGGTCGGACAGCGACGCGGTGCTGGTGACCTGCCTGACGCTCCTGGTCCGCTCGGCCGGCTACGCCCGGATCGAGGAGGCCAACGGCACCCAGCTGACCGTCGACCACGTGGCATACCTGCTGGAGCAGACCCGCCGCAGGTACGCCGGGGTGCCCGGCGGCCGGCCGGTGCCGCCGGCGGCGTCGACGCGCGTCGCCGACCTGCACGACCTGGCCGTGGCGCTGGGCGCGCGGCGGTCGGAGGTGTCCGGGACCGTGCAGCTCTTCCGGGTGATCCACGGGCCGTTGATGCACAAGATCGAGCGGGTCGCCGGCCCGGCCGGCGACGCGGTGCAGGCCCGGGAGGCGCGGCTGTGCGCGTCGCTGCGCGAGCAGCTGCCGGTGGCCGGGGACACGCTCGCCGAGCTCGGGGCCGGCCTCGCCGCGGCGCCGGACTGGCTCGCCGAGCCGCACGGCGGCTTCGGGACCGGGCTGGAGTCCCTGGTGCACGCGACCGTGCGGGCGGCGCTCGGGGAGTTCGACTGCGACTTCGCGATGAGCCGGGGGCTGCGCTCGCTGTCCCGGCTGGTGGCGGCGCTGCGGGCCGAGGACTGGGACCAGCTGGTGCGCTGGGAGCTGCCCGAGTACTACTGCTGCGTGGTGCCGGCGCCGGACGCGGCGCGGCTCTTCGGCGGCTCGGCCGCCGCGGTTGCCGACACCGCCTGGGCCATCTCCTCGCGAATGCAGTACAACTCCTGGCACTTCCTGGCCGGCAACCTCCCGGCGGTGCCGGAGGTCGTCGCCCGGGACTACTTCGTCCCGCCGACGATCCCGGACATCGCCTACTTCTCCGACCAGCACCACCGCGGGCACGTCGCGGCCAGGGTGCGCTTCAGCATCCGCAGCCCGCAGGCCGTCGAGGTGGCGGGCCGGACCTTCAAGGGCTTCGTCGACCTCCGGCTGCTGCGCTGCGAGGGCAGGCCGTTCGACGAGCAGGACCTGCTGGCCGTGCACCGGGCCTCCGCCTTCGTCGCGGCGGCGACCGGGGCCGCGGCCGGGCTCGCGGCGCGGGGTCGGCAGGTCGAGGTGGCGTCCTTCGACTCGGCCTGGCACCGGGCCAGCGTCGGGTCCTGACAGACCACTCCGGACAGACGACTCGGCGT
>JBJMII010000198.1:0-5125 GCA_045806925.1 Mycobacteriales bacterium
CGGCGGGGGTCCGGGCGGCGGGGGTCCGGGCGGCGGGGGTCCGGGTGGCGCGGGTCCGGGTGGCGCGGGTCCGGGTGGCGCGGGTCCGGGTGGCGCGGGTCCGGGTGGCGCGGGTCCGGGCGGCGCCGGACCGCGCTCGCCTGGGGCGCCGTCGTCGCGCTGACCGCCGCCGTCGAGCTCCTCGCCCTGGCCGGCCAGCCGGCGTACGACGTCGCCGCACCGGACCACCCGACGATCTCGCTGCTGCTCGACCCGCTGACCGGCGCCGGGCCGACCCGGTTCGCCGCCTGGTGCTGCTGGCTCGGGCTCGGCCGGGCGGTGCTGCGCCGGTGACCGCCCGGACCCTCACCCTCGCGGCCCTCCTCGCGCTCACCCTCGCCACGGCGACCCTCTACGCGGCCGGCCGCGCGCGCCGCCTCGGGCTGGTCCCGCTCGCCGAACTGCTCGGCGCCGCCACGAGGCCGCTGCCCGGCCGGCTGGTGGTCGCGCTCGGCTGGGCCTGGCTCGGCTGGCACTTCCTGGCCCGGTGACGGGCCGCCGCCGGTAGCGTCGAGCCGGTGCGCGGTCAGCCGGCCGTGGCCGGCGGCGGGTCGGGTAGCGCCCCGGTCACCGACCGGTTCCGGCCAGCACCCGGCCCTGCGCGAAGAAGGCGAGCACCGCCACCTCGCCGCCCAGCTCGCGGAGCGGCTGCGCCGCACCGAAGGGCGCGTTCCAGAACGGTCCCGTGCGGGGCGTGTGCGGCCCCACGTACGCGTACGGCTCCGGGATGTCCGCGTCGCCGGGTGAGACCCCGTAGTTGACCGCGTCGAGCGTCACCCCGACGTCGAAGTGCTCGGGCCACAACACCGGCTCGGGCCCGCCGTCCCCGCCGAGCGCCCGCAGCGCCGCGTCGCCCACCGCCCAGGCGGCGGCGAGGACCGCCGCCGCGGCCGGGTCCACCGTCAGCTCCTCGTCCGGGGAGACCCCGGAGGAGCCCGCGTACGCTTCCGCCAGCCCGCCGATCTCGAGGCCGGCGGCGGCGGCCAGGGCCGCGCACGTGCCGGCGAGCGGGATCCGGCTGGCCGAGCCGCGGACGACGAGCAGGTCGGTGCCGTCGACCGCGACCAGCTCGACGTCCCCGTACGGCCTGGTGGTGCCGAAGCCGCCCGGCCGGCTGGCGAGCCGCATGGTCCCGGTCGCCCGGTACTGCGGGCCGGCGACCAGCAGCTCGGCGACGCCGTGCAGGGCACGGCGGGTGTCGGCCAGCGGCGGGCTCACCCGCGCACCGTACCGGGACCGGCCCTCGCCTGCCGCCGCTCCGCGGCTCCCATTCGCTCCCGGGCGCACGCCGACGTGGGCACCCGCCCGCGCCCACCGGCAGCGCGCCCAGCACGCATCGCGGCTACCAGGCAGGTGGTCCCTCCAGCGCCACCGGCCAGGCGGCCAGCGCCACGCCCTCCACGTCATCGGGCAGTGTCCGGGCCGCGTCCATGACGGCGGCGAGCGCCTGCTGCCGCCGCTGCTTCCGGTCCGCGATGTGGGCCAGCGCGCTGATCTCGGCACAGAGGGCACCGGCGACAGCGGGAGCCGCGAAGGAGGTCCCGTTCCACCGTGCCCACCCGGTGAACGGCGCGACCGGGTGCTGTGCCTGCATGGTCGCCGGCGTCGACCCGCCGTGCTCGGGCCCAGCGTCCGTCTGCTCGGCATTCGGCTGGAGGTGGCTGCCACCGGCCGGGTGGTGCTCGTGCGGGTCCGGGTGGTTGAGCGCCACCGGGCCGTCGAAGTGGACGAAGGAGCTGAGGATGTCGACCCCGGGCGCCCAGATCTGCACCGGCTCCTTCCGGCTGAACCATGCCGGCCGCCCGCTGAGGTCCAGCGCGCCGACCACGACCGTCAGCGGGTCCTCCGGCGCGATGTGGTCGGCCGGGAAGGGTTCGGCGCTGTTTCCGGCGGCCACCACCACCACGGTGCCGCAGACGTCCTGCAGCCGCCGCAGCGCTGCCACGGTCCGCTGGGTCCCCTCGTCCACCTCGCCGGGCTCATCGGCGAGGGTGGGACCCAGGGAGAGGTTGACCACGTCCGGATCGAGGTCCACCAGAGCGTCGATGACGGCGGAGAGCCGGAAGTCGTCGGCATCGCCGTCAATGTTGATCACCCGGCGGGGGAGGAGTCTGGCGGCCGGCGCGTACTGCAGGATGACGCCGGCGACGAAGGTGCCGTGGCCGACGTGTCGCGGCAGGGCCGGCTTGGACAGGTCCCACAGCTCCAGCGCGTCCTCGGGCAACGGGTCCTCGGCGAAGCTGCCGGCCAGCCAAGGGTGCTGGCTGACCCCGCTGTCCAGCACGGCGACCTTGGTGTCCAGGCCCTGCCGCAGGGACTTCTTCGGCCGCGTGCGCGGCTGCTCACCCCAGCGCGGAGGGTCGAAGGGCAGCCCCTGCACGTGGTTTGCCAGCCGGTAGCGGATCGCTGGGCGCTGAAGCATTGCTCTCGTCCTCTCAGCCGTCCGGGTCATGGTCGGCATCCTGCTCTTCTAGGCTCAGAGCATCAGCCGCGACGCGCTGATACACCTCATGGCTGCTATATCAGGAGAGTGCCGATGGGCGCATCCGACGGCGCCGCCGACATGCTCGGCACGGCTCGCGATGCCGTCCGGTCGGCGGCGACGCAGCCGGCGCGGGCGCGGGCGCTGGCCGCGGAGGTGCTTCGGGTGGCGCAGGGCGGCATGCCGGCCGCGGAGGCCGAGCGCGCGCTCGGCATGGCGGCCCGGCAGGAGCAGGATGTCGCCGCCGCGGTCAGCCACCTGTCCCGCTCGATCCGGCTCGCCGAGCGTGCCGGCGCCGACACGATGGCCGCCGAGGTGCGGATCAGCCTCGCGCTGGCGCTGGCGTACGAGGGTCGGATGGCCGCCGCCCTCGCCACGCTGGACCGCGCGGCGAGCGTGCTGACCGGCCCGCTGCTGGCCCGGGTCGAGCTGCAGCGGGGTGCGGTGTGGCAGATGCAGGGCCGGGTGGACGCGGCGATCGCGGCGTTCGACCAGGCGCTCCCGCTGCTCGCGCAGGCCGGGGACCTGACCGCGCTGGCGGTGCTGCACAACAACCGGGGGCTGGTGCGGTCCCGGCGCGGCCAGCTCGCCGGCGCCGAGGCAGACCTGCGCCGGGCGGTCGAGCTGCACCGCCAGCTGGGCCAGGACCGGGACGCGACCGAGACGGCGCAGAACGTCGGGCTGCTCGCCGCCCGGCGCGGCGACGTGGTGGCCGCGCTCGAGGCCTTCGACGATGTCGACCGGCTCCTCGCCGAGTCCGGCACGACCGACGCCGTCGGCCTGCTCGACCGGAGTGAGGCGCTGCTCGCCGCCCGGCTGCTGGAGGAGGCGAGGACCACCGGTGAGCGCGCGCTCGCCGAGCTGGAGCGCCGCAACGTGCACGCGTACCTGGCCGAGATCCGGTTGATCCTGGCGCAGGTCGCGCTGCTGGACGGCCGCCCGAAGGAGGCGAGGACGCTGGCGGAGGCCGCGGCGGCGAGCTTCCGGCGGCAGCGACGGCCGGTCTACCGGGCGTGGGCCGAGGCGGCCGCGGTCCGCGCCGCCTGGCAGGCCGGAGACCGCTCGCCGACGCTGGTGGCGGCGAGCGCCCGGCTGGCCCCCCGGCTGGAGGCCGCCGGCTGGACGATGGCCGCCCTCGACGCCCGGCTGGTGGCCGGGCAGATCGCGCTGGCGCTCGGCAACGTCGCGCAGGCGCGCCGGCAGCTGGCGCCGCTCGCCGACCGGCGCGGCGGCGACCCGGCGGAGGTCCGGTCCCGGGTCTTTCACGCCCGCGCGCTGCTGCACCTCGCCGCCGGCGACCGGCGCCGCGCCGAGGCCGCGCTCGCGGTCGGGATGGCGGCGATCGAGCGGCACCGGGCCGCGATGGGTGGCACCGAGCTGCGGGTGGGTGCCTCGGCGCAGGCCGCCGACCTGGCCCGGCTCGGCGTGTCGCTCGCCCTGTCGACCGACGACCCGTGGCGGGTGCTGCGCTGGGCCGAGCGGTGGCGGGCCGGTGTGCTGGGGCTCCGGCCGGTCCGGCCGCCGGCCGAGGAGCAGCTCGCTGCGGCACTGGCCGAGCTGCGCCAGACCGTGCACGCCCAGCAGGACGCGCAGGGAGCGGCGCCCACCGCGCTGCTGCGCCGGCAGGCGACGCTGGAGCGGACCGTCCGCCGGCTGGCCCGGCAGGGCCGGGTCAGCGACCCGTACCGGGCCGGGCGCCCCACCGCGGCCGGGATCAGCCGTGCGCTGGGCGAGCGGGCCCTGGTCGAGTACGTCGAGTCCGGCGGCGACCTGCACGCGGTGGTGGTCACCCGACGGCGGCGCAGCCTGCACCGGCTCGGTCCGATCGCGCCGGCGGACCGCTCGGCCACGATGGTGCGCTTCTGGCTGCGCCGGGTGCTGGCCCGCTTCGGGTCCGCAGCGTCGGCCGCCATCGCCGCGGAGCAGGTGTTCGCCGAGGCCGACCGGCTGGACCGGCTGCTGCTCGGGCCGTTGGCGGACCGGCTGCACGGCCGGGAGCTGGTGATCGCGCCGACGACGGTGGCGCACGCGGTGCCCTGGTCGCTGCTGTCCACCTGCGCGGGTCGCTCGGTCAGCGTGGCGCCGTCGGCGGCGTGGTGGGTGCGGGCGGCGGAGCGGGCGTCCGCCCGGGCCGCCGCACTACCGCCCGGCCGGGTGGTCCTGGTGGCCGGCCCGGGCCTGCCCGAGGGTGCCGCGGAAGTCGCCGACCTCAGTCGGCTCTACCCGAGCGCGCTGACCCTCAGCGGCGCCGAGGCCACCGTGGACGCCGTCGCCGCGGCGCTGGACGGCGCCGACCTCGCGCACATCGCCGCGCACGGCCGGTTCCGTACCGACCAGCCGCTGCTGTCCTCGCTCCGGCTCGCCGACGGCCCGCTGACCGTGTACGACCTGGAGCGGCTCACCCGCGCGCCGCGGCTGATCGTGCTGGCCTCCTGCAGCGCCGCGCTGGCGGAGATCCGGCCCGGCGACGAGCTGATGGGGCTGGCCGCCGCGCTGCTCGCGCAGGGCACCACGGCCGTGGTCGCGCCGCTGCTGCCGGTGCCGGACAGCGCCACCCGCCCGGTGGTGCTGGCCGTGCACCGGGCGCTGCGCCAGGGCGCCGGC
>JBJMII010000199.1:0-13891 GCA_045806925.1 Mycobacteriales bacterium
AAAGAATATATGCGGGACAATCTTTCGCGTCTCCGGGCCGACATCGCCTACGGGGCCCGCGTCGAGTCCGACGAGATTCAGCTGATCTATCAGGGAGCGGACGCGAGTAGCCCGGAGATAGCCTGGGAGGCGTTCTTCGTGCTGGCTGCCCGGCACAGCGAGCAACCTCCCCGTGCCCTCATCGAAGCGTTCCTGTTCGCCTGGCGTCCCAACGCCGGCCGGACGGACCGATGGAAATTGATTAATAAGATGGCTAGTCGCGGTCTCCTCCTCGAGGAGGAGGTGATAGCCGAGATCATCGGCGGCGACGTGCCAAAGGAGTGGGAGGTCCTGCTGGGTTCACTCCTGGAGGACGCCTATCGGCACGAGGGCGGCAGTGCACTGCGCGAGCTAGCCGGTTCCCGACTGAACGTCATCGCTGGTCACGCCAGCGAAGGACCGTGGCGACAGGTTCGTGGCCTGTTGAGATTGCTGCTGGCGGATGAAACCTTCGTTCAAGGCGACGTGTTCTGAAGGCCCGGACCTCTGCGCAGACGCGCTTTCGAGAACTGCTAGCTGTGGTCGCTGATGGGGAGCACGTGGCAGTGGTGCAGGAGCCGGTCGAGGATGACGGTGGCGAGGACCTCGTCGCCGGTGATGGCGGCCCATTCGAACAAGGCCTTGTTGTAGGTGAGGATGATCGAGCCGCGTTCGTAGCGGACGGACCGCTTCAGTGGGGAGCGGGGCCAGCTCGACTCGTATCGTGACCGGTTCTCGCACCAGTTCGGCGAGGACGCCGGCGAGTCGGCCGCCGACCCGTGGCCGGGCGGCCGCAGCGTCACGAGGACCAGCACCGGGGCGTCCTGCAGCTGCCGGACGAGAAAGTGCAACAGCAGCAGCGACGGCGTGTCCGCCGCGTGGAGATCCTCCACGACGACGATCTCCGGCCGGGAACCGGCCCCCGTCAGGTGGTCCGCGACCGCCTCGAACAACTGCGGTCACATGAACGTAAACATAGGCGAGGGCAGGGCGGTATTCTACAGAGTTTGCCTCCTGAACAACGGCACGGCCTTCACCTGTACCGGATATTTTAGGGACGTCGCCTGACAATCGGTCGGTACCGCCGAGGACGAAAGCTGTCCGATGTCAGGGTGCGGCAACCGCCGGCGAGGCCGCGTCGGTCGCCGGCCAGCGGCGCCTGCCAGGACGCGGACCGGAACGGGCTGGCAGCGGCGTCCGCGCCGCAGGGTACGGCTGGACCGTACGATCGCATTGCGGCGGTGGCCCGAGTTGCCCAGGCAGCCTCAACCTCACATGGGTCTCGTCGCCCCCGGGAGGGCAGACCGCACATGGAAGCCAAGAACCTCGCCGAGCTGTACGGACTGCCGTTGGTCGACTGGCAGCGGGTGGAGGCCCGTCTGGCCGGAGGCCCTGACGCGCTGGCCGGGCCCGGCGGTCACGACAACCGCAGCTGGCTGGCCACCACGAACCCCGACGGCAGCCCGCACCTGACGGGCCTGGGCCCGCTGTGGGTGTCCGGCCTCTTCTACTTCACCACCGGCGAGGCGACCCGCAAGGGGCGGAACCTGGCGAGGGACCCCCGATGCACGCTGGGCGTCTCGACCGACGAGTTCGACCTCGCGGTGGACGGAGACGCCGCCCTGGTCGACGATCCCGATGCCGTCGCGGAAATGGCCGGGCGGTGGGCCGCGGGAGGCTGGCCCGCCAGTGTCGACGCGACCGGTGTCGCGCTGACCGCGGAGTACAGCGCGCCGTCCGCGGGGCCGCCGCCGTGGCGGGTCTACCGGCTCACGCCCCGGCAGGCGACCGTGGTGCTGGCCGCCGCACCCGGCGGCGCCACCCGGTGGCGGTTCTGACCGATAACGGCGCGGTCGCATCTTCCGCGTCCGCTCACGGCGCATCTGCGCGCGTCCCTGCCCGGACCTGCGCCAGGATGGCGACGGGATGGAGGCGGGGAGGCCGGCATGGGACAGGGCGGTCAGCGGCGGTTCCGGTTCGGTGTGATCGGCGAGTCGATCCGGTCTGTCGAGGACCTCCTCACGCGGGCGCGGCGGGCCGAGGAGCTCGGGTACTCGACGCTGCTGCTGCGCGACCACCTGCAGCCTGAGCCGTTCGGGGACCAGTTGGCGCCGCTGGCCGCGCTGCTGGCCGCGGCCGGTGTCACTAGCACCTTGCGGATCGGCACGCTGGTGCTGGGCAATGACTTCCGGCACCCGGTCGTGCTGGCGAAGGAGGCAGCGACCGTGGATCTGTTGTCCGGCCGGCGGTTCGAGCTGGGTATCGGGGCGGGCTGGTCGCGGGAGGAGTACGACCGGGCCGGCCTGCCGTTCAGTCCGGCGGCGGTCCGGGTCGGCCGACTCGAGGAATCGGTCCAGATACTGCGACGGTTGCTCGCCGGGGAGCTGGTCACGTTCGCCGGCGAGCATTACTCGGTCAGCGAGCTGCAGAACTTCCCGCGGCCTGCGGACGGCGTCGGACCGCCGATTCTCATCGGGGCGGGCAGCAAGCGGATGCTCCGCATCGCCGGCCGGCTGGCCGACATCGTCGGGATCCTGCCGAGGGCGCTGCCGGGCGGGACGATCTCCGCGGAGGTGTCGGAACGTTCCCCCGGGGCCATGGCGGAGAAGATCGGCTGGCTGCGTGAGGCGGCCGGGCAGCGGTTCGACCAGGTGGAACTCAGCATCGTCGCCACGGTCGTGCCCGCTGAGGACCACGTGGCGGCCGCGGAGCGCCTGGCCGAGGAGCAGGGCTGGCCCGGCCTGCCGGCTGAGCGGGTGCTGGAGATGCCGTCGGTCCTGATCGGGTCCGCGGACCGGATCGCCGACCAGCTGCACGAACGCCGGGAACGGTACGGGCTGTCCTACTTCGTCGTGTCCGACCAGGACATGACCGCGATGGCCCCCACGGTGCAGTTCCTCTCCACCGGTTGAAACCACCGCCGCACCGGCCGTCAGGTGGATGCCGAAACCGGTGTGGATCGCTTCAGTCGGCCCCATAGTTGATGAAGCCGACCAGCCGGCCCGCGGTCGCTGCACTGAGTGCGGCGGCCGGTCCGCGACCCGCCTTCAGCTCGCGGTGCAGGGCGACCATGACCGAGATCGCCTCCTCGTCGGCGACCCTGCTGACGCTGGCGACGATCGTGCAGGCGCCCGTACCGAGCAGAGCGGCCGGGATGCCCAGCGGCTCGTCACCCGGCCGGACGTCCTGTAGGCCGAGATCGCAAGCCGACAGCAACACGAGCACGGGCGGTCGGGACAGCTGCTGCAGGTCGTAGCCCATCAGCGGACCATCGACGAGCTCGATCCAGGAGAACAGGGGATTCTCCGGCTCCTGCCGGCCGTGTGCGGCCAGGTGAGCGAGCTCGACGCCGTCAAGGCCGGACAGCGTCGCGGCCGCGGTCGACTCGGTGCCGACCAGCACGCTCGGCTCGTCCTGCAGTGCGGCGATCGCCCGGACCTCTCGGTCGGCGTGCGCCAAGCCCGGTCCCGCGACGAGCAGCGTCCCGGAGCGGCCCCCGGCTGTGTCGCGGCGGCGACCCCGGGCCGCCAGCCAGCTGGAGGCGGACGGCGCGACGGTGACCGGCCTACCCCTGGCCGCCGGCAGCGAGCCCCAAGGCGTTCCGACCAGGGCACCGGCCGGAACGACCACGAGGTCACGGTCCCCGAGCAGCGGTGAGAGCGGCTCCACCGCCAGCCGGGTCAGGATGGCCGCATCCCGGTGCGCGACGACACCGATGGCCGCTGTCATCCGTTCCGGGAGCAGCCGGCCGGCCAGTGCGTCAAGGTCGGCCGCGAGGCGCCGGACGGCGATCTCGACCGGCTGAAGGGCGCCGAGCCGGACCAGGGTCGCGACCCCGTCGACCACGACGAGCGCGGCAAGTACAGTCCCGTCCGACAGGTAGCTGACCATCGCCATCGAGCCCAGCTCGTCCACCACCTGCTCGAAAGAGGCGGTACCCGCGGACCTGCCCGCTCCCGCGGTGAACCAGGCATGCTCGCGCACCACCTTCTCCAGCCGGGCGCAGCGGCCACGCAGCGCCGTCGTGCTCCGGCCGGTCAGTTGGGCCGACTGAAGCGCGGCGCGGGCGTGCCGGAGCTGTTCGAGCGCCGCGGCCGCCTCCGGGTCGTCCGGCGGCCGCGCGGCCGGCAGCAGCAGCGCCTGGGCGCGGACCCGTTCCGACCACTCGAAGACGCCGAGTGGGCTGCTGTGCCGAAGGGCCAACGCCAGGCCGGCCCGAGCGAGCTCCTGCCCGTGTGCCGACGCGGCGGTCTGCAGATCCAGGCACCCGAGCCGACCACGTTGCCTGTGTAGCTCGGCCAACCCGGCACGCAGCTGCCGGGCCTGCCGACCGTTCCGACCCGCCGCCCCGAACTCCTCCGCCCGGGCGAGGTGCCACTGCAATCGGGTGTCGAGCCGGTCGCCCGGCCGCGGTGCCGCCGAGGCGGGACAGTGCGCCGGTCGGCCCAGCGCCAGCCGGGCGCGGACCGCGAGGATGTCGGCCGTGCGGGCATCCTCAGACAGACCATGCGCTCGCAAGTGGACACCCAGCCGGGCGGCCCGAGCCGGCAGGGACGCCGACGGGTCGCCGGCGGCGAGCTGGGCCCTCGCCGCGGTGAGGGCGGCGATGGCGGCGCCGCTGCTGTTCCCTCGGCGACGGAAGCCGGCCCGGGCCTTGTCGGCCCAGGTCCGCGCCGTCTGCGGCTGGCCGGCGAGCAGCGCCGCGTCGGCGCGCACCAGCAGCGCCTCGGCGAGATCCTCGGTCAGCCGCTGCGCGGCGAAGGCGGTCGTCGCGCTGTCCAGCTCGCCGTCGGCCTCGCGGTAGAGTCCGGCGGCGAGCAGCGCCCGCGCCCGGTCCAGTGCCAGCACCGGCAGCGCCCCGGGAGCCAACCGGGCGTACGACCGTTCGGCCCGGTCGAAGGTGTGCAGCGCTCCGGGCAGGTCGCCACGCAGGTGCCGTACGCAGCCCAGGTCGTGGATGGCCTTCGCGGCGAGCAGGTCGAGACCGGCGGCGTCAGCCAGTCGGGCCGCCGCGGTGAAGTCGGCCCCGGCGGCTGCGAGCCGGCCCCGGGCGAGCTGCGTGACGCCGCGGTTGAGCAGGCACCCGGCGAGTTCGACGGGATCGCTACGCCGAAGCTGCTCGGCCGCCCGGTCGAGCGCATCGACCGCCTCGTCCATCCGGCCGATCCGCAGCAGCATCAGCCCGCGCTGTCCGAGCAGGAGGCCCTGCTGCGCGAGCGGCAGCAGAGGCTCCGCCCGGTCAAGAAGCCGCAGCCCTGCCGGAAGCCGACCCTGCTCGGCCTCCGCCCAGGCGAGCGTCAGCAGTATCTTGCCGATCAGCTCGCCGTCCGCAGCTGCAGAGCGGCGGTCGAGCTGCCGAAGCGCGGCGCGCAGATGTCGGGCGGCGGCGGCGGGTTGCATCGTCCTCGCGGCTGCCAGTCCGTCCTCGTACCGCTGGCGGGCGTCCCCGGCCACCGCTGTCACAGCTCGAAGGCGGTGGTGACAACCGGTGTCCCGGGCCGGTCGCCCTCCTCGCGGTGGACGACGACCTGCGCGAGCCCGTGCGGCACGTCCTCCAGAACGAACCGGCCGTCGGACTCCGCGGTGACATCCAGCGACCGGCTCGGCGGGTACTCGGATCGCGGCAGCAGGCGCAGCTGCACGCGCAGC
The DNA here is from genome assembly GCA_045806925.1 of Mycobacteriales bacterium. GTDB lineage: Bacteria > Actinomycetota > Actinomycetes > Mycobacteriales > CADCTP01 > CADCTP01. The sequence goes on from JBJMII010000199.1 coordinate 5,668, forward strand.
GGCTCACCGGGCGCCAGCCAGCCGTCCACCCGAACCGTCGAGCCGCGCGGCGTCAGCACGAGCATGACGGTGAGGCTCTCGGTGTCGAAGGTCACCGTACGCCGCTGGGAGCCACGTGCTCCTGCCACGTCGAGCAACCGGTGCAGCACGGCCACCTCGGCATCGACCCGCTCCAGATCCAGGGCGAAGCAGACCAGCCGGTCGAGGTCCGGCGGCGGTGGGTTGAGCACCCTGAGCAGATGGTCCAGTCGGTCGAGGATGGCGCTGTCCGACTCGTCGAGAACGTCGTCCTCGCCCGCGACAGGGTGTGAATCCGACGGCTGGCTCATCATTCGCTCCAACGGGGATCGGCGGCAAGGCGTGCGCGCAGCAGAGCCAGGCAGCGGCCCCGGGTCGGTCCGATACTGCCCTTCGGCATGCCCAGTGCTTCGACGATCGCGTCATAGTCAGGGCGGGGTTGCAGGGCGACCATCCGGAGGAGCTGCCGGCACCGCGGCGGCAGTTGCTCGACCAGCTCCCAGAGCGCCCGGTCCCGGTCGGCCAGCTCGACCAGCTGCTCCGGACCCGGAGCCGGCTCTCGGATGTTCTCGGCCTCGGTCAGGTCCAATCCCTGGTCGCGCCGGCGTCGGGCCGCAATCCGCCAGGCCTCGCGCTTCGTGGTGGTGACGAGCCAGGCCGTCAGCACCAGTGGCGACCGGAGGGAGTCGACGTGCCGGAGAAGCTCGAGCCAGGCAACCTGGACGGCATCCATCGCCTCATCCGGGGTCAGGTCCTGCGCACGGGCGAGATGCCACAGCCGCGGGTTGAGCTCGGCTACCAGCGGCTTCCACGCCGTGCGGTCGCCCGCCCGGGCCCTGTCGAGCAGAGCGCCGAGCCGCACGGCGCGGTCCGCCGCCGGCGCCCCGGCGGACCACGCCGAGGTGTGGTCAGTCGTCATCCTGCTGCGCGATCGCCAGGTTCCGCGCCGCCTTGGCCCGCGTGCGGACGTGGTCGCCGTCCAGGTCGGTCAGCGTCCCCGGCTGCTGGACCAGCTGCGCCGCGATCTTCGCGGCGAGGACCGGTGCCGCGAAGGACGTCCCGCTCCAGCGGGCGAAGCCGCCGGTGTAGTCGTCCGGGTCGATCGCGCTGCGGGCCACCCGCCCGGTCGCCGGATCGCCGGGCGAGTCGAGGACCGGGGTGCTGCTGCCCTGCAGCGTGGTGGGCAGGGTGCTCACGAGGGCCGCGCCGGGCTGCCAGCACGTCACCCACGCCGCGTCGTTGCTGAACGCCGCCCGGCTGCCGTTCGGGTTGAGGGCGCCGACGCTGGTCAGCGGCACGGCCGGCTGCGGGTCGCGGTCCGCGAAAGCTGCCGGGAACTTCCGTCGTGCCGTCGAGTCGTTGCCGGCCGAGGCGACCACCGCGACTCCGGCCTCGCCGAGCTCGAAGAGCACGTCCGCCAGCAGCGACCGGTACGCCACGTTGATCTGCTCCCAGTACGCCCCCAGCGACAGCGACACCACGTCGACGAAATCCTCCGCACGGCCGGTCCCGGTCGCGTGCAGGAGTCGGTTCAAGGCGTTGACCAGCACCACGGCGTACGTCACGCCGTCGCCGCCCATGATCCGGATCACCCGGATGCGGGCGTCCGGGGCACCTTGGCGGATGACTCCGGCGATGAACGTACCGTGACCGGCGAACCTGTCCGGGATGCGCAGCAGCGGCTCGGCCGTGTACGGGTAGAACTCGGCGTCCGGAGGGACCGGCAGCGTCTGATACGGGTTCGTGCCGTCCGGCAGCCCGTACACGATCACCGGATCCGGATGGGGACTTGCCCCCAGATTTCGCGGTGGCACGACCGGCTCGAGCCAGGGATGCTGGCCGCAGCCGGTGTCCAGGGTGGCGACGGCGACCCGCCGCCAACCGGCACCCGCGGTCCATGCCCGCCGCGCCGGGTACGGCAGCAGCAGTCGCAGCGGCACCCTGCCGGCTAGGCCCGCGCTCGCCCGCGTCCCGTCGATCCAGTCGTCCAGCCCGTGCGGGTGGGTAATCGGCACACCCTCGAACGTGTTCGGCGGCTGCTCGGCGAACAGCAGGTGGTTGAGCTCGACCGCGAACTCGTCGAGGCCACGCTGCCGAGCCGTCCAGCGCAACCGCTGCGCGGCCCGCCAGGCGTCCACCGGGCGGTCCGGCGGCTGGTTCGGGTCCTGCACCAGCGTCAACGCCACCGCCCGCGGTGGGTCGTCACGCGCCAGCAGCTGCTGGCGGAACCCGGCCCAGTTCGCCGGCGGCTCCCCCGGCCCGGCCGACGGACCGAGCTCGGCTACGACCAGCTGGATGGCCGCCAGGGTCTCGGCCAGGAACGTGGAGAACTGCGGGCCGTCGACGATCGATGCCGTGGCGACGAGGAGCTCGTGGGCGCGGTAGACGGTCGATCCGACCGGTTCGCCGTCGGCCGCGGACACGGCCTCGTCGGGACGCAGGACGCGGGCCTGGTGCCGGTCGAGGAGCTCCTGCGGAGGCTCCCACCGGGTAGAGATGGCGTCGAGGGCTTCCGGTTCTGTCATGACGGCTCCTGAGCTGCGAGGGGATAGCGACCGGTCTCAGGCAGGAGGGGACAGGACGGTCCACGCTGATACGTCGAGTGAAGCACCGCGGAGGCATCGGTGGGACGTCCTCGCGCGAAGTGGTTGCATCCCGCTCCGGCTCCGGGTGGGGCTGGCCGACCCCGCGGATGGCTCTGGCCCTACGGTCCGGATCGGCGCCGGTGCGCACACGTCGCTCTCGGACGTCGCGCAGAAGGAGCAGTGATCGACCCCGGCGCTCAACGCATGGGCGTGCCCGTCAATGCGTGCCGAGCATGACGCCGAGCAACAGCGCCAGCACCGCGCTGACGCCGGTCGCCGCCCCCCAGATCGCGAGTCCACGGCGGCTGCGAGCTCGGGCGTGGGCGTACGCCGCGACACCGGACAGCGCGACGGCGACGAGCTTGACCATCAAGGTCGCGCGGTAGCGGCCGCCCCGGTCGCCCTCGGCGGCGACGTTCCAGACGCCGGTGAGCACAAGGACTGCGAAGGCCGGCCAGGCGATCCGGTTGAACTGGCGGGCTACCGCCCGCGGGGCCCCGCCGCCGATCGCCCGAAGCGCCGGCAGCAGGCCAGCCAGGGTGAGCTGACCACCCACCCACACGGTCGCCGCGAGCACGTGCAGAAACACCCTAACGACGTCCAGGTCCACGGCGAGCACCCGACCTCCTCCACGTCCGGGTCCGCGGCTGCGTCCTTGCCGCCCGCGGCGTCCTCTCCGGTTATCGTGCCGTCCCCAACGACCGCCCGTAGTGCAGGAGTCTCCGCCTCGCTACTCGGACATGCCTGCCTCCCCTTCATCAGAGCGGGATTCGCACCTGCCGCCCGTTCGGCACACCGCGGGGGCTCGGCTCGGTAGGTTCCTCGATCGCTGCATCGCCGAGCCACTCACGCCGGCGTGTCAGGCAGCAGGAGCTCGGCCGGCGGCCGCCGGGGCGTAGGCGGCGAGATCGGTCCCGACGGGCGACCCAGACGCAACCCCAGCTGGGGATGGCCGGGAAGCCGCAACTCGTCGCGCAGCTGCTGCCGCAGCCCAGGAAGCTCGATCGGCTGGTTGAGGTAGGACGCGGCATAGCCCTCGTCGGCCGCGGCGAGCAGCACCCGCATCAGTGCCTGCCCGCCACGCAGCCAGTCGTCGGCGGAGTCCGTGGCGGTGGCGAGGACGGCGACCAGGGGATGCTCCTCGAGTGGCCCCGGATGCCGGGGCTCCAGCGGGCGCCGGCCCGCGCCGAAGTCGCGCAGGGTGAACTGGGCCGCATGGGCGACCTCCGGGGTGACCCCGAACGTGGCCGAGGGCACTCCGGCGCCCTCGGCGACGCGCTCGGGTGTCGTCCAGCGCCGCAGCTCCGCCAGGTAGGCCGGATCGTGCAGCTGTTGCCGGTCGGCCTCGCCGACCAACCGGGCGACCCCGCTGCGCTCCCCGATCCGCTCCACCCAGCGCAGGACGGCACCCTCGGCCTCCGCGTGCTCCCGCCAGGCCAGCCGCAGCGGGACGGGCACCTCCTCGTCCTCGAACGGTGTGCGGACCGTCCGGCGTCGCGGCACCGCCGCGGCCAGCCGTACCTCCTCGGCGGTGGGCGGCCGCTCGCCGGTCACGGTGACGAGCGCGACGAGATCCGGCCGGCCCGGATCGGGCCGGATGTCGACCCGGACCGCGCGATGCCTCACGGCCATCGCCAACCGGAGACCGAACACCGTGGCCCCCAGGCCCAGGTACGCCTGCCGCCCGACCGGGTCGGCCACCGGCAGCATGCGTCGGTCGTCGAAGTGGACCTCGACGCTGTCCCGCCCGACCCGGAATGCCCACGGCTGCGCGTTGTGCAAGGACGGCGCTCGACCCGCCGAGGCGATGAGTTCCTCGGCCTCCCGGCGCAGGTCTACCGAAGCCACTGCCACACCAGCTCCCTCGCCGCCGCCCCGGCCCATCCGCCGGCCGACCACCAGACCGGTCACACTCTCAGCCCACATCGGGGAGTCTCCTTCGGTTGCGGTGAACCTGTCCCGACGACCCGGAGCCGGAGGCGCGCCGCCCTCAGCGCGCCCTCCGTCCGGTCCGTCAGGCGACCGCTGCCTGCTGCTCTCGATCGAAGGCCGGTGTCCGCCGGGCGTGCCGGAGACCGAGAGCGGCGAGCAGCAGCAGGAACAGGCCCGCGACCAGGGAGATCCAGGCGGCGATGAGGGCGACCTTGCTCATCGTGTCGAAGGCGTACGCGTTGAGCAGCAGCCCGCGGAGGGTCTCGCCCCGGAAGAGGGTCTGCACCTGCCCGGTGAGCTGCTCGTTCGAGGGGTCGGCGAGCGCCTTGCCGCTGATCTGCGAGTAGGTCTGCCCGCCGGCGACCTCATCGAGGTGGACCTTGATGTAGTGGTCGGCGAAGGCCTGAGCCTGGTCGCCGTTCTCCATGGTCTGCCCGGCGTACTTCTGCATGACCTCCTGGTCCGCCGGTGGGAGGGAGGTCAGACCCTTGCTTCCCTCGGCGGGGAACACGATCTGCTGCTCTTTCAGCTGGTCGGCGACCTGGCCGTGGACGTATCCGTGCGCGTAGAACAGCAGCGCTGCCGCGGCCAGCAAGGCGATGCCGGCGACAGCGCCGATCGCCGAGACCAGTCTGTCGATTGTAGTGCGATTCACGTTCCGGCCCTCTCTCCGCGATGTGCAGGTTGCCGGAACGCTATTGGCGCATCTGCTTCGGGCGCCGCGGCCGGAGGTCCTCGGGTTCCGGGACGTTTGTCCCTGGTCGCAACCTCGACCGTGCGGGTTGATGGGCACCGGTCCCGCGGATCGGCGGTCCGCACCGACTCCGGAAGCAAGCTCGACGCCGCCCGCAGGTCACGGGCCGGCGGATCAGCGTCGCCGACCTCCCGTCGATCTGGTGGGGATAGCCGGCTGCCGGCTCCGGGCCAGGTAGCCGGCGACGGCCGGCTGCAGTAGGTGAGAGTCGGAAGGACGTGGGATGTTGTCATGTCTCCACGGTGCGCCGATCCGGGGGTGACCGCGACAGCGAATGGTCCGGCCCTGGTGGTTACGCGGATGTTGGCTCAGCCAAGATCGGGCTATAGTCAATTCTGGCCGGACGAGCCGGACGGGCTTCCGGTCCAATCCTGTTACATACGATCACGGAAGGCTCACGACGATGGCGCAGCGTACAATTGTCCAGCTCACCGACGACCTGGACGGCAAGCCCATTCCGGAGGGAAAGGGCGAGACAATCCGATTCAGCCTGGACCGGACCGACTACGAGATCGACCTGGCGGAGAGGAACGCGAAGGCGCTGCGGGCGGACCTGGCCAGGTACGTCTCCGCCGCCCGTCGCACCGCCGGAGGGCCGCGCGGCGGCGCCGGCCGTGGCCGGGGTAGCCGTACTACCGGCGCGGGAGCAGCTCGAGACCATGACCCGAAGGCGGTCCGGGCCTGGGCCGAGTCGCAGGGCATAGAGGTCAGCCAGCGTGGCCGGGTGCCCGCAGATCTCGTTGCCAAGTTCCAGGCAGCCCACGCATGACACCTCATATCAGCACATGGATGCGGTGGGCGAGTCTTGGAGTTTACGTGACGGTGGTCCAGGTTCGGTGGTAGCAAGAGACGTTGAGGAGGCGGTGAGGGGCGCTCCGCGGGGGGACCGGACCATGGCCCTCTCAGTGCATCGCGGGTTGTCCGGCGATGCCCGTCACCGGGTGGGTAAAGCGGAACGGCCCACCCAGCCCACGACGTCCTCCTCGCGTACCGCTAGGAGGCGACGAACAGCACCGGTGTTACACCACCGGGCCGCCGGCGGGCGCAGGGATTCGGCCCGCGCTCATGCATACGAGCTCACCATGCGGACCCGGAGCTTCCGTATCTGCCCGGCAGTCCGGCTACAGCAGGCGGCTGCGCCGCGCGCCGCCGTTGATCAAGCGGAAGATACGAACGCTGCGTCAGCGAGTTCGACATCGAAGTAGGGTACATATCCCCTGCGTTCGGTCTCGGTGTTATGCGCAGTGCACAGCACTCGCAGTTGTGCCTTGCCCTCCACCGGGACGTTGATCGACGCGGGCCTTCCGATGGCTACTTCGACAGAACGAATAGGACTGCCGTTCTCGTCCTGGAACTGCAGGCGTGCCGTTCCACCGATGGCGGAGTGGCCAGCACCGCTATCAATGCCCACGACGGCGACCAGACTCCGACTACTGAGCGGTACGCCCCAGACGATCCGCGTGGTGCTTCCACTGCAATACATGCCGATGCTGTCGAAATACTGCTTCTGGCCGAGAGTTGTCGGGTGGGGGGACTTGTAGCCACCATCGGCCGGTTGCAGGTCTCTCAAGTAGGACCTCGCCGCTGCGCCTCCAGGAGCCTGTGGACTCGAAGATGACGCAGCGGGTGTCATGGCAACGGAAGGACTCGATGCACTGGGCGCAGCGACCGTGACGGTGACGGTACGTACCTCCGTCGGCGGTGCCCCGAAGCCAACACTCACCGCGCCGGTCGATGCTGCGCCAAACAATCCGATCACGGCCACTCCGAGGGTGGCGGCAGCGGTGATCAGCGCTACCCAAATGCCCTCGGGCAGCCTTCGGTGACCTTCAGGTGCTTCGACGCCCGCCCGGTGGTCGCTCAAGTGGATCCTCTCCTATCGGAATGGGCGTTGGATAATTCCGCCGTTCGGTCGCACAAGGAAGCGCACTCGTACTCGGAACTCTGCCGATCAGCGATCAGGCGCCGCTGTAGTCGGTGAGCGAGACTACATGCTGCGGATTGATGGTGACCGGTCTGCCCGGCTTGTTCATGCCCATCGGGATGGTGAGCAGACCACCGGCCTTCAGAGTCGAGTCGATCATCGCGACGAGTTCGTCGAATCTCACAAGCGCTCGATACTCGGTTCCATCCGACATCTTGATCCCGTTGAAGTCCATGGCTCCGTCCCTCGCGGTTGTGCACGTCTGCGACGTCTTGTGGGTTGGCACAGTACGGACGCAGCGTCGGCCCGTCCCAAGAACGGAGGAATTGATGTTGTCGATGTGCGCGACGAGGCTGACGCGCCGTCCCCGGCATCCCCTGCGTCTCGATGACCGGATCGGACGGGAGACGTCTGGGAGCATGCGTTCGTGCGCAGCGACGACGTCGAGGTGACCGCGCTGGCGATCAACGTGGCGATTCCGGAGACGCTGCAGTGGACCGACGCTCGACGCGGTGAGACCTTCACGCTCACCACGCTGAACGTCCGGTTGCGCGCCGACGGTCACCTCGCCGCCAAGGCATACGGACGCCCCAGCGGCGGCGGCCGCGGAACCTACGTCTCCTTCGCCGTCCCGAACCGGCCCGAACTGGGTCGAGCAGGTCATGACTCAGTCCGACTGTCGGGGTCCGTGAGACGCTCGTGTCGTGGGTGAGGACGCCGAGCGCAACCGCGCCATGCAGCCGGAGGACCTGAGTCGTCTCATCGTCGAGCGCCTCAATGCCGCCGACGTCGACGGCCTCGTCGCTCTCTACGAACCGGACGCGGTGCTGGCTCTACCCGACGGCCAGTCCGCTACCGGCACGGAGGAGATTCGCAAGGTCTACGAACGACTGGTGGCGGGCAGGCCCACGTTCACGCCCGGCGCTCAGCGACGGACGCTGCGCAGCGCAGATCTGGCACTCACGTCGTCTCGCTTGGCCGGCGGCGTGGTCACCGCGGAGGTAGCCCGTC